>CALLOA010000032.1 GCA_938005265.1 uncultured Granulosicoccaceae bacterium
AATATCGTTGGTACTGAGGGGAATACGGAATGTCTGGGTATACCGGGTGGCTTGCGCTCAGTGGAAGAAGAGGGCGGTGATGTCGATGATGACGGTTATGCCGGACAGACTGGTTGGCTTGATCGCACGGTTGATATCTCCGGTTTGGGCAGCCCGCTGACAATTACGTTCACCGTCACCGATGTTGAAGATGAAATAGTTGGCTCATTGCTGGCAATTGATAACATCAGGTTTTAAAATTTTGATGCCGCAGAAAAGCCCGGCACACAGCCGGGCTTTTTCGCTCTTTCTTGCTCATCTTCGCAGTCTGATCCAAACACGAAAAAGTTCCAAAAGCGAAAAAGTTCTTCCACTGGCTGAATGTTGTTTCCTGCAGCGTCACGCTAAGCGGCCTGGTTACTGGCTGCATCAATAATCCATTCGCGAAAAGCCTTCACCTTTGGTGTATTTGCCATATCTTCAAGTGTAATCAGATAATAGGCAAAATTCATCGGCAGACTCAGCTCAAACGGCGCGACCAAACGGCCAGCTGCAATATCATCCTCTGCCAGCGCTTTGAGTGTAAATACAACTCCCTGCCCATCAACTGCTGCGGCCAAGGCCAGGCTTACTGAGTTGAATGTGATTCCGTGCTCTGCGTCTATGTCGCTAACTTCGGCGGCATCCAGCCATACCGACCAGGAGGGACGCCCCTCGTAAGGCGTGCCGTCGTGTAGCAGCGTATGGAACTGCAAATCTTTCGGAGTTTTCAAGGGGTGCTCACCGTTTTGTAAATCCGGACTACAAAGCGGTATGGCGGAAACTTCGAACAACTTGTCTACTCTACAGCCCTCGTAGTCGCCCTGGCCGAAACGAATAGCTACATCTACATCACCCCGCTTGAATTTTTCGGCTGGAATGTCAGATGCGCCTTTGGTGTCAATAAGGCTGATATCGGCTGATATCTCCAGATCAATGCCAGGGTTTGACTTGGTAAATGCATTTAAGCGCGGTACCAGCCACTTGGCAGCGAATGACGGAGAACTCCAGACCGTGAGGGTAGAATCCACATCCCCTTGTTTGATAAGATTCACCGCCTCGGACAGAGCATCAAAACCCTCTGAAACTTTGGCAAGTCCACGTTCGGCATCCTTGGTCAGCGTTATCTTGCGGTTGGTACGGTGGAACAGCTGTACACCGAGAATGTCTTCGAGAAATTTAATTTGCTGGCTAATCGCTGCAGGTGTAACAAACAGCTCCTCAGCAGCGTCTTTGAAGCTTAAGTGGCGCGCCGCTGCTTCAAAAGCGCGAAGTGCATTTAAAGGCAAGTTGTCAGACATGGTATTGGGCTGGCACTCTCTGTGTATCTGCAGCAATACTTGGGATTACCTGTCGTAATCCTCTAGCGCTTCACTCATTGTGGACCGATTTGCCGGCCTATGTGGTGAATTCAGGTTAGATTTTCTTAAGTCTACGATAAAAAATCGTAGTTTGTTTGATTTCATTCCAACCCTTAATATTTCACCATCAGCCGGCCCACCACATACCGGCTCTGTTGTAACTAACCCAAGCGTTTGTTGCGACAGTCCAGAATTCGAAATCGCCTCTGCGGTGATTTCGGTACCTGACCTCCTCCAAGTGGTAATTGAGGCATTGAAGCCGACTTCGCCAAGGATGGCGAATTTTTTTTCTTCCAAATTCCCTTACTGCTCTAACCTCTGGAAAGAATATTGCATTAATCCGTGTTGTAGCTACGACACTGACTAAAAATGCGTATCCATCTGCTTACCGGGCTGCTGTCACGAGCCTGGCCCGAGAGTTTCCGGCTTATACTACTCGTTTGGGTGGTGTCGTCCTTGGCTGCCTGTGGTGCTGACCGTTCTTCGTCGTTTGAAAGAGTCTTTTACGCCGGTATTTCGACCAATGTGTCGCAACTTGAGCCGGATACCAGCGCCAGTACCGTTTTTTCCCTGGATGAAGGCCAGTCGGGTGGGGCGGGTTTTACGCTGGGTGTGGATGTCTCCGCGAAACTGGCAGCCGAGCTCACTTACGCCGATTTAGGTTCCGCCACGTTAACACCTGCAGCTACTGTCGATTACCAGGCAACCGGCGCATCAATCCTGTACTACCCTTGGGGTGAAGCACGATTGCCTGAATACCGTTTTGGTTTTACAGGTTTTGTGCGTGGCGGTGTGAGTCTGATGACGCATGATTCCGACGTCCAGCTCGATGCTGAAGATAATGTCCAGGTGCTCGCAGGCCTGGGTGTCGATTATCTGGTTACTGATCGCTTCGCTATACGGGCTGAGGCTGATTTTCATGATGTTGATGCACGTGCTTTCCATGTCGGGCTGGTTTACCGTTTTGGTTCACAATCTTATGTTGATCCGCAATATGCTCCGCAGGGGCCAACGGTCCAGACTCCATCGGTTCAGGCACCGCAACAACGCCCCACGATTGTAAGGCCAGCCCCTCAAACACCGGCTGTGCCACAGGCCCGGCAACCTGTGCCTTTGCCTGACAATGCGCCACAGCAGCAACGACCACTAATTGTTCAACCATTACCCAGGCAACCGCTTGCTCCTAATGGTTCGGGTCTTGTGCCAGAGCCACGAGTGCGGCTCGTTAACGGTGAGATCAGTGGCGTAAGATTCGCCGCCGGTTCGGCCCGATTGGATGAGAACGCTTTCCGCATTCTTGATTCACTCGCTGCCCAGCTAAAACAGCAACCATCCACCAGAGTGGAGTTGCAAGTTCACACTAATGGTGCGCCCGGTTCGCGTCCTGCGCTCAACCTGTCACGAGCACGCGCACTAGTGGTAGGGCGTTTACTGTTATCACGAGGTGTTGATCAAAACCAGCTCGCAGCACGAGCATTTGGTGCTAATCAGCCACGTGTTTCAGGTAGCCAGACTGGCAATGAGCGAATAGAACTTCGTATTCTGAATCGTTGAATAGCTGAATCGTTGAATCAGTCACTAACGCCGCTGCAACCAGCCGCTTCGTAAAGCTGATCAATCACCTCAACGTGTTAATGACTATAGTGCAGCCTTGCAGCCTTGCAGGCTGTAGCTGAAGTTAAGTGCCGCTAACAACCCGTTCCACTCTTAACAATCACTCTGATTGTCTCGCTTTGTGAACCTCTTCCACTTCTGTGGGCATGTTTTTGCTCATTCAAACAAGCCGAATGGTGTACCCGGTATTTTTAACAATAGTGTTTCCGGTGCGCTGTGCAGGCTGGAAACGAATACGAGATTCTTTTCAATTTTTTGGATATGTTGCAACAAGTGGACAAGCTACAGCGAAGAGTCGCTGCAGATGAAGCGGTAACAAAGTCAAAGCAGCAATGCTTGGCTTTCGCTGGCGCGTGCAATAAAGGGATTGCTTATACCCTGTTTGCGGTTTCGCTTGGCCTTGCGCCATTCAATATTCATGCGCTGGTTATATCTTCTGAGTTGGAAGCCCTTCTTGTAAAAAATGTCACCACCAGCTGGCAAACCGTCAGTCTCACCAATTCCTATGCTGATGCCATTGTTGTTTGTACTTACAACCTGCAGGCACTTGATGCTGCCAACCCACCGGCGGTGCCCAGGATAAGCAACATCACCGCTAGTTCTTTTGATCTGCGTATTCAGGGCTGGGAGGATTCCGCGGCAACGGCCAACAATGTTCATTGCATCATTGCGGAAGAAGGGGCGCATACGCTGCCGGACGGACGCAGGTTCGAAGCTCACAAGGTGGATTCGGATCAGACCAACGGACAGTTCAGTACTGATGGTGGCTGGGACCTGGCGTTGATGGAAGATGTCACTGGCAGTATTCAGCACACTTATACCAATCCGGTCGTGCTCGGTCAGGTGATGAGTTTCAATGACAATCGTGCCAGCGTCATTTACGTCACTGATTGTGTTCGTCGTCAGAACTATCCGTTTCAATCAGGCGGGCTTTGTGTGGGTAAGCATATAGGCCAGATCCCCTCTAGCCGAAATACGGAGACCATTGGATACATCGTCGCAGAGGCCGGTAGTGGTACGGTCAACAACGTGTTTTACGAACTGGCTCTGGGAGCAGATGCTATAGCCGGTTCCGGTACCACTGGCAGCTATGGTCTGGCAAGCGATCACAACATCGGTGTCTTGACCCAGGCAGGCGAGGACGGTGGTAACGGTTCATGGGCAGTATTGACCGGCAACGACCCACTGCCCAATGGTCAGATGATATTAAATGTTGATGAAGAGATATTTGATGGAGATGTCACTCGTCGTCACACCAATGAGCATGTGTATTACTGGACATTCGCTGGCGCTGATATCACGCTGCGGAAAACGCTAGTCAATGATGGTGGTGGCTCAGCGGTAATCGGGGATTTTTCTCTGATAGCTACCGGGCCAGATGTTATTTCAGGTATTCACGGTGCGATTTCCGTTACCAATCAGCCGGTGCACCCCGGTACTTATGTGCTCAGCGAAACAAACCTGCCAGGGTATGTTGCGTCTGCCTGGAGCTGTACAGGTACAACGGTTTCATCGGGTAACACGATTACTCTTGCTGGTGGTGATGATGTTGTTTGTACCATCGTAAACGATGATGAAGCGGTTGCCTGGTTGACACTCGAGAAGGTGGTGAAAAACAACCATGGTGGTACAGCTGTCGTTAGTGACTTTGTTTTGAGTTACGACGATGGTTCCGGTAACAGTGGTAGTGGTGTTAGCGCCAGTGCAGCTGTGACGTCTGTTGCCATACCACCCGGTACGTACAAGTTAAGTGAAACTGCGCTAAGCGGTTACGAGTTGGCTCAAATTCGTTGTGATGGTTCTGATGCTGACGGGCTTGATGGCCTCGATTTAAACGCCGCTGAAGATGTAACCTGCCAGTTTGACAACACGGATCTTGGTGTTGATCTGGACATTGAAAAGTCAGTTGACAACCCGGCACCAAACATCGGTGATGTTCTGACATTCACGCTTGATGTTACCAACAACGGCCCGGACGCGGCCACCAATTTAACCGTCAATGATATCTTGCCAGCAGGTTTTTCCTACGTGGCAAGTTCCATCGCTGGCGGCACATCAAACAATGATTCAAGCCCTGCGGGTAGCGGTTTGCAATGGGTCATTTCCAATCTGGGATCAGGGACGTCTGCCAGTCTGACGTTTCAGGCGACGGTATTAGCGCCATGAAGTTTATGATTTTTATTAGAAGTTTTATGAGTTGGTTTCCTGATATGGAGCGTCGAGATGGAATTAGTAGCATGCAATCAGACAAGGCATCGGCACCCTTTGGGTCTACAGTGAGGGGGCGTTGGCGCTACCTCTTGTTCCTGGCTGCAGCGATTCCTCTCGCTGCATATCCTCTGACGCTGGCGGATTACCTCAATAAATCTACCGTTACAGCTTCCGGTGACCAGTTTGAACAAGTTTTCGATAATAATGAAGATCAGGTTCAGATTATTCCCAATGCGGAATTGGTAATCGTCAAGCAGGTAGTTAATGATGATGGTGGAAATCTGATTCTTGGCGATTTTAATGTAACTTCAGATGGTGGGACTTTGTCGTTTCCGACCGTCGCGACTGCTGGTTCAACGACGACCTACACCAGCAGTACACTTTATCTGTCTCCCGGCACTTACTCTCTGCAAGAAGATGATGTGGCGGGTTACATCGAAGGTAGTTGGTCATGCACGGCCGGTATCGTAGGCAATAGTGCATTTGACTCGGGTGAGATATCTCTGGCGTTCGGCGAGCAAACGGTTTGTACGATTGTTAATGATGATATAGCTCCGACGTTAACGCTTGCCAAAACACTGGTCAATGATAATGGCGGTGATCTGGCCGTAGAAGATTTTGATATCTCTATCGATGGTGTAGAGGTTGCCAGTGGTGCATCCAATCAAGTGTTGGCAAATACAGTCATCAGCATTGCCGAACTTGATGTTGCCGGTTACACCGAAGGAACCTGGGCGTGTACCGATGCGACAGGGCTCACACCAACGGCTGACTTGCCTGCTGCCGGTGTTGCGACCGGCGCCAGTCTGACGCTCGCTCCAGGCGCGGACGTGACTTGTGAAATAACCAACGATGATATCGCACCGTCCCTGACACTCGCCAAAACTCTGATAAATGATGATGGTGGTGATCTGACCATCGCTGATTTTGATATTTCCATCGACGCTGTTGAAGTCGCCAGCGGGGTTGCAACGCCGGTGTTAGCAAACACTGCTATCGCCATTTCTGAGCTCGATGTTGCAGGCTACACAGAAGGCACATGGGCGTGTACGGATGCAAACGGTTTAACGGCTGCAGCCGATCTCCCGGCAGCTGGTGTCGCAACTGCCACCAGTGTGACACTTGAGCCCGGGTCAGATGTAACTTGTGAAATTACCAACGATGACATCGCACCTCTGCTGACGCTTACCAAGATACTGGTAAACGATAATGGTGGTGATTTGACCATCAATGATTTCGATATCTCCATTGATAGTAATGAAGTTGCCAGTGGTGTTGCCAATACCGTCACTGCCAATACTGCTATCAGTATCAGCGAGTTGGATGTTGCCGGTTATCTTGAAGGTACCTGGTCTTGTTCTGATGCCAATGGGCTGACCGCAGCTGCTGATCTGCCATCGGCTGGTGCTGCAACCGGAACCAGTCTCACTCTTGAGCCTGGGTCGGACGTTAGTTGTGAAATTACCAATGACGATATCGGGCCCACTCTTACATTAAGCAAGACGCTTCTTAACGATAATGGCGGTAATCTCCTTATAGGTGATTTTGATATCTCTATTGATGGTGTCGAAGTGGTGAGTGGTGCTGCCAATCCGGTATTGTCGAATACAACTATCAACATCGCAGAGCTTGATGTTGCCGGCTACACGGAAGGAACATGGTCCTGTACGGATGCGACGGGCCTGACGCCTGCAGCTGATTTGCCGTTAGCCGGTGCTGCCACTGGCGCCAGTGTGACATTAGCGCCAGGTGCGCAAGTGACTTGCGAAATTACTAACGATGATATTGCACCACTGCTGACGCTTACCAAGACACTGGTAAACGATAACGGCGGTGATTTGACCATCAATGATTTCGATATCTCGATCGATAGTACTGAGGTTGTCAGTGGAGTTGCCAACACCGTGGCTGCCAATACGGGGATCACTATCTCCGAACTGGATCTGGATGGTTATACAGAAGGCACCTGGGCTTGTGTGGATAGCACCGGGCTGACTGCGGTGGCTGATTTGCCCAGCGCCGGTGTGGCCACTGGTGCGACATTGACACTGGCGCCCGGTTCAGATGTTAACTGTTCAATCGTTAATGATGACCTGGCTCCACAGCTGACATTGGCGAAAACTGTTACCAATGATAATGGTGGTGACCTCACGGCTGCTGATTTTGATATTTCCATTAACGGAACCGAGGTGGCCAATAACGCCGCTAATCCAGTAGCCTCAAATACGCCAATCACAATCAGTGAGCTCGATCTTCCCGGCTACACCGAAGGTACCTGGTCCTGTACTGATGCAACGGGTTTGACGGCTAGCGCCGATCTTCCTTCTGCGGGAGCCGCGGCCGCTGCAACACTGACGCTGGCTCCAGGGGCAGATGTAACTTGTGAAATCACTAACGATGATATTGCTCCCTTACTCACGCTGACCAAGACCCTGGTGAACGATAACGGTGGTGATCTGACCATCGCTGATTTTGATGTCTCGGTAGACGGTACCGAGGTGAACAGTGGTCTGGCGTCGCAGGTGCTGGCTAACACCGCGATCACGATCAGCGAGTTGGATATACCCGGTTATACCGAGGGCACTTGGGCCTGTGTGGATAGTGCCGGGCTGACAGCCACGGCTGACTTGCCCACAGCCGGGGTAGCCACTGGTGCCACTTTGACATTGGCGCCTGGTGCTGATGTGACTTGTGAAATTACCAATGATGATGTCGTGCCTTTGTTGACTCTGACTAAAACATTGATAAACGACAATGGTGGTGACCTGACCATTGCAGATTTTGATATTGCAGTTGATGGTACTGAGGTCATCAGTGGTCTTGCTTCACAGGTGGCAGCCAATTCGGTGATCAACATCAGTGAGCTAGATGTGCCCGGTTATACCGAAGGCACATGGGCTTGTACTGATGCTACCGGTCTTAGCGCTACGGCTGACTTGCCCACAGCCGGGGCAGCCACTGGTGCCACATTGACATTGGCACCCGGTGCTGATGTGACTTGCGAAATTACCAATGATGATATTGCGCCCTTGCTGACCCTGACCAAAACACTGGTTAATGACAACGGTGGTGATCTGACCATTGCTGACTTTGATATTGCGGTAGATGGAACTGAAGTCATTAGTGGTTTGGCCAGCCAGGTGCAGGCTAACACCGGGATTACAATCAGTGAGCTGGATATTCCAGGTTACACAGAAGGTGTGTGGGCCTGTACTGATGCCACCGGACTGACAGCTGCCAGTGATCTTCCAACGGCCGGTGTGGCGACTGGTGCAAGTCTGACGCTCGCACCCGGTGCCGAGGTGACTTGTGAAATTACCAATGACGATGTTGCACCTCTGTTGACTCTGACGAAAACATTGATAAACGACAATGGTGGGGAACTGACCATTGCCGACTTTGATATTGCTGTCGACGGCAGCGAGGTTATTAATGCTGCGGCTAACACTGTTCTGGCCAATGTGGCGATAACGATATCGGAGCTGGACGTTGCCGGTTATACAGAAGGCACTTGGGCCTGTACGGATGCTAATAGCCTTACGGCTGTTGCTGATTTGCCATCTGCTGGAGCTGCCATCGGTACAAACCTAATACTCGAGCCGGGTTCGGACGTGACCTGTGAAATAACCAACGATGATATTTCGCCAACCCTGACATTGAGCAAAATTCTGATTAATGATGATGGGGGTGATTTGACCATCGATGATTTTGATATCTCGATTGATACCACTGAAGTGGTTAGTGGGGTTGCCAACCCGGTAGTGGCCAACGCTGCTATTACGATTTCAGAACTGGATGTTGCCGGTTACACCGAAGGAACCTGGTCTTGTACCGATGCGACCGGTCTCACTGCTGCTACAGATCTTCCGACCGCTGGTGTTGCCACTGGTGCAACAGTGACTCTTGCGACGGGTGCCAGCGTTACCTGTGAAATAACAAATGATGATATTGCACCGACACTGACGCTGACGAAGACTGTTGTGAATGACAACGGCGGTGTACTTGATATTGCTGATTTTGACATCTCTATTGATGGAACTGAGGTAAGTAGTGGTGCAGCCAATGTAGTGGCTGCCAACACACCCATCCTGATATCCGAGCTGGATCTCGTTCCGTATGCCGAAGGCAGCTGGGCTTGTACTGATGCAACTGGCCTGACGGCTGCGGCTGACCTGCCAACTGCCGGGCTGGCAACTGCTACCACTTTGACGCTTGAGCCGGGTTCGGACGTGACTTGTTCAATTACCAACAACGATCTTGGTATCGACTTGAGCATTGCCAAGGCCGTTGACGACCCGCAACCCAACATCGGGCAGACCATAACGTTCACGTTAACGGTTTTAAACAACGGGCCTGACGTCGCTACCAACGCAACTGTTAATGATGTTGTTCCAGCCGGTTTCACCTATGTTGCAGGATCCATTAGTGGTGGTAGCACCTCTGACGATACTGATCCGACAGGTGCTGGTCTTTCCTGGACTCTGGCAACTATGCCGGTAGGTACGCCGACTGTGCTGAGTTTTGATGCCGTAGTCAACGCGCCTTGATTATTGAGTTTCTGACAGGAACATACGAACGAGAAACAAGAACTGACTAATGTTTTCGCAATTCCACAATTTGCTGCAGTTATTACCTCGTGCCCTTCGTGGCAGCCGGGGTGGATTGCCAATGCGTCAGCATTTTGTGATGCGTCAGCATGCAGTAAATGCGTCTCGTTGGCATGCTTTGCTGGGTGGGTTAATAAGCGGAGTTTTGACCTGTTCTGCACAGGCTTTAACCGTACCGGATTTCAGTAATACCGCCAACATAGCAGCGTCATCTGAGCAGTTCGAACCAGGACTCGGTAACAACAGCAGTTCTGTGCAGGTGTTGCCAAAAGGCATGCAGGTCACTAAAACGGCAGATGCGTCAGGCCTCTCAACACCAGCAGTTGCCGGTGAGCTAATCAACTACACCATTCAGGTAACTAATACCGGCTTGTTGGGACTGACCAATGTGCAGCTTGCCGATTCAATAATTGCATCAACTGATCTGGCACTGGTGTCAGGTGATAGCAATGTTGATGGTGTACTGGATGCAGGGGAGGTATGGGAATACGCCGGCAGCTATGCAATAACGCAAGCAGATCTTGATAGCAACGGTGGTGGTGATGCTGATATTGATAACACCGTAACGGTAACAAGCAATGAATTGCCGGCGATGGATGCTTTAGCAGAGGTGCCGATTCAACAGCTTCCGGCGTTTACAGTGGAGAAGGTTGTCGATGCGACAGCCATTGCTACACCGACCACGCTTAATTACACAATTACAGTAACCAACACAGGCAACATAACGCTAACCAATCCGGTATTAAGCGATGTGTTGCCGGATTCCTCGGCCGGCACTCTTGTTGGTCCGGTTAACGATGTCGGTATTGCAGGTGCTATAGATGTTGGTGAGGCCTGGGTTTATACGACTACCTACAACGCAAGCCAGACGGAGATTGATGCCGGTAATGCCCTGGTAAACACGGTTACTGTTGCTACTGATGAAACTGCGGGTGATACCCAGTCTGCCCAGGCAGAAACAGCTGTTGATGCAACACCGGAATTTGTTGCCAGCAAGGTTGTCGATCAGGCCAGCATTGCAGCACCTGGTACTCTGGCATACACCATTACAATCCAGAACACGGGCAATGTCACGCTAACCGGCCTGACGCCCGTTGATACCTTGCCTGATGGGGGCACTGGTTCATTGATTGGGCCGGTAAATGATACCGGGGTTTCAGCAGCTCTCGATGTCGGTGAGACATGGACCTACAACCTGAATTATGAGGTATCGCAGGCCCAGATTGATGCCGGAAATACATTAACCAATGAAGTTTCGGTAACAAGCGCTGAAACGGGCCCTTCGGCCATAACAGCAAGCGCTGAAACTGAAATAGTTAATGAGCCTGGGTTAATTGTTGACAAGATTGTAGATCTTGCTGCTGTGAATGCGCCGGGGCCTCTGAGCTATACGATTACCGTGCGCAATACCGGCAACACCACACTCACCAATCCTGTTGTCACTGATGTTCTGCCTGACGGGAGTTCTGGAACTCTCATGGGGCCGGCAGGTGATGCTGGTATCAGTGGTGCGATAGATGTTGGTGAAACCTGGCAGTACACGGTTGCATATAACGTGACTCAGGCGGAAATCGATGCGTCGAATGATCTGCTGAACAGGGTAACGATTACTACTGACCAGACGCCGGTTGAGCAATTCGCAACGGCAACCACCAGCGTTGCGAATGCTCCGTCTCTGGCTGTGAGCAAAGAAGTTGACCTGGCTGTGGTAAACGCACCATCAACTCTAAGCTACGCCATTGAAGTAACCAACACGGGTAACGTCTCTCTGACCGGTTTGTCGCTGATTGATTCATTACCTGACGCCTCAAGCGGAATACTGACAGGGCCGCTGGGTGATATTGGGCTGAGTGGCGTGCTTGATGTGGGTGAGACCTGGCAATACACGGCAGTCTACAGCGTATCCCAGGCAGAAGTTGATGCCGGGGTGGCGTTGACCAACACAGTTGTTGTGACTTCAAACCAGACACCGCAGCCGGTTAGCGATACTGCCATAACGACCGTGGATCGTATTCCTGAGTTCACGATCGAAAAGGTTGTCGATCAGACAGCCATAACAGAACCTGGATTGTTGAGTTACACCATCACTATGGTGAATACCGGAAATGTTTCGCTTTCCGGCATCAGTATCAATGACACTTTACCGGACGCCAGTGCTGCGGTTCTTACAGGTCCCGCTGGTGATCTGTCGCAGCCTGGCGTAATTGATGTGGGTGAAATCTGGACGTGGACTACCACCTATAGCGCGAGTCAGTCGGACATTGATTCCGGTCAAGCGCTGATCAACAGTGTGTCAGTCAGCACGCTGGAAGCGGGCAATGGTAGCGATACGGCCACGACGAATGTCAGTCAGGCGCCTGAGCTCTCTCTGGCAAAGACCACGTCCACAACTGACTACACTGTTATCGGTGATGTGATTGATTACACGCTAACGGTTAATAACGTTGGCAATGTGGTTCTGGCGTCTATTGTAATTGATGATCCTTTGGCCGATGCAGGTTCGATTCAGTGCCCGGCTGATGTGTTGCAGCCAGGCGGGCAAATGGAATGTACTGCTGTGCATACTGTCGTTGCAGCTGATATACAGGCCACACAGGTTGATAACCAGGCATCTGTCACATCGCTTGATCCCTCGGGTAATGAAGTGGCGGCTAACAGTGAAGTAGTCAGCGTGCCGATGAATCGTATTCCTCCGATAGCGACCGACAATCAATTCGTCTCGCCGGTTAGTGCTGTGCCGGTAACTTTAGCAGCTGCCTCTGATGACAGTGACGCGAACGGCGATCTGGTGCCTGCAACGCTGAGCCTTATCGATGCTGCAGCAACTGACACAGATGGCGATGGTGATTTTGACAGTCTGGTGGTGCCGGGTGAAGGTACTTGGCTGGTCGATGCAAATGGTAGCGTAACATTTACACCCATTGCCGGATTCACCTCGGATCCTGCGCCTGTTTCCTACACAATTTCAGATGCAACCGCTCTGGTATCAAACGAAGCGGTGCTTAGTATTGACTATCCGCAGTCAGCGCCGGTGGCGAAAGATGACTTGAAGGTCAATCCGGATGTGCCTGCACCGACTAATCCGACCACGCTTAATCTTCTTGCTGATAATGGCAGCGGTGTTGACTCGGACCCTGAAAATGATCTGTCCGTACAAACCATAAATCTGGAGCATGCGGATGCTGTTGACACTGACAATGATGGCGATGCCGATTCTTTGCAGGTGGAGGGTGAGGGTGTATGGGTACTTGACAATGCAACTGGCGATATAACGTTTACGCCCGAGCCTGGCTTTC
Organism: uncultured Granulosicoccaceae bacterium; assembly: GCA_938005265.1. Classification (GTDB taxonomy): domain Bacteria; phylum Pseudomonadota; class Gammaproteobacteria; order Granulosicoccales; family Granulosicoccaceae; genus CALFCE01. Next base: position 13,108 of record CALLOA010000032.1, read on the forward strand.
TTGCCGATCCGACGCCGATCGCTTATAGGGTTAGCGATATTAACGGTCTGGTATCGAATGTGGCCACAATCACGATTGATTACCCGCAAACCGCACCTGTGGCAGTTGATGATCAGTTGCTGGACCAAATGCTGGGAAGTGCAGTCACACTGACAGCACTCGCCAATGACTCTGATCCTGAAAACAACGTCGATCCGGCAACACTTGCCCTGATTGATCCCTCCAGTGGTGCGTCGGTTGCCAGTCTGGTGGTTGCCGGTGAAGGCACCTGGCTGGTTGATGGTGCTAGCGGCAATGTTACCTTTACACCAGAGCAGGGGTTTCTTGGTGATCCAACGCCCGTGCAATATACCGTCACGGATACTACCGGGCTGCAATCCAATATTGCGACGCTGACAATTACTTATGAAGAGCCTGCTTCTTTAAGTGGTGTTGTCTGGCTGGATGCTGACCGGGACGGTCAAGTTGGTGCTGACGAAGATCGTAAGCCGGGTTGGACATTGGTGGTCCTCGATACGGATGGTAATGAAGTAGCGTCCACGATTACCGATGAAAACGGCGAATACCTGATCACCGGTCTGGTTCCGGCATCCTACACCGTGCAGTTCTTCAACGAGAACGGTGTGTTTATGGATAGTCAGGAAACTGATGGGCCATTGCTTGCCGGGCAGACTGCGAATCTGCCACTGCCCGTCGATCCGAGTGGAGTTGTTTACGACAGTGTTACCCGCTTGCCGGTCGCTGAAGTCATGCTGAACCTGCTGAACTCATCCGGTGATCTGGTTGACCCTGTGTGTCTGGGTAGCAATCAGCAAGGCCAGGTGACTACAGCAGATGGTCTCTACGCGTTTGATATTTTGCCAACGGCACATCCAACTTGCCCGGCAAGCGATGTTTACTTTATTGAACTGGCAGGTGTACCGGAAACTCATCACCCGAACTATTCCTCGATAATCCGGCAGCAAGGTGCTGCTAGCTGTGGAGGGCCATTGCTGGGCTGCGCAGTATCAGCGGTATTTGACTCTGATAGTGCTGAAAGCAGTTGTACCGTGGATACTCTGCCAGGTACGGGTGCCTGTGAGGTGCAAGCGCAGGCCGATCCACCTCAGGGCCTGGAAGATACACGCTATTACGTCGAGTTCGAAATTTCCAGTGGCGATCAGAACGTGATTTTTAATCACTTGCCCTTGGATGCCCGCAACAACGATGCAGAAATTCTACTCAGTAAATCTGTCGACCAACGCGAAATTTCGATTGGTGGATTGCTCAGTTATACGCTAACAGCCGAGAACACCAAAGATGTTCCGGCAGTTGATGTGGTGATCGTTGATCTGCCGCCTGCAGGATTTGTATTTGAACCCTCCTCTGTGCGTTTACATCGTGCAGGTGTCGATGGTGAATTGGATACAAATGATGATGTGGTAACTGAGCATGCTATCAATTCATTTTCTGCAAATACGAGGCAAACCGAGTTCGACGCCATTGATTTTGAGCCGGAAGAAACTCTGCGCATTACCTATGTAATGAAGGTTGGTACCGGAGTCGTTGAAGGAAACTATGTAAATACTGCTTCGGCTAGTGGGCCACTAGGTCTTGCCAGTAATACAGTAACAGCAAGTGTCCGCGTTGTAGCAGACCCTGTACTGCAACAGGCTACTTTGGTCGGCAAAGTATTTGATGATCGAGACTCTGATGGCTTGCAAGACCCGGCTGGTGCTACGGGAGTCAAACTAAAAAGTGAATTCTACGGCTGGAATAGTCTGCAATTGCCGAATCTGCCCGGGAGACGTTCAATAAATGATGATCCCAAGGATGCCAGTGTTTCTGTAAACATGCCATTAACAGAGGGCAGTTCCTTCCGCATAGAAACAGCTGAGGGCACCCGAATCGATGTGGATGAATCCGGCAACATAACTGAAACCCACACAGGTGCCAAGGCTCGCGGTCTCAATGCGCAGGATATTCGAGTCTGTACACGTGAGGCGAATGCCTGGCCAACCAACGCAGAAGGCTTTCTGGATAACAGTCAGGGGCAGAAACCTGTACTTGAAATTGTCATTAGTAACCACGGTATCGATGAGCGTGGCCTGCCAGGAGTCAGGCTTGCAACTGTGACCGGGCTAATCGTTGAAACGGATGCATACGGTCGGTACAGCATTCCTGATGTTGATGCGGGTAGTGATGGCTCCGGCAGAAACTTTATCCTGAAGGTAGACCCTGCGACTTTGCCTGCAGGTTCCGAATTCACAACAGAAAATCCCTATGTTTTACGTGTTATCAATAATGGTTTAAATAAAATAAATTTTGGTATTAAAACCAGCCACACACGTGTCGATCGTTATGCCATAGCTAACGATCCCTGTGTGGTTGAAGGCGCTGCACCGCCTGAAGAGGTCGAAATAGAGGTGAGTCTTGGTTCGATCTTTTTTGATACTGATAGTGCAAAAGTACGTGAAGACCAGGAAGGCATTGTCGCGGACATTATTGCAAAGCTGCGTCAGTACGGTGGTGGCGCGATCGTCATTGAAGCCAATACAGACAGTCGCGCGTCAGCCCGATATAACCTGGAGCTGGCAGAACAACGTGCCCAAAGCATTCGTGAGCGTCTGTTGAGTGCTCTGGGAGAATCGTTGATGGCAGAGGTCACTATTGAAGTTGACCCTGCAGCGCTGACGGAGCTTGAACAATGATCCGCTGGAATCGCAAGGGATGCTGTAGCACGGCTGTATTGTTAGCTGTCGCCTACGCTGGTGGTACGTCTGCGCAGACATCTGTTGCCGGGGGTGATAATGCTGGCCAACCTGCTCCCTATTCACTAAAAATCATAAAGAAGGGTGAAGGTAGTCCGAAGGGATCGAATGCAGATGCAGAAGGTCGTGCATTGAACCGTCGGGTAGATGTAAAAGTCTTTACTAAAAAGACGGTTGAGCCCGAGCCACAACAAAGTGCCTTGATTGCTGGCGGTGGGGTTGTTTGGATAACGCGGGATCCCGTGTCTCTTGATAAGTTGTTGTTACTCGATGTGCCCGCCACTGTAACAGTCAGTAACGGTGCGCTGATCAAGCCGATGGATATTCGTGTGCTCACTAATTACCCGGCATTTGCTGAGCGTATCGAGATCAATGTGTACCGCGCAGGTGAAGTTGGTTTGTCAAAACCCATTCACACTTTGCAAGCACCAGTTGTCGGGGGTGAGACGCGTTTGCAATGGGATGGCAAAACATCGTCATCATTTCCTGTTCACAAGCTGCAGAACTTGCTGGCCCATGGCGAGGAAGTTGAGCTGCAGGCAAGACTCTATGGGAAATCCGGAAAATTTGATGCAACGTTTCCTGAGGCTATTCGATTTGTAGAGGCTTCAGAGGCAGGTGATACAGAAAACAGTGATGATTCTGTCGATGGGTTCGTTAATCCTCAGGATAGAAATTTAGATCGATTTTCACTTGAATTTGAAAGCCCGGCTACACCTGATGATGCTGATATTGGCTACGAGCCTCTGGCGCAAGAAGGTATTGCGGTTCATGGTGCGAAGGTCAGGGTGCATGGTTCGGATCTGGGTGTAGAAAGTGGTTTCGAAGATGCAGCCTATGTCAATGGTGAAAAATTCCCTGTTAGTGAAGGTGGGGAATTTATCGCTGAGTTTTTACTGCCACCGGGTGAGCATGAAATTACTGTCGCTTCTGTTGGTGATAAGCCGGACGTTGCAGACTACAGTGAAAATTTGAAGGTGGTTGTTGATTCCAATTATTTTTTCATGGTTGGTATGGCGGATATCACAGCGGGAGCCAATGATGTTTCCGGTAGCATAGAACCGTTGGCTGTCGATGCTGATCGTTATGATGGCGATATTTTTGTTGATGGACGATTGGCCTTCTACCTTAAAGGAAAAATAAAAGGCAAATACCTTGTCACTGCACAACTGGACACAGGTGTCGAGGATGTCAGTGAAATATTTGACAATTTTAATCAGAAGGATCCACAAAGCGTCTTCAGGCGGCTTGATCCAGAGCAGTACTATCTGGTTTATGGAGATGACTCCAACCTTTACGATGATACTGACAGTCAAGGCAAGTTCTATCTGCGCATAGATCGTGATCGCTCTCATCTTCTCTGGGGTAATTTCAACACCTCTTTTACCGGTACAGAATTGGCTGGATTCAACCGCAGTCTTTATGGTGCACAAGCGCTGCATCGTAGCCTTGAAAGTACCGGGTTGGGAGATTCAAAGACTGAAGTTTCTGCTTTCGTTTCAGAAGCGCAAACGGCCTTTCGTCACAACGAGTTTCTGGGCACAGGAGGCAGTCTTTACTACCTGCGTGATCAGGATATTGTTTTGGGATCTGAAAAAGTGGTGGTTGAAGTGCGGCGTAATGGTAGTGAGCAGGCTGTCGAGCGAGTTGAGCTGGTTGCCGGGCGTGACTACGATATCGATGAATTTCAAGGGCGCTTGATCCTACGCAGGCCTTTGCTGGGTGTGACGGCCCAAAGTGGACCTTCAATTATTCGTGATGAACCCCTGGATGGTGATACCGTTTTGCTGGTGGTCGACTATGAATACCTGCCAGACAATTTTGACAACGATAATATAACTGCGGGCGTGCGCGGAAAGCGCTGGCTTGGCGATCATCTTGGCGTGGGTGTTACCTGGGCAAATGAACAACGAGCGGGCGATGACTATGATATCAAGGGTGTCGATCTCACATTAAAGAAATCTGAGCACACATATATCCGTGCAGAAGTGGCGCGTAGTGAATCCACTCAAACCGCAGGTAGTTTCGTTTCCAGTGATGGTGGCCTGACATTTACAGCATTTAACAGTAATCAGGGTGTGGCTGGTGGCAATGCATTGAATCTTGAGGGGCAGATATTCCTTAATGATTTTGCCGGTGCAAGTGTAGATGGAAATCCGCTGGCGGAAAAAGATATCAAGGCTGGTGCCTGGTACAGACAACGCGACGCCGGCTTTTCTACTGCCCGTCTGGATTCAGGTACGGATACTGTCGATGCAGGTGCCGAGATTGCCGCAACGTTGAATTCAAGGCTGGATGTTAGTGCCCGCGCAACCACACTTGAGCGCAGTGGCTTAGATACGCAGACCACAGCTGCTATTCAGGGTGATTACAGTATTACCGACAGATTGTTAGCGAGTGCTGAGTTACGCCACATTGATAACGAACAATCTCAGATTAGCAATACAGCGCAGGTTGCCGGTAACAATTCCGCAGACAGTTCGGCAACACTTGCCGCCGGGCGTCTGGCTTACGATGTTACCCGTGATCTGAACATCTTTGGGGTTGCCCAGACTACTCTTGAAAAGAGCGGTAACTATGAAAGTAACAATCGCTATGCATTGGGTGCCGAGTACATTTTTGATGACAGACTACGCTTGAATGGTGAAGTCAGTACTGGAGATCGAGGTGATGGCGTTTTGGCGGGTGTTGAGTGGACGCTGAGTGACTCCTACAGTGTGTACAGTAACCTCAGTCTGGAAACATCAACACTGGGCGATACATCGCAAGCTCTGACCCTGGGGCAGCGCAAACAATTTTCCCGTCGCCTGAAAGTTTTTTCCGAACATCAATTCACTCATGAAGACGAACGCCAGGGTGCATCTCACACATTAGGGCTTGATCATGCGTTCACCCGCTATCTCAGTGCCGGAGTCACTGTACAGTTTGGTGAATTTGATGATGCAACAGGCGGGCGTACAGATCGTAACGCAATTTCTTTCGGAGTAGACTACCGTCGCGATGCGCTGCAGGCTGCCAGCCGGTTTGAATTCCGACGCGATGAGAATGAAACTGTAGATACAGATCAATGGGTGGTGACCAATCGATTTGAATACCAACCCGGGCCGTCGCTACGCTGGCAAGGTAAGCTGAACGCATCGCGTACGATTGACAGTACTACTGAAGATGCAGAAGCCAGTTTTGTTGAAGCCGGAATCGGCTTTGCTTTGCGCCCCGTCAATCATGACCGACTGAATATGTTGGGTCGCTTGACCTATATTCATGATCTTCCTCCGGAGTCACAAAGTACCGAGCCGGATCGGCGCTCGCTGATTGGCAGTGTTGAAGGGATATATGATTTGACACACCACTGGAGTCTGGGTGGTAAGTTGGCTCATCGTGACAGCTCGATACGACTGGAACGTGATGATGGTCTTTGGCTCGGCAACGATGCCAGTCTTGCGGCTCTGCGCTTGCACTATCGCGTACCGTTCGGATTGGAGCTTCTGGGTGGTTGGCGTTGGCTGGGATCTGAGGAAACGTCCAGCTCGCAGCAAGGTGCTTTGATCTCGCTAGGCGGGGAGATTCATAATAATCTGCGTCTATCGGTCGGGTATAACTTCACCGATTTCAATGACGATCTTGGTGACTTTAGCAATCATGTCGATGGCTGGTTTGTTAATCTGGTGGGTAAGTACTAACTGTATTCTCTTGTTTTGCTGTATCCCGTTTACCAGCCTCTTTTTCAGCTTGACTATTAAGCTAAATAAACTACCGCGAATTTGTGGCCACTGGCATAGCATTTAGTCCCTTTTGATCCTTTGGCTGGTTTCCAGTAGCAGCCATTGAAGTCGCGCAGTTGTACTTCCCTTTGTCAGCGTTCACCTTTTTGGCGATCACCTTTTTCTACCCGGTTTTTGTGTGCAGTGCTTACGCTTGCCAAGTCGCTTGCCAAGTGTCGGCTAAGTATTGCCCGTTCTGCATGATTGTTTCTATTTGTTTCTCTGTCAGCGCCTGTATTTATTAAGGAAATTCATTGGTAACTGTACTACGGCCCGATTATTGCGAGATTTTGTGCATCTAATTCTATGCACATGTATTACGCAGCTCTCTTATTTTACTGGCAATCGTGTTGACAGCTGCTACAACTCGTAAGGGTGGAAAGGAAGTTTCCTTTGCTGCAGTACATAGATTTTTATACATGAGCGCTTTGCACAGCTAAATGACAATGGGCAAGACAACGCACACCAATCAGTTTTATTTCAAAAAAATGCCGCCGGCATGGCGACTCTGTGCATGTCTGCTCGCGATGGTGACGATCCTTGGTGGTTGTGCGAGCCAGCGGGAACGACTGTCCAGCAGCATTGGTAAGCGCGTCAATCTCGAGCTACCCGAGAACGATTCCAGCTTTATCAATCGTTGGTATGCCGGTGTTGCGTTGGGCAGTTCCGATTTTGATCCGGATTTGAGCGAAGTAGGTTTCTCTTTGCAAGAGGGTAGGGCAGTCGGCACCCAGTTGACGCTGGGCTATGATCTGCACAATTTGTTTAGTGTTGAGTTTGATACCTCCGTACTGGGTTCGGCTGAGCTTGAAGCCACTGCGGAACTCGAATATACATCGCTGAGCGCCAGCGGTCTGATTTACGGCTTGACCGGCCGCTCGAATCGTTCTCGCAGACAGGACTGGAGCGCTTTCGCGCGCGTGGGCTATTCCCTCTCGACGGTGGCCTCCAACGTACAGGTGTTGGACGGTCGTGATCTTTCCGGTGCAATCCTTGGTTTGGGTGTGGAGTACGGCATGGCCAATGGTCTGGGATTGCGAATGGAAGCGACGCGCTTTCATGATGAGGCAATGCTGCTAGGGGTTGGAGCAGTCTATCGTTTCGGTAGCAAAGAGAAAGGTCGTCCATCGATTTTTGCGAAAAAGCAGAAAATTGAAGATAGTGCCGAATATTTGGCAGGAGACACAACTTCGGGCCGTTCTGAAGAACCCGCGCTGCAGGCTGGTCTGCCGGGAGTGCTGCAACAGGGTAAAAATCCGGCGGTTGAAACATCGCTAACACCGCGGGTTACCTCTGAACAGAGTCAACGTTATCTCAGCAAGGTTGTTGTCGCGACCGTCAAGGATCTTGATGGTGATGGAGTCAGTAACGAAGCTGACGAATGTGCCAACACCCCGTCAGGAACGTCGGTTGATGCCGAAGGTTGTGGCCTGTTTGATGGTGTTATCGAGGGTGTGACCTTTGAAAATGGTTCGGCAGGCTTGAATTCAACCTCGAAGCGGATTCTCGACAGGCTGGCTATCCGCCTGCTGGCGTTTCCAGAGATTCGTGTTGAGGTGCAGGCGCATTCTGATGATAAAGGCCCTGCCTCGATAAATCAGTCGGTATCGCAAACGCGTGCTGATGCTGTGGCGCGCTACCTGGTGCGGCATGGGGTGGACCCGAAGCAGTTAGACGCTGTTGGCATGGGTGAGACCCGGCCCCGCAGCGACGATAACTCTGAATACGGCAGATTGGCCAATCGTCGTATCGAGCTGAGAACACTGCCGGATCTGGATATCGTGCCGCGCCACGTAACTCTGATTGCACCGGTAGCAGCAGTTAATACCCGGCAAATCAACGGTTCTGCAGCTTCCGCAGTCACTGCACTCGCAACAGCGAAAAAGCAGCCTGTTAAAACCGCCCGTAGTGACAACAAGACGCGCAGCAGCGAGCCATCCTTGGCTGCTGCCAAACCAGAAAACTTGCCAATCGCCGCACTTCCCGCTCCAGTTGATGTGCCAGGGCTTGGCTTGAATGGAATACTGGAAGGAGTGGAATTTGCAGGGCGTAGTGATCAGATCTCAGATGATTCAGAGCCAGCCTTGCGAAGGGTTGCGTCTGGATTGAAGCAGCATCCGTCGGCGCGAATTGCCATCATGGTTCACACGGATGATCAGGGCGAAAGCGACGAGAATCTTGATTTATCAGTCAGACAGGCTACAGCTATATCAGCCTTTCTGGTTAAACAGGGCATTGATCAAAATCGTTTGGAAATAGAAGGTTACGGCGAAGGTTTGCCAGTTGTACAGAACATCTCCGAGGCAGACAGAGAGCGTAATCGCAGGGTGGAGTTGCGAGTCCTTTCGCGATGATTTTAATGCCTGGCGCTATCCGGCAAACCGTGGGTGTCGGTCAGATTGTTGCAGTTGTGCAGATTGGTGCGAGAAGTGCAGTGGCAATGATATGCACAACCGTCACCATAGTTAACTGGTAAAGTTGCTGTCGGAAGCGTCAATATACTGACGAAATTATGCTATGAGCCGAATTCCGTTCGGTTTGCGGTAATTGAACAAAAACACAAAGAGAATTGGACCTTCAAGGTCGGTACGCAAATATGAAAATTCTGAATAATTGGAAAGCGCTGGTTTGTTGTCTTTTCTGCTCCACCCTGACATTTTTCTCAGGAACTGCGGCAGCAGAGTTCAATGTTGACAAATCTGCAGGTTTTCGGGGCTTAAGCATTCTCGATACGGATGCCGCCGGAGAGGCATTGCCGCCTTTGCGGCCGCGAGCCGGGCCTGATCATGACGGCGATGGCATTGACAGCGATGTCGATACCGATGATGACGACGATCGAATCAGCGATATCGACGAAGGTCTCATCGATGCAGATGGCGACGGCGTACCTGACCCGGGATCAAGAGATACTGACGGCGACGGCGTCGTTGATGGTCTTGACGCTGACAGCGACAACGACGGCATTCCCGATTTTGACGAAGCAGTACCTAACTTCAATCCAGGGATTTTCACGCCCGTAGATACTGATGGAGACGGTACGCCGGACTTCATAGATCTGAACAGCGACGACGACAACATTTACGATCTTGTGGAAGCTGGCGGTGCGGATGTTGATGGCGACGGCATGGTCGACAACTTCACAGATACAAGCGGCAAGGGTATCGATGATTCGCTGGATGCCAACAGTTTGCCAGTGTTTGATACTGATTTTGACGGTACGCATGACTATCGCGACCTGGATTCTGATAACGATACGATTCCCGACCTCATTGAATCGGGTGGTAACCCGCAGAACTCTCCAGCTGACACCGATGGTGATGGTGCTGCTGATTATCGCGAATCCGATTCAGACGGCGATGGTCTGACCGATACCACGGAAGCTGCAGGCAGCCCGAATTCGCCGCCGGATACTGATGGCGATGGCGCACCTGATTTCCAGGATACTGACAGCAACAATGATGGCATCAATGATGGTGCTAGCATTGTTGATAACGACGGTGACGGCATTGCTGACCAGATTGACCTCGACGATGACAACGACGGCATTCTGGACGTTGATGAAGGTCTGGTTGATGCAAATGGCGATGGCATACCCGACGCATCTTCTGCAGACCAGGATGGTGATGGTGTGCCTGATGGAATCGACCTTGATTCTGATAACGACGGTATCTTCGATCTGTGGGAGCGTAGCCCGAACATCGCCGCAGTTATCGGTCTCGACCTGAACACCAACGGTGCCATTGATAACACACTGGGTTTTGGCGCTAACGGTCTTTTAGATGCGCTCGAAACCGCAGCAGACTCCGGTGCCTTTGCTGACCCTGTGGCTGATACCGACGGTGATGGTACTGCGGATTTTCGTGATCTTGACAGCGATGCAGATGGTATTTTTGACATTATAGAAGCTGGTGGCACAGACGCTGATGCCAGCGGAACCGTTGACGGTTTCACCGATTCCACGGGTAAAGGTGTGGCTGATTCGATTGATGCCAACAACCTGCCGGTGTTCGACACTGACGGCGACGGCACGCGAGATTTTCGAGACCCTGATTCTGACAACGACGGTATTCTGGATTTGGTTGAAGGCGGCGGCGTGCCCAATCTGCCCACAGATACAGATAGTGACGGAGCAGCCGACTTTCGCGAAACCGACTCCGACGGTGACTCAATTCCAGACAGCACTGAGGCCGGCAGCAACCTGTCAAACCCGGTAGATACAGATGGTGACGGCGCACCGGACTTCCAGGATCTGGACAGTAACAATGATGGTACACAGGATGGCGTTGCAGCTCCGGCGCCGGCTGGCACGGATACTGACGGCGATGGTGTGCCTGATGCCATTGACCTGGATGATGACAACGATGGCATCCTCGACGTTAACGAGGGGCTGGTAGATGCCAATGGTGACGGCATACCTGATGCAGCGTCGGCTGATCGCGATGGCGATGGTGTTCCGGATGGAATTGATCTTGATTCGGACAACGACGGTATTCTTGATCTCGTTGAGCGCAGCCCTAACCTGGCAGCCATAACAGGCGTTGATGCCAACGGTAACGGGTCGATTGATTTCATGCTGAATTTCGGGGCCAATGGTATTTACGATCCACTGGAAACCTCGCCTGATTCAGGTGTTCTGGTTGACCCGCTGGCCGATACAGATGGCGATGGGGAGCCTGATTTTCGTGACCTCGACAGTGATGGCGACGGCATTTTTGATATCGTCGAAGCCGGTGGCGTAGACACTGATGCCAGTGGCACAGTGGATGGGTTTACCGATACGTTTGGCAAAGGTGTTGATGACGGCATTCGCGCAACTGCGTTGCCACTATTTGATACCGACAGCGACGGCGCTAGCGATTTCCGTGACCTGGACTCTGATAATGACGGCATTCCCGATGCTGTTGAAGGCGGTGGTTCTGCGAACCAGCCTGTCGATACTGATGGCGACGGTGCTCCGGACTTCCGTGAAACAGATTCTGATGGTGATTCGATTCCAGATAGTGCAGAGGCCGGTGGCAATCCAGCCAATCCGGTTGATACCGACGGTGACGGCACCCCCGATTTTCAGGATCTCGACAGTGATAATGACGGTTCTCAGGATGGCGCTACAACACCGATTACTCCGGCAGTAACCGGTCCGGACACAGACGGTGACCTGATTCCTAATCAGATTGATCTTGATGACGACAATGACGGCATCCCCGATACGCTGGAAGGTGCTGTAGATTCTGACAACGATGGTGTGCTTGATGCCTCGTCACTCGATACTGACGGTGACGGTACTCCTGACGCCTGGGATCTTGATAGCGACAACGACGGTATTCTCGACAACGAAGAAGCCCGACTTGATCTGCAATTTGTACAGCAACTCGATCAGGTGGTTAACGGTGCTATCGATATCGGTGTGCCAGTTGGAGCCAACGGGCTGGCGGACGTTATTGAAACTGCTCCAGACTCTGGTGTACTGAACTTTCAGGTCGTTGATACAGACAATGACGGCACGCCTGACTTCCAGGACATCGACAGCGACAATGACGGTATTAATGACCTGGTCGAAGCCGGTGGCGGTGATGCCGACAACGATGGCCGCATCGATAATTTTGTAGATGCTGATGACAAGGGTGTTGACGATTTTGTCCAGAACAATGCCTTGCCGGTGTTTGATACTGATGCTGATGGTCTGGCGGATTTCCGTGATACTGATTCGGACAATGACACCATACCGGATTCGGTTGAAGCGGGTCCCGTACCGAACCAGCCAGTCGATACTGATGGCGATGGTGCGCCGGATTACCGCGAGCAGGATTCAGACGGCGACACATTGCCTGACAACCTTGAGGCGGGCCCGAATCCGGCTCAGCCTGTTGATACCGATCAAGACGGCTTGCCTGATTTCCAGGATATAGATTCCGATGGCGATTCAGTACCGGACAATCTGGAGCAGCCAACTGTTCCTACTGGTCCGGTTAGCAACGATGCAGATAACGACGGTATCCCCAATGCGGTTGATATTGACGATGACAACGACGGCATCCTTGATGTGAACGAAGGCTCGGGTGACAGCGATGGCGATGGTGTGGCCAATCAGTTCGATCTTGATTCGGATAATGATGGCTTGTTTGATATCCAGGAAGCCAGTCTCTCGCTATCTCATTCGCAGACTCTCGATGCGGATGGTAACGGTGTTGTGGATGGCAGCAGCTTTGGTCCAAATGGCTTTGCTGATGCGATAGAAGATGCGCCTGAATCTGGCATTCCAGTCTTCGTTCTGGCAGATACTGATGGCGATGGGGTCAGTGACTTCCTCGATATTGACAGTGACAATGACAGCATTTATGACGTGCTGGAAAATGGTCACGCTGATGCCAACCTGGATGGCCGTTTCGATGCTACTGGTCCTCTTTCGCAAGACGGCGTGCTGCCAGGAACCGGTGGTTTCTTTCTCGACAACGATGGCGACAACGTTCCGGACTTCCGTGATCTTGATTCGGACAACGATACATTATCCGATGTGCTTGAAGCACAAGGCGTTGATGCTGATGGTGACGCACGAATCGATGGCTTTACAGATGCCAATGGTGATGGCGGCAACGATGCGCAGGCTGCAAGCCTGGTTGTAGTGCCCGATACGGACGGTGATCGTATTTACGACTTCCGTGATCTTGACAGTGATAACGATGGTCTTTCAGATCTCCTCGAGACCGCCGGTCCGGCAGGTGATCTGGACAATAACGGTGAGGTCGACAATTTCAGTGATGCGAATGGTGACGGCCTTGATGATTCGGTTGCTCAGAGCCCGACGTTACTGAATGATACCGACGGTGATGCGTTCCCTGATTTCCGTGATCTGGACAGCGATAGCGATGGCATCTTTGATGTGGTTGAAGCTGGCGGTGTTGATGGAGATGGGGACGGTGTTGTCGACAATATGGGCGATAGTGACAACGATGGTATTCCGAATGTTGTAGATAGTGACGCAACCGGTGGACCGGACGTTGACGGCGATAGTATCGATGATAACTTTGACGCATCGGTTAACGGCCTTGGCGATCTTGACAACGATGGCATCTCCGACAACGGTGACCCTGATGCTGACGGCGACGGTTTCTCCGGCATTGCCGACGATGGAGCCAGTTCAAACCAGAACCTGCCTGATGCCAACAACAATGGCGTACTTGATTTTCAGGAAATCGATGGTGCTATCAACCCCGTTCCAGGTGCTTCCAATGCGGTGATACAAACCGGATTGACCGGTACAGGTTTTGGTTGTGCGATTGCCGGTTTCAACACAGCAGGTTTTGCTGACGCTGGCAACACTGTCAAACGTAATATTGACCCGCTATTCCTGTTGATGCTGGCAGCATCAGCAGCATGGTTCTTTGGTCGAAAGCAGCGGCTGCAAACCGCTGCCAGCAAGCCGCGGCGTAAGCAGCGTGGTTTTCTGGCAGTTGCGACGATAGCTTCTTCGATCTTTTTGTCATCTTGTGGCGCTTTTGATACTGGTTCTTCAGGTAGCGGTGATTACAACAAACGTATTTATGTTGGCGTAGGTGCAGGTGCGAGTCGCCTTGAACCCGATGCGACTCAGGTGCCAGGTGTTTCAGTCAGTGAGACTGCCAGCGCCGGCGGTCAGTTTACTCTTGGCTATGATTTCAGTAACCGTTTCTCCGTCGAAGCTCATGGTGGTGACCTTGGTGCCGCTGAAATCGCGCCAGCTGGTGAGATCGGCTATCAGGTTGGTGCCTTGAGTGGCGTTGCCTATCTACTGAATGACTCCTTTGATCGCGGTCGTCGCGAAGGCTTCAATCTGTTTGGCCGTCTCGGTGTCGGTACCCTGCGGAATCAGGCAGAGGTCGTGCAATTTGAACGTGTAAATGATTTTCATTTACTCACCGGCATCGGCCTTGAGTACGGTTTGCGTTCCGGACTGGGTGTCAGAGCCGAGTTGATATCTTTTGACGAAGATGCCCAGCTTGCTCAATTGGGTCTGGTTTACAGGTTCGGTAGCCATCCTGCAAGGGAGAGTGAGCCTACACCTCGCGTACAAGCACCGCTGCCTGCCCCAGAGCCCCTGCCACTGCCGGCGCCATTGCCAATACCCGACGCCGGGCCATTGGATTCTGACAACGACGGTGTGGAAGATACGCTCGATAATTGTCCGACAACGCCAATTGGCACGCCGGTTAATTCAAGTGGTTGTGCATTGTTTGCCGGTGTTATCGAAGGCGTTAATTTCGAGACGGGTTCTGCCAGACTGACTGCTGAGGCCGCGACCATTCTCGAAGGTGTAGCATCAACATTGCTTGAGTTCCCTGAAATACGCGTCACTGTTGAGGCTCATACTGATAACCGTGGTTCTGCAAGCTCCAACCTTGAGCTATCGAAGCAGAGAGCAATCAGTGTTGCGAAATTCCTGGTGGAACGTGGTGTTGCCGGTAGCCGTCTGCAGCCGCAGGCCTATGGTGAGTCACAACCAAGAGCCAGCAATGCGGATGCGCAAGGTCGTGCTGCGAACCGCAGGGTTGAGTTCAACACACTGTAGAACTCTCAACGGAAATAGATACTGTGATTCGTGATGTGATAAGCATCACAATATGATTTTCAACAGAGCAGGTCTATAGCAACAAGAGTATCGCTAATGTGCAAGCATTAGTGTTAAACGAAAACAGCCACTTATGTGGCTGTTTTCGTTTGTGGAAGACGGAAGCAGTCGCGCAAACAGTTCGTTGTGCTGACGACCGAACAGTTAACCGGTTGGCAAAGCTTTCTAAAACAGGCGAAATTTTGCAAAAAAAACGTCCTGCGGAGACCACCCACGGGCTGAATTACTTCATACTCGTTCGGTATCGTTATTGGTGCATTCGCGATGTTTGCAAGTTACAACAATTCCAGCTCCTCAGATTCAAAAAATTCAGCGTTCAGTCATCTGCCTGTATTGCGGTATCTGCCGATACTGCTGCTGGCGCTTATTTCAGCCTGTGCGGCTCCTCGTCCTGTGGGAGTGCCACCGGGTGGCCCGCTTGATTATTCTTCTCGTTTCTATATTGCCGGCGGTGCTGGTTCAAGCTGGCTTGAGCCTTTGGTCGAAGGCGCGGACGACGTTGTGCTGGAAGAAAACCGCGGAGTAGTGGGAAACATTGCGATTGGCCTGGATACCAGTCAGAGAACATCGCTGGAGCTGCAATTAGCTGATCTTGGTGAAGCCGAGCTCAACACGGGTGCCCGAATTGGTTATCAGACTGGTTCAGTGGCATTCAGTGGTCGCTTGTTACGCGCTCGCAGCGGAATTAATCTGTATGCCAAGCTTGGCGTGGGAACGCTATTAGGTGAAGATTCTGACCTGCCGGGTGTCAATGTAGTTACCAACAACAACTTTAATCTGTTGACGGGTGTCGGTATTGAATTCCTGAGTAGACAGGGTTTGGGGCTTCGACTTGAATATGTTGGTTATGACACTGATGCCCAGTTCGCCGGCGTGAATCTGGTTTATCACTTCGGCGGTCGGTCGCGTTCGAATCGTCCTGCCAATTCTGTGGTTGCCAATCCGAGTGTTGAACAGGAAACCGTAACCGTAGTCGATAGGGTAGACGTGCCTGTTGAGCCACCTCCGGTACCAACCGTCGAACCAACACTTGAGCCCACGCCCCGCCCGCAAGTGGTGGAGCGTCCTCGCATTGACCCTATACCTGTTGAAACACAACCATTGCCAAGATTACCTGCACCATTGCCGACGGCCTCGCAGCCGGTAGCGTCAACTGGGCCAACTGCGCCATTGATTGTGCAGTCGGAACCACGGCCGACATTGCCGGAGCCTGTGGAAGCGTCGCCCCCAACTGGCAGTTCAGACTTCGAGTTCGAAGTCACCGTAGCAGGTGACAGCAATGAATTTCTGGAAGTTGAAGATCGTCAGGCGCCCGCGGCAATCAATGAGCCGCCTGCGCTCGTTCCCGTTCCAACACAGGTTCTGGTGGATAGTGATGCAGATGGGGTGATTGATGATTTTGACACCTGTGACGCATCACCTGCCGGGCTGCCCGTGAACGATGATGGCTGTGAGCGTTATAACGGTGTCATAAATGGAATAGGCTTTGATGCTGGTGCTGTGTCAATAGCACAGACATCGCTTGCGCTACTGAATCAAGTGGCCACTGACATGGTTGAGTATCCGGACTTAAAACTTGAGATGTTGGTTCAGTCTGCTGCTGATAGCCGTGAAGAACGGTTGCTGGCACGACGCAGAACTCTCGAGGTATTCCGCTACTTGCGTGCCCAGGGTGTGAATGCCAACAGACTGAGAGCTTTGCCGCCGGTTGTCGCAAACGGCAGCAGCAATCCCGCGGTGATACTACGTAGCCAGCCCAACCGGTAAAAAAGAGAACCAGTTCACAGAATTAAGTTGCCGGTATGACAGGGATTGCACAGTCGTAATCAAATTCGCGTAATAGTTCCCACTTCCGTACAGATTTGTTAGATTTTTTAACCTTCTGAGTATTGGCTCTTTGTTACTATCGCAGTGTAGTACATGAGTCTCTGGTTATCAGCCAGGGTTCGACGCCTATTGGCTTAGGTATGAGTTGTTTACGCTATTGGCAGTTTGCACTGTTTACACTGACTCGTCTGTAGATTTTTAACCTGGCTGTTAAAAGCAGCTGTATTTATTTGGAATAATTGGCCGGATAACAATATGTATAAATTCTGTTTCGCCTGTTTGTGCAGCTTGCACAAGTCGCAGGCAGGGTATAAAAAAGTAGCAAAGGCTTCGGGTCTTGTGTTGGCGCTTGCCACAGTTGCTGGATTCAGCGCAGCCGTACAAGCTGCTGATACCGGAGATGCACCGGCGAGTTACGGTTTGGCGTTGCACGAGATTCCGGTTGAGCCGCCACGATTCGGGACGCGAGCTCCCGATGATGATGAAATCGGCATCTTCAGCGATGACGAAGATAACTTTGATGACGAAGACGGTGTGCCTGATTTCAACCCGATTGTGCAAAACATGAAGGGCTATCAGCTTAATGTTTTTGCTTCGAATCCGACTAATGAAGTTGCCAACATAGTAGGTTGGGTTGACTTCAATGGTGACGGGCAGTTCTCGGCCGATGAGGCAGCGCTTGGAACTTTGCCGCCCAACACTGACGATCTTACTAAAGTACGATTGATCTGGCCTGATCTGGATGGTGTCAGTAGTGATTTTATCGGAACCAGCTATGCGCGTTTCCGCATCACCACAGACGTAATTACGCCTAACGATTTTGTCGGCACGTTTTCAGATGGTGAGGTAGAAGATTACATGCTCACTATCCTGCTTGATACAGACGGTGACGACAATGCTGATATCACTGACCTCGACGATGATGGTGATGGTATTGCTGACTTGGTTGAAGGTTTGGCAGATACCGATGGCGATGGCCTCGTCGATTCTCTTGACCCGGATTCTGACAACGACCTGTTACCGGATTTCTACGAAGTTGGTCCCGATCCGTCAAACCCGCAAGACAGTGATGGAGATGGCATTGCCGATTTTCGTGATACCGATTCTGATAACGACCTGAATCCCGATACGTTGTCTTTGAATTCTGACCTGGACAATGATGGTATCAGTGGAGATATCGAAGGTATTGGCGATCCTGATCATGATGGTGTCATCAACCCTATCGATATCGATTCAGACAACGATGGTATTCTTGATTCGATCGAGACTCTGACCGATACCGATGGTGATGGCGTTCCAAACTTTCTCGATCTGGATTCTGATAACGACGGCGTTAGCGATTTGATTGAAGCAAGTAACGGCGTTATCGACGTAACTGATCTGGACCGTGATGGTGATGGTCGTCTTGATGCTGTGCTGGCTCACGGTTTTAATGGTCTGGCAAATACTATCGAGACTGAAGACGATTCGGGCATAACCTCATTCGTACTGGCTGATTCAGACGGCGACGGTATTCCGGACTTTGTTGATCTTGACAGTGACGGCGACGGCAAACCTGATATCACTGAGCTTGAAGGTGTGGATGCCAATGGAGATTCACTTGTCGATCAATTGATTGACTCTGATGGTGATGGCCTGGTCGATAGTGTCGATATTGATTCCAATCCGAATAGTGCAGACATCGACGGTGACGGCATCATTGATGAAGCTGATATTGATTTCCTTGATGATACTGACCTCGATTCAGATGGTATTGCAGACTCGATGGACCCTGACAGTGACGGCAATGGTCTTGTAGATTCGGCGGCAGGTCAGTTTATTCTGGGTGATGAATTGCCTGATGCTGATGGTGATGGCATTCCTGATTTACAGGACGCTATTGATGGTCCCAATGATGACGATACCAACGGTAATGGCAGCAATCAGTTTGCCGGTATTACGGGCGGAAGTTCTGAGGACCGTGTATTGACTGGCCTGAGTGGTGGTGGTTCTGGTTGTACTGTAGGTGCAGGTACAGCAAAGGATCCTCTGCTGTTGTTGCTAGTGTTGGCTTCATTGGTCTTTCTGCTGCGTCGTCGCTCGACGTCACTGCGATTGACTGAACGTGGTTAAGTTTTACCCGTCACTACTTAGGCAATGTAATGCTGCTTAACAATGGTGACAGATAGACCGACCAAAAAAACACGCCTTCGGGCGTGTTTTTTTTTGGTCGCATTTTGTCTGCCAATTCGATTTTGGAGCCAAGAGCACTTTTCTAATATCCTGTTTGCGAAATATACTGCCATTTACACGTCGTAATATCTTCGTTGCTTAACTACCCGAAAACCTCTGAGTCCTTCCCGGAATTACAGGGAGACTGCTTTTTTCCAATCGATAAGGTGTTGCGCATGGCACAGCGTAGCTCTGCTCGCAACGATCTAATGTCTATAGTTGCAGTGCAAAAACGAACTGCATGAAAGTTGCCTGGCCAATTGAATCGTAGTTACTGCATTTGTAGTTTTCTTACGCCCGTTTTTGTAGCGTTGCGCGTTTGTTGTGACCTGTCTACCGATACGTGATTTGTGAGCTAAATTTAACGAATAGTAGGACGACAGAAGCGTTTACGTTCCAGTATAGTAAGACGAACTTCTGCCGCTATACTGCATAGCAGTCAGTGTGTCATTAAACGTGTTTTCCGCTGGCGGCATTATTTATTTTACCGTTTGATATTGCTGTTAGGGCGAACAACCAGCATGGTTGGTGCCGCAAACTATTTTAGTTTTGGAGAAAATGGAATGAGTCAAACCGCTCGTGCATTAACTACCGGACCAGATCTAACGATGTACGGTATCACTGATGCCACCGAAGTGATTCACAACCCGTCGTTCGACCAGCTCTATGCTGAAGAAACGGATCCGTCACTGGAAGGTTATGAACGTGGTGTTTTGACCAGCACAGGTGCGATTGCTGTTGACACCGGCAAGTTCACTGGGCGTTCCCCACATGACAAGTACACGGTTAAAGACGATACTACTCGCGATAATTTCTGGTGGGCTTGCGAAACTGCCAAGAACGATAATAAATCAATAACCCAGGAAGTCTGGAACGACCTCAAGCAAACGGTAGCACAGCAGTTGTCAGGTAAACGATTGTTCGTTGTCGATACCTATTGTGGCGCCAACAAAGACACGCGCATCGGTGTTAGATTTGTTATGGAAGTTGCTTGGCAGGCGCACTTTGTTAAAAACATGTTTATCCGTCCGAGCGAAACTGAATTACTCTCCTTTGAACCGGATTTCGTCATTCTAAACGGTGCTAAAACTGTAAACAGTAAATGGCAGGATCATGGGCTGAATTCCGAAAACTTCGTTGCCTTTAATCTAACCGAAAAGATGCAGCTGATTGGTGGTAGCTGGTATGGCGGAGAAATGAAAAAGGGCATGTTCGGTGTCATGAACTACCTGTTGCCATTGCGTGGCATTGCATCAATGCACTGTTCTGCGAACGTCGGCAAGGATGGTGATACCGCAGTATTCTTCGGTTTGTCCGGCACGGGAAAAACAACCCTGTCCACAGATCCCAAACGCATGTTGATAGGTGATGATGAGCATGGTTGGGATGACGATGGTGTGTTTAATTTTGAAGGTGGCTGCTACGCCAAAACAATCAATCTGAGTAAGGAAGCCGAGCCCGACATTTATGGTGCAATCAAGCGCGACGCCTTGTTGGAGAATGTTGTCGTTGGCGATGACGGTGAGATTGATTTTTCGGATGGAAGCAAAACCGAGAATGCCAGGGTTACCTACCCGATCTATCACATAAAAAATAGTGTGCAACCGGTTTCCAAGGCCGGCCATGCCAAGAGAGTGATTTTTCTCTCTGCTGATGCATTTGGAGTGCTGCCGCCGGTCTCACGTCTGACCCCGGAACAAACCAAATATCACTTTCTCAGTGGATTTACTGCAAAGCTGGCCGGAACTGAGCTGGGTGTTACCGAACCCACGCCAACGTTTTCAGCCTGTTTTGGCAAAGCTTTTCTAACCTTGCACCCGACACGCTATGCTGACATTCTTGTCAAGCGTATGGAGGCTGCAGGTGCAAAAGCTTATCTCGTCAATACGGGTTGGAATGGTAGCGGGGAGCGAATTTCTATTGCGGCAACACGCGCCATAATCGACGCGATTATGGATGGCTCGATAGACAATGCAGAAACCACCATCCTGCCATTTTTCAACTTGCAGATGCCAAATGATGTACCGGGCGTTGATAACGGTATTCTCGATCCGCGTGCGACTTACGCAGACGCATCTGAGTGGGAAGAGAAGGCGCGAAAACTGGGCAATCTGTTTATCGAGAATTTTGTCAACTATACGGACACGCCCGAAGGTAAGTCATTGGTAGCAGCAGGACCTCAGCTTTAGAGGCTACAGCAGCGCGCGGCCTTTCGTTCTGCTTGCCGGGTTTTTAATCGCCATCAGCCGGTGTGCCAGAGCACCAGAGCACCAGGGCACATAAGCCTCTGGTGCGCTGGCCGGTGATTTCCCGATACCCACGATCAGAAGCCTACGCCTTAGTTTTTATCTTCGCCAAATTCACGCAAACGCGCCCGTATGCGTAATTCGTCATTAGATCCTTTGCGGACACTTCGCATCGCTAGCTGCAGTTGCTCGCGTGCCCGGAAGGAGTTGTTGAGGTTGCTGAAATAATTCGCCAGTGCTTCATGGCTTGCGCTTTCGTTACCCAGTTTCTGTTCGATATTGGCCAGCTCGCGCCAGGCAATATTGTCGGGTTTTGAAGTTGAGCGGATATAATCCAGCAGGATTTGTTGTGCCTCACTCAGACGACTACTGTCCAGTGATTGCCTGAACCGCATTTCCACCACTGCGAAGCTCTCAGGGTAAATGCTGCTGAGCAGGTTCAGCAAATCAGCCGCTTCGGAGCGACGCCCCTCTTTAAACAGTAATTCTGCTGTCAGCAATTGCACAAACAGGTTTTCCTTGTGTTTGGCTTTTAGCGAATCAAGATACTTTTTTGCTTCGGCCGTGCGTTGCTGTTGAATGGATATCAGTGCCATTGCGTATGCCGCGCCGGCTTTCGTTGGTTCGTTACCTGTTGTTAGCCGGGCTTTGAAGTTACGTTCAGTTAGCGTGCGGTCGCGGGTTGTTAAAACGGCCAGGCGCGCCTTGAAGATCGAGAATTCTATATTGGGAGAATATTTGCCACTCCCTATGGAGGAGCTGGCACGGTTTTTCGCCTCGGCAATTCTGGTGTTATCCAGCGGATGGGTACGCAGATATTCAAGTTGCAAGCTGCTGGTATTGATGGAATTTTTGCGTCGCAATATCTCAAATGCTTCAGCCATCGCTGCTGTGTGGTAGTTAGCATCGGATAGTATTTCTATGCCGATTCGATCAGCCTCGTACTCATTGCTGCGGGTGAAGTTAATAATTGATTGTTGGGAGGCTGCAAGTCCTGCAGCCAATGCCGCCTGCCCCGCCTGAGGGTTGGACTGACCTATGATGATTGCAGCAAGGATCGCAGCAGCGGTTGTCAGGCGGCTGCGGGAGCTACTTTGGACGGAACGCGCATGATGGCGCTGCGTGATATGTGCGATCTCATGTCCAACTACAGCTGCTAACTGGTCTTCAACCTGCATGGCATCTATCAGCCCTGAATTAATGCCAATAAATCCGCCCGGGATCGCAAAGGCGTTGATATTGCCATTATCAATCATGAAGAATTCAAATTCATGCTGGCCAGGCTCGGCCACGTTAGTCGCCAGGCGTTCGCCCAGGGACTGCATATATTCGGCTAGCTGGACGTCGCGAATAATCGGCACACTGGCTCGCACCTGGCGCATAAATCGCTCGCCAAGTTGACGTTCGGCTCTTGGCGAAAGTGAGGCATCAGCAGGTTCTCCCATGCTTGGCAGATTTTGTGTTGCCAGGGCAGGGCGTAACGGCGCAGAAGAAATTACTACAAAGCCAAGCAGGGCAAACAGCATCGCGAGCAGTGCGGAAAGACCGCAGCCTGCGATTGGCAGGGGAGGCTTGTGCGGCTCATTTGCCGGCTCAAGATGCTGTTTCAGATCAGGGTGCAAATGGGAATACCGTTTTTCTTCACTGCTAACACTGTTAAGGAAGTTGTGCCGGGATTTGCCTGCAGCCGGCCATTCGCGTCAATATTATGTTGCCTGTTTTTTGCCGCCGGTGAGGAATCCATAAGGGCTAATCAGGCAGTAATCTGCCTGCTTCATCATTACGACAGCCATACCATGGATTTTATCCCGAGCCGGCTTGTGCTGGGCAATCTGGCCATGACAATAGTGACAAGTCCCGTGCTATTTTCGGGCCTAGTCGAGTTTTTTTTCATACGTTTATCAGCTTTGCCCCTGCAGGGCTATACAAAGGAATCGACTGCGTTATAATCCTCGTGACTACGGGCCGGACACAATCCTCGCCGGTAGCAACCATATCACGTACTGTTCGATCAACGGGTGCGTTGAACGGGTAGCTAATGCACCTATCTGCATATACCCGCGTAAACCCAGTATCCATGATACAAAGAGAAGTGCTACCGGGTTCTCTATGTGTTCGATCTGCGTTACTCATCCAAGTGCGCGGGAAGTCACAAGAACCGGCGGTGCGGACACACGGACCACCATTGGCTGTATCCGCAGGGCTTTATGCCTTTGCAGATGACATCGACCATGTCTGCCGGTCTCAGCGGCAGCTAGTTGATCAGTCATTGTTTGAGTCCGTAAAGGACAAAATGATCGAACTTTCATATCAGTTGAGTAGCGCTGCGAGTGCTGCTCGGAACAACCACGCTCCAGGCAACGGTCGGGGGAATTTACCGTCTTCGCAACCGTTTGCGTCGCAGCATCCCGTGCCGCCGCCGCATGCTTTTTGCGTTGTAGTTGACGCTGTAATTGGCGCTGAGGTTGTTCGTCCGAAATCTGCCAGCATCGCAATGCCGCGTAATGTCAGCGCTAGCGTTGCTGCAACTGTTTGGACACTGAGCGACCCGATTACCCTGTGTTCTGTTATTTCGACGTTGACGAATTTTTCGTTTTTTTTGTATTCGTTGTTTTTTTTAACTGTTTCGAAATGGCATCGGCTCCTGAATGCATCCGTGGCAGGCCCCAGTCCGTAACAAATTAGCACGTAATCCAGTAACCAGGCGAGCCAGCAGGCGAGCATGCAAAGAGGCTAGACAATTGGAACTATCAGGTGGAGAAATCCTGATTCAATCGCTTAAAGAAGAAGGCGTTGAATTTATTTTTGGTTATCCGGGTGGAGCAGTGCTGCACATCTACGATGCCATCTATCAGCAGAATTCAGTCAAACATATTCTTGTTCGTCATGAGCAGGGTGCAACTCATGCGGCGGACGGTTATGCGCGTGCTACCGGCAAGCCCGGTGTCGTGCTGG
The DNA here is from genome assembly GCA_938005265.1 of uncultured Granulosicoccaceae bacterium. GTDB lineage: Bacteria > Pseudomonadota > Gammaproteobacteria > Granulosicoccales > Granulosicoccaceae > CALFCE01. The sequence continues at coordinate 37,460 of CALLOA010000032.1, forward strand.
TAACCTCAGGGCCGGGTGCTACTAATGCAGTCACCGGTATTGCGACAGCGTTTATGGACTCGATACCCATGGTGGTGATTACCGGACAAGTGGGTAGTCGGTACATCGGTAGCGATGCCTTTCAGGAAGTTGACTGTGTCGGGATTACGCGCCCCTGTGTGAAGCACAACTTTCTGGTTGATTCGCTGGAAAACCTGGCAGACACCATCAAGAAAGCCTTCTACGTTGCATCCACGGGTCGACCCGGGCCAGTGGTGGTTGACATACCCAAGGATTTTACTGCTCCCGGGGTGACGACGACTTTTGACTATTCAGCCCCTGTTGAAATGCGTTCCTACAACCCGCCGAGTGTCGGCCACCCCGGCCAGATACGTAAAGCGGTTGATCTTATCCTGTCAGCTGAGCGACCCATGATCTATTCCGGTGGTGGCGTTATTCTCGGCGATGCCTCTGAGGAATTCCGGCAATTCTGCAAAAAGCTTGAATATCCCGTTACTAACACACTTATGGGTCTTGGTGCGATTCCGGGGACCGACAAACAGTTTGTCGGCATGTTGGGTATGCATGGGACTTATGAGGCCAATATGGCAATGCACGGTTGCGATGTCCTGATCGCCATCGGCGCACGTTTTGATGATCGCGTAACCGGCGAAGTGGCACGTTTTTGTCCGAATGCGAAGATAGTTCACGTCGACGTAGATCCGGCATCAATCTCCAAAACGGTAACGGTTGATGTCCCTATCGTAGGAGAAGTCGGGCAAGTGCTTGTGGCTATGAACAAGTTGATTGATGAAAATGTTGATTCAATAAAGCGTGAAGCCGTTGGTCAGTGGTGGGCTGAAATCGAAAAATGGCGTGGCACCAATTGTCTGCAATATGATCGCAGCGGTGATGTCATCAAGCCGCAAATGGTAGTTCAGGAGCTTTGGGAGGTAACCTCGGGTGATGCCTACATAACATCAGATGTGGGTCAGCATCAGATGTGGGCTGCACAATTCTATCCATTTGATAAACCCCGACGCTGGATCAATTCCGGTGGCCTTGGCACCATGGGGTTTGGTTTGCCGTCGGCGATCGGTGTGCAGCTGGCTTATCCGGAATCAATGGTTGCCTGCATCACAGGTGAAGCCAGTATCCAGATGTGTATTCAAGAGCTCTCGACCTGTTTGCAATATGATTTGCCTATAAAGATTATCAATCTGAATAATCGCTACATGGGTATGGTTCGCCAATGGCAGGAATTCAGCTACGAAAAGCGTTACTCGCACTCTTACATGGATGCCTTGCCTGATTTCGTCTCTTTGACTGAGAGCTATGGACATGTCGGGATGAAGATTGAAAAACCCGGTGATGTTAAATCGTCACTCGAAGAGGCATTTGCCATGAAGGACAAGTTGGTATTCATGGATTTTATTACTGATCAGACCGAGAACGTTTATCCGATGATTGAAGCGGGTAAGGGACAGGATGAAATGCGCCTGAATCCTGCGCACGGCAGGGAGTTGGCGTAATGAGGCATGTAATCGCGGTACTATTGGAAAATGAGGCTGGAGCACTGTCACGTGTTTCAGGTCTGTTCAGTGCCCGAGGGTACAATATCGAATCCTTGACGGTGGCTCCGACGCATGATCCGACTTTGTCACGTATGACGATTGTGACAACAGGGACTGAACGTGTAGTCGAACAGATTACCAAGCAACTTAATAAGCTGGTTGACGTGGTGCGCTTGACAGATCTGACTGAAACCCAGTTTCTGGAGCGCGAGGTTATGCTCGTCAAGCTGCGAGCCGTGGAGCAGGGTCGACCCGAGATAAAGCGGGTGTCGGATATATTCCGTGGTCGTATACTGGATGTCACGGAATCCAGTTACATTGTTGAAATAACAGGTGATGCGTCGAAACTGGATGCGTTTCTAAACGCTGTGGGCAAGGACAACATTATTGAAGTTGTCCGCTCGGGAGCTACCGGAATTGCCAGAGGCGAAAAAAGTCTCAAGGTTTAATTGCGCGCTTTCGCGGTTGCATTTTTTTTAAAGAAAATGGCATTGCGTTGCCACCGGCTATTGGTCGCACTGTTTTGGTTGTGAATGTTCTGGTGGTAGACGCATAAGCAGGTGGTGTCCGGCATTGGCAGTATTGATTATTAGGCAATAAATAAATAGTGAGCGAAGAAGGGTCTGAAATTGTGAAAAATCGCGGCAAGGGTATTTACCTGCTGCCGAATTTGTTCACAACGGCTGCATTGTTTGCCGGCTTTTACGCCATTATTGCGGCCTTCAATGCGAGCTACTCCAATGCATCGATAGCGATATTGATTGCCATGGTGCTGGATGGTTTTGATGGGCGGGTGGCGAGAATGACAAATACCACCAGCGAATTCGGAGCCGAGTACGACAGTATGTCGGATATGGTGTCGTTCGGTGTAGCGCCTGCGTTTTTGGTCTATGCCTGGTCGCTATCCAGCATGAGTGTTGTCAACTACGGGTATCTAGGCTGGGTCTCTGCTTTCTTCTACACAGCCTGCTGTGGATTGAGGTTGGCTCGATTCAATGTACAAGTGGGTAAGGCTGACAAGCGCTTTTTTCAGGGGCTGGCTTGCCCGTCTGCGGCAGCTCTGATCGCCTGTATCGTTTGGGTATTAAATGATATTGGTGTTCCAGGTAAGGAAATCGCCTTTCTTTCCTTTTTCATAACGTTGTTTGCCGGTTTGTTGATGGTCAGCAATTTTACCTACTACAGCTTCAAGGAGATCCGTGCGCCAAAACGCGTACCCTTTATGGCAGCCCTTGTGCTGGTTTTGCTGGTGGTTTTCATCTCATTCGATCCACCCAAGGTGCTGCTCCTGGGTTTTTCCATCTATGCCCTGTCCGGGCCACTCTATGCCGGTTTTCGTTGGGTGCGTAAACGCAATCGACGACCTTCTGTAAAGTAGGCCTTTGTCGTAGAACATGGTCTCTGCTCCGGTGCCCTTATGCCTAGCGAAAAGCTGATGTCCAAGCCAGCAGTACGGCTCGACAGCCAAAAACTGTCTTGCTTGCAGCGTATGGGTATCACCGTGTGGCAGCGCCGTTCGGCCGCAGCGCCGACAACTCAATCTGCACTTCCAGAGTCGGTTGCTACAAAGCCCGTTGCTACAAGTTCTCCTGCTGTAAGTTCTCAGGCGGGCCCCGCGGCTTCAGCCAATGCGGTGGAGCCGGCGACTGTACAGGAGTCTCCATCTGCACACTCCGGTGCCAGCCAGCGCTCCGCACTGTTGCAAATGAACATAACGACGGCAGAATCGGATAGAGCAATAGAACATGCTACGGCATTGCTTGCCAGAGCGTCGCTGCCGGACGTGGATGCAGCACCTTTTCAGCCGGATGAATACCAGTTGCTGATTAAAATGATGGATTCGATCGGTATTCAGGCGGGCAACTGGATAGCGGTCCATGAAGCTGACAGCCTGAATAAGTCTGGCCAAACCGAGACAGGTCACTCGGTTGCGACACTTGGCAATCTCCTCGACAGCAGTCGCGCTGCTGTGTTGCTTCTGCTATTGCCAGCCACAGAACTTGCTCACTGGAGCGACTACTGGAACGATATTCATCAAGATGGCAATAACGCAGCGCAGCAATCACCTGAGCCCGATGCTCCAAAAACCCTGAGTATCGCTAACGGGGCTGTGCTGCTCGCACCCCTTTGTGATCCCCGGGATTTATTGCAAAACGGCGCCTTGAAGCGCAACGCCTGGGAGTGTCTGAAAGTTGTGCGTGAACATCTTGCCAGGCCTTAAGGGAGCGGTATCTGTTGGATAGTCAAGCCGATGGATTTACTGCAGCTGAGTTAAGCGATACTCCTGCCGCTACACCACGATTTAATTTTCGCGAGATGTTGCGATCCGATGTACTAGAGGTCGTACGGGTGGAAAACAGCTGTTATGATTTTCCCTGGAGTGAAAAGATTTTCATAGACTGCCATAATGCCGGGTACTTGTGCTTTGTGGTTGAGCAAGAAACAAACACCGGAACGCAGCAGTTGCCTGCAGGTGGTTTTTCCGGGCGTCTATACGGTCATGGCATACTGATGCTTGGTCCCGGCGAGGCGCATATTCTCAATATTTGCATAGAGCATTCGGTGCGCCGCCGGGGTGTAGCCAGATTACTGTTGCGGCACTTGATTGACACCGCGCGCCAGAATGCGGCCAAGGAAATTTTTCTGGAAGTGCGAGAGTCCAATACTGCAGCCATGCGGCTATATGAATCGCTTGGTTTCAACCAGATAGCGGTCCGAAGCCGTTACTATAATTCTAATGCTACGGTTTGCGGCCGGGAAGATGCCATGCTCTATGCCCTGACCCTGTCCTGAACCCGGGTTTGCCGGCACCGGGAACACAGGACCCGGGAACATAGGATCCGGGAACATAGGATCCGGGAATACTAAATCGTCACCTAATTATTTTGACCCATCGCTCGCACGCCCAGACAGGCGTCCGTACATCGATAGCAAACAGGTAAACCTGCCGTGCTCGAAGAAATAGCAAAACGCCGCACCTTTGCGATCATCTCGCATCCGGATGCGGGTAAAACAACCTTGACTGAAAAACTTCTGCTGTTTGGTGGAGCAATCCAGCTTGCCGGTACAGTTAAAGGTCGTAAAGCCGCTCGCCATGCCACCTCTGACTGGATGGCAATGGAGCAGGAAAGAGGTATATCGGTTACCTCATCTGTTATGCAGTTTCCCTACAAAGACAGAATAGTCAATTTACTGGATACCCCGGGACACGAAGACTTCTCTGAAGACACCTACCGTACACTGACGGCGGTGGATTCAGCGCTCATGGTGATTGATGTTGCCAAAGGTGTAGAAACCCGAACCGAGAAATTGATGGATGTGTGTCGCCTGCGTACGACTCCGGTAATGACCTTTATTAATAAGCTGGACCGCGAAGGTCGTGATCCGATTGATTTAATGGATGAAGTCGAACGTATGCTCGGTATTCGCTGTGCGCCGGTGACCTGGCCTGTGGGAATGGGTAAGCGCTTCAAAGGGGTGTATCACCTACGCCGTGAAACAGTGCATTTCTACACGCCGACACATGGTGGCAAGATCCAGGAGGGAGAAATTGTTGAAGGGATCAATAACCCCAAGCTTGATGAAATATTGGGGTCACAAGCAGATGAACTGAGGGAAGAGCTTGAACTTGTTCAGGGCGCCAGTAATGAATTTGACAAGGATGCTTACCTGGCGGGCGAGCTAACGCCGGTTTTTTTCGGTTCGGCTATTAATAATTTTGGAGTTGCTGAGTTACTGGATGACTTTGTGGAGTATGCGCCAGCTCCACAACCTCGCAGTACCGTGAGCCGTGATGTTGAAACCAGCGAAAGTCGGTTTACCGGTTTTGCCTTCAAAATTCAGGCGAATATGGACCCGCAACACCGTGACCGTGTTGCGTTTGTCAGAATCTGTTCGGGCAAATTTCACAAGGGAATGAAAGCGCGCCATGTTCGTATCGGCAAAGACGTCAGATTCAACGATGCATTAACTTTTCTGGCATCAGACCGCGGTCATGTCGATGAAGCTTTTGCAGGTGATATTATCGGTCTGCACAACCACGGTACGATTCGCATTGGTGATACCTTCACCGAAGGTGAAGAGCTGATATTCACCGGAATCCCAAATTTTGCACCTGAACTGTTCCGGCGCGCAGTACTTAAAGACCCTTTGAAAATGAAACAATTGAACAAGGGGCTGGAGCAATTGTGCGAAGAGGGTGCAACACAACTGTTTCGCCCGTTTAATAACAATGATCTGATATTGGGTGCTGTCGGGGTGCTGCAGTTTGAAGTGGTTGCACAGCGCCTGAAAGACGAGTACCGCGTCGATTGCCAGTTTGAAGTAACTGCAACGCAGCAAGCACGCTGGATAAGTTGTAGCGATGAAAAAATGCTGGCAGATTTCCAGAAGAAGCTGGCCGCCAATCTGGCGCGTGATCATTCCGGAGAACTTGTGTATCTCGCTCCCACACGGGTTAACCTTCAGATGAGTCAGGATCGTTGGCCTGATGTTTTATTCAGCGCAACGCGTGAGCAGGTATTTAATTGACGCTCATGTGCACTTGCCGTGTCCACACGTTGTAATTGATTGTTTGCTGTGGGAAACTTTGCCCATCAGCTGCTTTTATTTGCGCATGGAATTCGTGGCAGTAACGAGTTTATTGAGGAGAGAAACGTATGATCAAGATCCAAAGAGCTACCCCTATCAATATGATTCTAGGTTCTGCCAGAGCATTACTTTTAGGTGGTGCGCTTCTGCTGTCAGGCATGGCAACAGCTGAAGTGACCGGTGCTGCAAATGGCCGTACTGCAGACCTGACACGAATGCCGGATCTGTCAGTGGAATTCCATTTTAATACCGGTGACGATTATCAGAATATTGGTTTGCGAGCTAACTACCGGCTGAGCCCCGGCATTATACTTTTCGGCGATATAAGCCAGGGAGAATTTGATCCCTTCAGTGGCACGCCCATCGGCGGAGGAATTTTCTATGCGCTCGATGGTATTTTTGAGAATATCGATGCGGCTGCGAAAGCCAGCTTCCACACCGGCGATTTTGATGGTCTGGATGTAAACATACTGGCACTGGAATTCCTGTTCAGTGGGTTGGACCCGATCGCCAGCAATGGCTTGATGTGGTATGCCAATGTCGGCATCCATCGTCTGGATCTGGAGGTCTCCGGGTTTGATGCAGGCGGCGATACAGAACTTGGTTTTGGTGGTGGTGTGGTACTGCCTGTGTCCAATGGCGAAGCTTATGCCGGCATCGATATCATCGACGATACTCTATTTGGTATCGGTTATCGGTACTTTTTCCAGTAAATTCAAATAGGTAGCATATGTGGCCACTCACACGGAGTGGTCTTGCAGTGCCAGGCTGGTTACGGCTGGCCCTGCCTCAAGCCGTTTCGAATTCTCCGTTCAAAATACACTTCTTCATAGAACCGGCTTCGTTGACTAAATCCGGTCCGGAATGCCAACATGGCCGCGGGACCACTCTTCGAAAAGCCATTTGATCACCGCACTATCAGGCTGTATCAATACTATTGCTCAGGTATCATAGGCGTTCGCCGGTGCTGCAATTGGCTCACCGGTTGGTGTTTCCCGACTGATCAAGCAGATTCCTTAAAATCAATGAAATACAGCACCGACGTGGTCGTAATCGGAGCGGGCCCTGTAGGCTTGTTCTCGATATTTGAGCTGGGCCTGCAAGGCATACGCTGCCATGTACTCGATTCCCTACCGGCAGCCGGTGGCCAATGTATCGAGCTATATCCAGACAAGCCCATATACGATATCCCCGCGGTGCCGGTCTGCACTGGAGAGGAACTGATAGAGCGGCTACTCGAGCAATCCGCGCCATTCAAGCCTGAGTTTCATTTCAATAGTGAAGTGACGGGCCTTGATCGCCATGATGACGGTACGTTTACGCTTCACAGCAGTGCCGGTGATAGCTTTGATTGCCGCGCCGTTATTATTGCGGCAGGCGGTGGTTCCTTTACACCTGTGAAGGTCCGGGTCGAGGGTATTGACCAGTTCGAGGACAAACAGATGTTTTACAGGGTCAAGGATCCTTCAATTCACGAAGGTAAACGTGTTGTTATTCTTGGCGGTGGGGACTCGGCACTGGACTGGGCGCTGGAACTACAACCCCGGGTTGAATCCATGGTAGTGATTAACCGCACTGAACGATTCCGCGCGGCAGAAGCCAATGTGCAAAAGCTGATGGAACTGGAATCGGCTGGCAAGGTCGGCGTCAAGTTAGGCACCATTGTCGAATATAAGGATACGGATGGTTTGCTTGAGCAAATAAAAATCACCTTGCGTGATGAGGCACGTACCCAGGAATGGTTGTCGCTTGACCATCTATTGGTGTTCTTCGGAATGTCGCCAAAACTTGGGGCGATTGAAAACTGGGGTCTGGATTTTGAGAAACGCAATATCACCATTGAGCCTTCTACATTTGAAACCAGCATACCGGGCATCTATGCGATAGGGGATATCAATACCTACGTCGGTAAAAAGAAACTCATCCTTAGTGGATTCCATGAAGCGGCGCTGGCGGCTTTTGCAATCAAGTCCAAATTCGAGCCCGATAAAAAAATCAATGTTCAATACACCACCACCAGTAGTCTTATGCAAGAGCGTCTGGGAGTTTGAGTTTAATCCGGGAAGCCGGAGCAGCCAGGTCTAATCAGTAATGAGCCAGCAGGTTTCCGACTCAGGTGTGTTGTTGAATCTGCAGGGGATTTCAAAAAGCTTCCCCGGCTGTCTTGCTAATGACAACATTGATTTGCAGATCCGTGAAGGCCAGATACATGCTCTTTTGGGCCAGAATGGTGCTGGCAAAAGTACTCTGGTAAAAATAATTTATGGCATCCTGCAAGCTGATGCAGGGACTCTGCACTGGCGCGGAGAAGAGGTTCGCATAGACAACCCTGGCGTTGCCCGTGCACGGGGTATTGCCATGGTGTTCCAGCATTTCTCCTTGTTTGAATCACTCTCCGTCATTGAAAATATTGCGATTGGCTTACGAGGTTCAGGCAGTTCTGGAAAACCCACGGCGCAGCTGCGCAACAGAATACACGATGTCTCAAGCCGTTATGGTTTGCCACTTGAGCTTGACCGGCCTGTATATACTTTGTCAGTTGGCGAAAAGCAGCGTATCGAAATCGTACGCTGTTTGTTGCAATCCCCCAAGCTTCTCGTTATGGATGAGCCGACCTCGGTTCTGACGCCTCAGGAAGTTGCTACGTTATTCGAAACACTGAGAAAATTGGCGGCTGAAGGTACCGCAATTCTTTACATAAGTCATAAGCTGGATGAAATTCGTGCCCTGTGTTCCAGGGCTACGATCCTGCGCAATGGTCGTAAGGTAGCTGTGGCTGATCCGGCCACTGAATCCAGCGAGAGTCTTGCCGCAATGATGATCGGGGAAACAGCTACAGTGCTGAGCCACGACAACAGCAATTCCGGGTCAACTGATAAAGGGCGACCAAGACTAAGCGTTAACAATCTGTCATTGTCGGACGGTGACAGTCAAGGGGTGGCATTGCAAGATGTGTCGTTTGATGTGCATGCCGGTGAGATACTGGGTATCGCTGGAGTTGCCGGTAACGGTCAGGACGAATTGATGCTGGCACTGTCGGGTGAGACCAGGATAACACCTGCTGCTGCAATCACACTTCATCACGAGAGCGGTTTGCAAGCCATTGCTCAATCGTCCCCGCAAGAACGCAGAACTATGGGGCTTTGTGTTGTTCCGGAAGAACGGTTGGGTCATGCTGCTGTACCCGATATGCCACTGTATGAAAATGCGCTGTTGACTGCCTTCAAACGCATGTCCCTGTCACGTGCAGGCTGGATTAGTAAGGCCGCGAGCCATGAGTTTGCGCGCCAGATAATCGAAAAGTATCAGGTGGTGTGTCGTGACAGCGATGCAACTGCGGCAAGTTTATCTGGAGGAAACTTGCAGAAATTTGTTGTTGGCCGGGAAATAGAACAACACCCTGACGTGCTGGTGATAGCGCAACCCACCTGGGGCGTCGATGCTGGAGCCGCCACTACTATACGTCGTGCTTTGTTAACTCTGGCTCAGGCTGGTGCCGCTGTGCTGGTCATCTCGCAGGACCTTGACGAGCTGTTACAGATCAGTGACCGGGTTGTCGCCATTTGCGGTGGGCGTATGTCGGCCACTTATCCGGCAGCATCGTTGGACGCTTCGACAATAGGCATATTGATGGGGGGTGGTGAGTTGCCTTCGTCAGGGTTGACGACATGACGTACAGTCAGGTGAGAAATTGATTCGGCTTTATAAAAGACCAGCGCCTTCTCGCTTGTGGATTTTCCTGGCGCCGTTGGTCGCGATGGTGCTGACTCTGCTCTCAGGTCTGATACTGTTCAGTCTGTTAGGCGTGCCGGTGGTTGAAGCGTTTTATGCGTTTTTTATCGAACCCTTGACTTCAGTCTATGGGCTTGCAGAGCTGGGCGTAAAGGCAGCTCCGTTAATCATGATCGGCGTTGTGCTGTCTGTATGTTTTCGCGCAGGCGTCTGGAATATAGGGGCAGAAGGTCAGTTTATACTCGGCGCTATCTGTGGGGCTGCCGTTGGCTTGAGCCTTAAAGAAGTTGAGGCTTTTTGGGTATTGCCACTGATGATGCTGGCTGGTATCGCAGGTGGTATGTTGTGGGCCTCGATTCCTGCACTGTTGCGAACCCGTTTTAACACCAATGAAATTCTTACCAGTCTGATGCTCACTTATGTGGCGTCACTGCTGTTGGCTTATATGGTCATTGGTCCCCTGCAAGATCCCTTTGGTTTTAATTTTCCGCAATCTGCGTTGTTTCATAAAGCTGCGACTCTGCCTGTTGTCTGGCCAAACACCCGCTTACACCTTGGGTTTGTTGTTGCATTAATGCTGGTCGGACTGGTGTGGTTGTTGATGTCGCGCTCCATGTTGGGTTTCAGTTTGTTGGTAACCGGATCGGCGCCACGAGCAGGGCGTTTTGCAGGATTCAGTGTGAATCGTTCTGTCTGGGTGACGATGTTGGTCAGTGGCGGGGTGGCGGGTCTTGCCGGTTTGTTCGAGGTGGCAGGTCCTATCGGTCAGTTGTTGCCAAAAATTTCGCCGGGCTACGGTTTTACAGCCATTATCGTTGCGTTTGTTGGTCGATTGCATCCTGTTGGTGTTCTGTTTGCGGGCTTGTTGTTGGCCCTGTCCTATCTGGGTGGTGAGTCAGCACAAATAAGCCTGAATTTACCGGTTGCGGTAACCGGTGTATTCCAGGGTTTGCTGCTGTTTTTTTTACTCGCTGCTGATGTGTTGATCCACTACAGTTTAAAACCGGTCACAACAGCGCCAGCCGAATTCACCGGGTTGACAAATACACAGGCACAGCACGTCGCTAACAGCGAGCAGGGAGCGCCCTGATGAATGCAGAAATGCTCCTACTGACCGCGCTAACGATAATTACGGCAGCCACACCCTTGGTCTATGCGGCGATTGGTGAGCTGGTTGTGGAGAAGTCAGGTGTACTGAATTTAGGTGTTGAGGGCATGATGCTGGGCGGGGCTGTCTCCAGCTTTGCTTTACTGCACTTGACAGGCAATGCTTATTTCGGGATTTTGGGTGGTGCTTTTGCCGGAATTTTCTTGGCTGGAATTTTCGCCGTTTTAACGCTCGGCTTGCAGGCATCGCAAGTGGCAACGGGTCTGGCTTTAACTATTTTTGGTACGGGTCTGACGGCTCTTCTCGGCAAATCTCTGGTAGGTGTCGGGCATAGTGGTTTGCAAAAACTGCCAATTCCCTTTCTATCTGATCTGCCAGTGCTTGGCCGATTGCTGTTCCAACAAGATGTCCTGGTCTATGGGTCATTCCTGATCGTGCCGCTGGTCGCGTGGTTTCTTTACCGAACGTCGGCCGGCTTGACCTTGCGCTCGGTGGGCGATTCGCATGATGCGGCACACGCACTGGGTATCAACGTGCTGCGCTGGCGTTTGCTTGCAACCCTCTTTGGCGGTGCCTGTGCTGGTGTTGCCGGGGCCTACCTGTCTCTGGCCTACACGCCGATGTGGGTGGAGAACATGACCGCAGGGCGGGGCTGGATAGCGTTGGCGCTGGTCGTGTTTGCAACCTGGCGCCCGGGTCGCATGATGTTCGGTGCCTATTTGTTTGGCGCGATCAGTATCCTGCAGTTACATGGGCAGGCTTGGGGTATTCGTGTACCTTCCCAACTTATGTCCATGCTTCCCTATCTGGCCACTATAATGGTGCTGGTGGTGATTTCGCGTGATCGCGGTAAGATAAGGAAGCACGCGCCTCAATCGATTGGCAAATCGTTTTACCCGACTACCTAGGTACTACGCAATTTGTCTGGCAGTTATCTTTTCATCAGTTGCTTCGATTGAAATGTGTGCGCCGGGGTGTTCTGCAGACTAGTAACAAGAGGATAATGATGTGATTAAAAACAGAAAGTTGTTATTTCAACTGGCGGTGTCGCTGCTCAGTTTTGCCGGGGCGAGCTTGCTGGTCAATGCAGCTGATGATCCGTTCAAAGTTGGTTTTGTCTACGTTGGGCCGGTAGATGATCACGGTTGGACTTACCGGCACGATGTCGGCAGGTTGGCAATAGAAGAGGAATTCGGTGATAAGGTTGAAACGACTTTTGTCGAAAGTGTTGCTGAAGGCGCAGATGCTGAAAGGGTCTTGAGAAAACTTGCGACCGATGGACATGACCTCATATTCACAACCTCTTTTGGTTACATGAACGCAACTATCAAAGTGGCGAATTCGTTCCCGGATGTTAAATTTGAGCACGCTACCGGATTCAAACGCGCTGACAATGTCTCTACCTATAGTGGCCGTTTTTATGAAGGGCGTGCTGTGATTGGTACGATGGCTGGCATGATGACTAAAACCAATGTCATCGGCTACATTGCCTCGTTTCCAATACCTGAAGTGGTTCGGGGAATTAATGCCACGGCTATAGCCATGCGTAAAATCAACCCGGATGCCGAGATCAAAGTTGTTTGGGTTAACACCTGGTATGACCCGGGTACCGAGGCGGATGCTGCCAAGGCACTGATAGATCAAGGAGCTGACATCATCATGCAACACACTGATTCGCCCGCTCCCTTGCAAGTGGCTGAGGAACGTGGTGTTGTAGGTTTTGGTCAGGCATCCGATATGAAGGCTTACGCACCGCAAGGCCAGTTACAGGCGATCGTAGATGATTGGGGGCCTTATTATATTGAACGCACCAAGGCGGCAATGGATGGCAGTTGGGAATCGAAAGATACCTGGTCCGGAATTCTCGACGGTATGGTGCAGTTTGCTGACTACGGCCCTTCGGTGCCGGATGACGTAAAAGATGCTGCCAATCTGGTTCGAGAAGCTATTGTAATAGGCGAATTGCACCCCTTTCAGGGACCTATTTTCGACCAGTCCGGTAAGGAAATCGTCGCTGAGGGAGAAATCATTGAGGATGGCGACTTACTGGGCATGAATTACTATGTGCAAGGGGTAAATGGTTCTCTGCCAAAATAGGCGGTGTACCTAATCCCTGAACGATATAGTTAATCACCGAGTTAATGACCGAGTTAATCACCGGACGGTGTATCCAATCCCGGTATGACCTGTTCGGCATCGGGCTTGCTGATATTTTCTGATTCAAGCTTGTCTGTTGCATGGTGTAACAGACGAGCCTGTTATCTCTGATCGCAGGGGCCTGTTATATGATTCGCTGCACATCTTTTTTCCGGGCAACATATAGTTTCAAGTAGCGGTCGCAAGAAACGGCCAAGTAGAATAGTGGCATGCTGAAATTTGTCGTACTAATAATCTTGTCACTTGTCGTTGCTGTGGCCCTGGGTGTTTTGCTGACGTATATTTTCCAGCGCAAACTGCTTTACCCCGCACCTAGCGGGTTTCAGGCAATCCAGTTACCTACGGGTGTCGAGCGGCATGAATTTGCCGGTGGCTTCGGGTATGGTCTTTACATCCCGCCGCGCCCCGGTGATGATGGTGCCACGCAAACCACAGGTGCACCCGCGATTGTTTTTGCGCATGGAAATGCTGAATTGGCTGCGCAGTGGATTGAAGGTTTTAAGCCGTTGTCGGACGCGGGCATCGGCGTCATGTTGGTGGAATTTCCCAGCTATGGTGGAGCTCCGGGGAAGCCGTCGCTAACCAGCATGCGGCAAATGATGCTTGATGCATTCGATACAGTCGCAGCACAACCGGAAATCGATGAGAAACGAATTATTTCTCACGGTCGTTCTCTCGGAGGAGGCGCGGCCTGTCTGCTGGCTGAAAACAGGCCAGTGGCTGCTGTGTTGCTTGAATCTACCTTCTCAACGCTGCAGCAACTGGTTGGCGAGCTGCGCTATCCTTCCAGGCTTCTCAAGGACAAGTACGACAATGCCGGTGTAATAGCGAAGCTCGATGTTCCTGTAATGATTTACCATGGCCGTGATGATGAGCTGATCGGTGTTCATCATGCTGATGCCCTGCATAAAGTTGCAAGGCAATCGGACCTGATTTTGCAAGACTGTGATCACAACAGCTGCCCGAGGCCCTGGAAAGAGCTACTCGCCTTTCTGGGTAAACATGGTATTTTCAATTCCAGTGAATCGATTCAAAACCTCCAATAAAGTTACATCCTCTAAAGTCATACCCACTTCGGTGCGCATTGCGGGCCATCGCTGTATTCTCAAATTTTCAAAAAAGGCTTACACAGCCCTGTTTGCTTGCTTGCTGGCGACAGTGCCAGCCACTGCTGATGCGTCCTTGTGTGTGGGACTGACCAGTCACACGCAATCGGTATCGGTACCGCTGGTCGCGAAACCGCCGCTGGGAAAATATTATCGCGAGCCTGCATTCAGAACACGCGTGATGCGCATTACTGATTCCGGCAAGGGCAATGTGACCAAGCCGATGTACAGCACGGTGCAGGCGTGGAATTCGGATGAAAGCCTGATGATCCTGTTTCATCGCAGTGGTAAACGGCAGGGTCACTATCTTTACAACGGATACGACTACAGCCTGATTCGCCGCCTGGACATCGTGCCTTCAGATATTGAAGATATTTTCTGGAGTCACAGTGAGCCACGGAGCCTTTACTATTCAAGCAAGGCATCGGGCGAGTATGGTCATTTCTACAAATACAATGCAGGCAGTGGCAGTCGTCAGCTAATCAAGGACTTCACGCCGGTCTGTAAGGGGACGGTCGCACAAGCCGGAGGGGATGTGCAGATGCAATCGTTGGATGATGATCTGTTTGGTTTTCGCTGCCTTGATCGTGGTGCCAAAAATAAGAAGCACATTGCTTTCACTTATCGAATCAGCACAGGTGAAACCAGCGTTATGGCGCTGGGAGATGGTACACAGTGGCATAATTGGGCAGCACCCATGCCAACCCCGAATGGTCGTTCGGTTTATCTGCAAGCTCATACCCTGAGCGCCAACCTTAAATCGGTGCGAAATAAGCTTGATATGTCAAAGTCGGGTGAGCACGGCAATATGGGCTTGTCCTACAGTGGCCAGGACGCTCTATTTCAAGTCAGTTTTAACGAGGCACCGAATGGTTGTAATGGTGATCCTGCCAAAGGCGTGGGGCATCTGGTTGAATACAATCTGGAAACGGGTGGTTGTCGTAGTGTGATCAGCACAGCCAATGGCTATCCTTATACAACCAGCGGAACGCATCTGTCGGCGCAGGCCTATCGACGTCCCGGTTGGGTCGCAGGTTCCAGTATTGGTTATCAAGAGCAGTTGCCTGCATTTCGCAATGGCAGCCCGGCGAAAGCTTTATTTTCTGAAATTTACCTTGCCAACACTGACCCGCGAGATACGGTTTTGTGCAGGCTTGCGCATCACAGGTCTACAGGCAAATATTCAAAAACCAAGGATTACCCGCCTTACTTTGCCGAGCCGCATGTGACTATCAGCCCGTCAGGGACGCGTTTATTGTTCGGTTCCGATTGGTATGACTCGGGCTCCGTTGATACCTACGTTATCGAGCTGCCGTCCTATAACCGTCCGCGCACCGTTAACACGGCAACGTCAGGTTTCTGATTTATCCATAATTCGGAACCGCATCAGGAGAGATCAAACTCTGACCAAACCGGACAGTGATCGGATGGTTTCTCCATTGCCCGGATATCATAGTCAATTCCGGAATCCACCAGTGTTTTTGCTAAAGATGGCGTAGCTAACAGGTGATCAATGCGTAAACCCCGTTTCGGTTCGCGTTCAAAACCACGGCTGCGATAATCAAACCAGCTGAACAATTCAGATTCGTCAGGGTATTTTTGCCGAAAGGTATCCACCAGGCCCCAATCGAACAGAACCTGCAACCACTCGCGCTCTTCCGGCAGAAAGCTGGTGGCACCGGTTCGCAGCCAGCGTTTCGCATTGTCTGCACCGATACCGATATCGTTGTCTACCGGCGCTATATTGAAATCCCCGATAACAGCAATTTTAGACGTGTTTTTCTGTTGATTCTTGAGGTAACTTGTAAGGTCTGCGTAAAACTTTTCCTTGGCAGGAAATTTAGCTTCGTGTTTGCGGTTTTCTCCTTGAGGGAAATACCCATTGATAACCGTAATGCTTTTCCTTGAGCCCTTGCCGCCGATTTGGTACTCACCGATGATCAGTCTTTTCTGGGCCTCTTCGTCATCACCAGGAAATCCCATAGTTACTTTTTTACACGGTAGCTTGCTGAGTAGTGCAACCCCATAGTGAGTTTTCTGGCCAAAAAAAGCAGTTTCATAACCCAGCTCCTTAATGGCATCGATTGGAAAATCCTTGTCTTGTACCTTGGTTTCCTGCAGGCCGATAACATCAGGCGCATGTTTCTCGATCAGTGCCTCTAGCTGATGCAACCTCAGTCGAACACTGTTTACATTGAAAGATACTATTTTCATTGGTCAGCCACTCAAACGTTCACCAGGATTCGCACGGCAACCAGATTTGCCGTGGTTTCAAGCAATGCGTCATTGCTTGCCTGTTTCAGATTTTGCAAGGCGGTGACTTCATCATCGCGTACTGATGGATTCACTTTTTGCAATTCAACCAAGCGATCAATTTCGGTTTGCAGGGTATTTTCGACGTTGGCTTGTGCCTCGGAAATTATGCCATCGAGCCTGGATTTGGCCATCTTCTCGGAGTGATCAAGCAGAAAGCGGATTATTTCCTGCTGCCCCTTTATCACCAGCTTGAGTTTTTGTAATTCAATTCTCTGCCGAACACTGTTTGCATCCAGTTCTGCCAGAGCTGCGGTGTAGTCTTTCTTGTTACTGCCCAGTAAAAAACGTTCCGGGCCAGCACTAAGATAGCGCCCGATATCCAGCGACTGATCGGCGATACATTCGTAGGTGTAGGTGGCGTCGACCAGCATGATATTTTTGGGGAAACTGCCATTACTGATAGCGCTGGCATTGGCCTGCCCCAGGGCCTCATCAAGAATCATGTCCATGGCATTTTCAACCATGGGGTGATCCCATGTCAGGAAAGTCAGTTCTTCGCGCTCTAAGGCCTGTAAACGCTGAAAGGTAATAGTCACACCGCTGTCTGATACACCCGGAAAGCGATCGATGTGCATATTGTCGCTGGGTTTTACAATCCAGCTGCCGTTAGTTTGTTCTTCGTGATCCACGCCAAAGCAGTCAAATACATTTGCCATGAAATCTGCCAGAGCGAATTCGCGTTCCTCACGCTCCAGCATATCCAGATGATGTTGTACCTGCCCGACACGATTGGAGTTCAATTCAAGTAAGCGGTCACGCCCTGCATCGAGCTGTTGATTCAGGTGGCGGCAAATTTTTTGTGAATTTTCAATCAAGGCGTCAACATCTTTAGTCGGTGTATCGTATGGCTGGCCTTGCGTTTGAGTTTCGAAAATGGCGTTGAATTCTTGTTGCAATTCCCGCTTTACACTGCTGCCAACGCGACAGCAGGTTTCGAAGGCATCAAGCCCTTCGTGATACCAGCGCATCAGGTGGTGTTCGCGACTTCCTTCTATGTAAGGAACATGTAACTGAATGTCTTCGAGCTGGCCAATCCGGTCCAGACGGCCAATACGTTGCTCCAGTAAATCCGGAATGACCGGTAACTCCAATAACACAAGGTGATGCAAGTACTGAAAGTTACGTCCTTCACTTCCGATTTCTGAACAAATCAGCAAGCGGCAGCCGTCTTCTGTATCTGCGAACCAGGCAGCTGAGCGATCACGTTCTACTATCGTCATGCCTTCATGAAAAACCGCACATTCGATACCTTGCAGGCGCAAGTTTTCCTGTAATGAAAGGACAGTGTCAGGGGAGGAGCAGATGACCAGTAATTTTTCGCCGTCACTGGATGCGAGTAGCTCGATTAACCATTCGCACTGGCGTGCGTCACTAATTATCTTTGTGTTATCCGCGTCGTCAGATAAAGCGTGAGGAATCAAATTTCGCTGCGGAAAACCGCTAATCGTGCTGCGTGTGTTTCTGAACAACACCCGGCCTGTGCCGTGGCGATCAATCAGTCCTGAAACAATAGTGTCTGTCAGGTCGCTCATTGTGCGTGTGCTGAAATTTTTTAAAACCTCGCGTTCCGTGTCACTCCAGCTGCGTTCCAGTGCCTTGCCTACGGTATCAAGTTGTTTGTCATTGAGGTCCTTGTCGGACAGGAGAAGGTTGGCAATCTCTGCGATCTTCTCAAAATTTTTCTCTTCTTCGCGGAAGCCTGCCAGATCCGGGTAACGTTGCGGGTCAAGTAGTTTTAAACGAGCAAAATGACTGGCCTGGCCGAGTTGTTCGGGGGTTGCTGTAAGCAGCAGCACCGATGGAGTTACCCGGGCGATGTCTTCAATTATCTGATATTCCCTGGAAACACTATCCGGCTCCCATTGCAGATGGTGTGCTTCATCGACGGTCAAGCAGTCCCAGGCAGCCGTTGTTGCAGCATCCGATATGTCTTCATTGTCACGCAGTGACTCGAGACTGCACAGCACCAGTTGCTGAGCCAGAAAGGGATTGGCAGAGGGTGCATCGCCCAGCGCGTCGAAGCGATCTTTGTCAATAATATGAAAATGCAAATTGAACTTGCGCAGCATTTCCACCAGCCATTGATGAATCAGTGATTCCGGCACTACCACCAGGACCCGCGAAATACGGTGTTGCGCCAGTTGTCGCTGCAGTATCAGACCGGCCTCGATGGTTTTACCCAAGCCTACCTCATCAGCCAGTAGTACACGCGGATGCAGGCGATCACTGACCTCGGCGGCGATATAGATCTGGTGTGGAATGATTGCGACTCTAGCGCCGGATAGCCCCCGGATGGGCGACTGTTGCCGGCTTTGACGGTATTCGTAGACACTGGTACGCAAGCGATACCATCGGTAGCTGTCAAGTTGCCCCGCGAATAGTCGGTCTTTTGGCGTGTTAAATCGCAAACGGTTGTCGAGATCAAGCTCTTCGAGAGAAGCTGCAGTGCCGTCGTCACGCTTTCCGTGATAGGTGATGTAACCGTTGTCATCACTGATGGACTCGACAGTTAACATCCATTGTTCTTCACTTTTTACCCTGTCACCAACCGCGAATACGATACGCGTCAGCGGTGAATTGTCACGCGAATAAATCCGCTTTTCAGCCGCTGCCGGGAATATGATGGTTATTTGTCGAAACCCGACTTCAGCGATGACCCCGAGGCCAAGGCCGGTTTCTGTATCACTCACCCAGCGCTGACCTTCCGCGAAGTCAGTCGATTGTTGTTTTGTCACGATGTTATGTATGCCTTTTTTACTTCTTCTGCGATCAATTCAATACCTCGTTGCACATTGCTGTCATCCGTTGCATAACTGATGCGAATGCATTCGTGGCAGTGGCGCCAGGATTTATCCATACCCGGGAAAAAATAATGTCCTGGAACAACTATCACCCCCCTTTCTTTAAGACGCTGGTACAGCGTCTCTGAGTCTATGGGTAAATCCCTGAACCACAACCATAGAAAAATAGCGCCTTCAGGAACATGTGCAAATGCCGGCAGACCCGCCATATTGTGGTCAAAGCAGGCAAGTGCCCTTTCAGCTTTGGCGCGGTAGAAAGGGCGTATGTGTTCACGGCTCAATGAAAGTATTTCACCACTGGCAAACAAAGGTGCCAGCATAGCGGGCCCAAGGCTGCCTGGTGTCAGGTTTATGATGGAATTCATGCGCCTGATTAGCGCAGTAATTTCCCTGGAGGCGATGATAATACCTGTGCGTAGTGCCGGCAGTCCGAGTTTCGACAAACTCATGCATAGTATTATATTGTTGTGCCAGTCGAGACTGACGTCGCTGTGAATGATGTCGGGAAAAGGTTCACCATAAGCATTATCTATGATTAGCGGTATGCCATTTTCACGAGCCAGGCTGTCCAGCCCGGTCAGTTCCTTGTCGGTGATGACATTGCCGGTAGGATTGGTGGGGCGTGAAACGCAAATAGCACCGGCATCGCCGGGTATGGTAAGTGAGTCAAAATCGATGTGATACTTGAAACGATGATCGTCCGTTATATCAATCAAGGGTCGGTTCGAGACAAAGAATGATTGATGAATCGCAACATCTTCGTAGCCGATATACTCCGGCGCCAAGGGCAGGACAATTTTGCGTTGCTGTCCGCTGGCAGGGCCCGCAAGCAGATTGAACAACAGGAAAAAAGCATTTTGACTGCCATTGGTAAGAACGATGTTGTCGGCATCCAGGTTCCAGCCATAGCGCGAATTGAGTTGATCCTGCAGTGCCAGTATCAGCGCGCCAGCTCCACCGGGTTCACCGTACAGGCCGACATGGCGATAAAAGGTGTCGTTATCGCGGGCGACAGCCTGAAGGCAGTGCCGGTAACGTTCAATCACTGCCGGAATTTTTGCCGGGTTGCCACCACCGAGCATCAGGTATTCCCTGTCGCTTGTGAGTAGCTCGGCCAGATCGTCCATCAGGACTCCGATTCCGGATGGTTGGGCGAATCGGTTTCCGAAATCAGTAAATTTCAACGCTGCGTAAGTCACTTTTAAACCTGAGCAAGCGGTATTGTACTGCAAGCTCGGGCAGTGCGCTTAATTCCGGTGCTGAGTGGGGTAAGTGTTGTTTGCGGCGCCAAGTAACAGAATTGACAAGGCGCTCAACGGGAGATGTGGTGGTTCGCTCAGGTCCGGCTCACGCGTTACCAAAGCATACATTCTGCAACCAGCGGCGCGTAGATTGCAGATTCAGGACGATGCGGCGAATGGCGGCAATCATTGGCTCTTCAACTTCGATTTTGGCAAACACGGTGGCCGGATCCGAAGAGAATACCTCAATGCGGTCAATGTGGCTGCTGGAGAAACGATTGTTGTTGTTACCAACAGTCATGATGCTCTGGAACCCGTTGTTGTGCGCAACGCCAATAGCCTCGCTGTCGAATGAGCCAAATGGATAGGCGAAGCTGGGAGACTCGACAATGCCATTGAGATCAGAGGCGTCCAGCTGCCGCATTAATTCGTGCTTGTCGCAGTTTTCAAGATTGTAGTGATCTTTCGTGTGATAGCCGAAACTGATGTCGCTTTTCTTCATCTCTTCAATCTGATCCACCGGTGAATACAGATTGTGATTACTTTCAAATTGAATCACTTCCCGTAAACGCACACTGAGCTCACGGATATTGGCAGGTGAGAAATGAGTTTTTACCTTGTCAACAATTTGTGAACGCGTTTCCAGGCCTAGTAGATCAGGAAATTGCTGGCACACTGACAATGCTTTTTGAGGGTGCATTGCCAGCGCCCAGTTTAGCTCATTGACCCATACCAAGTTGCCTTTAACAGCACACCCTATAAGGTATACACAGGCAGGCATGCGATATTTTCGTAGCAGTGGCAGCGCATTGTCATAAACCGAGGTATAACCGTCATCGAAAGTAATCAGAACCGGGTTGTCCGGCAGATTCGGTTTTGCCAGATCTTCGACTTTGATTACGTTGTAGTGTTTGGCAAGGTACTTGAGGTTTGCCTCGAACATGGCCACAGACACAGAAACACCCAGTCTGTCGGTATAGGGTGAAACGTGATCTTCAACGGCGTGATAGAGCAGCACACGGGGTGTCTTCTTACGCAGTTGAATTACGTGACGTGCGAACCCAAGACGGTACAGCAGGATGCCCAGCATATGCAGCAGATCGCGAGTTGTATTAGCGGGGCGGTTGTACATGTTATTGCATTTTTCTTTATGCTGGTAAAAGACTTACCCGACAGCTTTTCGTTTGCTGCCACTACTTGGTATCGGCTGTAAAAAGGCTGTAAAAATCGACGATTAGCTAACTACTTCACAATCTTCGACGCGATAATGTTTACCCGGCATGCTGGCAATAACCTCGTGCTGACTGGTACTGACCAGGCGTCTGGAACGAGAATAATTGTTATTCGAAAGCATAATGGATACACGTTGTTTTTAAAGGATTCTTGCACAATAATTATTGAGCTTTTACAACTTATAGCTTTCCAATAACAGGAAATGTGCGGCAGTTCCCAATGTTTTAGCTGACCGGGGTGCGATGCCTCTTTTAGGTCTCCCGCTGCCATTGTTGCAGAACTTTTGTTACCTGCTTTTCCGCGGCTACAGTCCGGTCTACCCAGCGAAATTCCCGGCCCAGTCCAAGGTCCTGTTTGTGAAACTTGATGTTGCCCTCCAGCGCATCTGCCACTGCTTTGAGGTACAGATTTGCACCGGTTATTACACCTTTGGCAAAAATGTGTGTTTCAGTATCACCGGCTTCGTAGTCCACTTTTCCGGTGTAGACAATGCCACCACCGTCTACTTCCGACACCAGTTCATGCACTGTAACGCCAAGCTTGTCCTTTTGATTGTAGTAGATGGGCCAGAACAGTGTGCTGTCACCGCGATAATAGGGTGACAAGCCTGTATGCATATTGAGTGTGCAGATGGAAGCAAGGTCGGCGATATGATCGCGGATAAGCATGGTTCCGTAAACCACGATTACTTTCGGTTTGGCCTGCCTGATCAGTTCTTCACAATCCTTTGCATTGTGTCCGGATACTGTTTGGACACGATCTTCGCCTGGCATCTTATCCGGTGCGCCATCTGGGAAAAGCAGAGTGCCCAGTAACTGTGCATCACCCGGGTGGCTGCGATTATAGAGCGCTCGTCTTATGCGTTCGCCGTACTGCCCTCGTTTGATCGTGCGTCTGACCTTTTCCTTGATGCTGCGTCTGATCGGGTCGGTTGTCAGGACAGTGGTTGTACTTTCCGGAAACTGTTCGAGAAATCGGCTCACCATGTAGCGATGTTCGTAGTTTCCCTGATTGGATGTTCCGCCTACGAGTATGACTATGCTCATGACTAGCTGTGTTCTTGCTGACCAGATATTGACGTGTATCTCTAAGAAGGTAGCAGGCAAATGGCAAACAATGGCTGATAAATAATTACCAACTCAAAAATCGCAGTCTGTATGGAGGGTGGTTTTGGTGTGCCCGGTTGAAATCGGTGAGTGGGTAACTCGCGTAGAATAGGGCATCATATCTTCGACCTATGAGCATTAGTTACGCGTGAAAACAGCGATTGTTTGGCTCAGACAGGATTTGCGTCTGGCAGATAACCCGGCATTGCGATATGCCGCCGATAACGCCGAGCAGCTTTTGGTCGTTTTTATTGATGATCCCTTGCCACAGACCGCCAGTCGGCTGGGTGAGGCAAGCCGTGCCTGGTTACATCACTCACTTCTCAGTTTGCAATCTTCACTCGAGCAGCTTGATCAGACGCTGTATTTTTTCAGTGGCGCAAGTCGTGAAATACTCCAGTTACTGGTCGAGCAGACCAAAGCCTCTCTGATTGTCTGGAATCGTGCCTATGATCCTGTAAGCTGCGAGCGCGATACGGTGATCAAAGAAGAGCTTGGGAAGGTAGCGGAAGTTAAAAGTTTTAATGGCCTGCTGCTGGTTGAGCCATGGAATGGTTGTAAGGCCGACGGCTCAGCCTATCGCGTATTTACCCCGTACTGGAGAAGAATCGAGCCAAACTTGCCAGGTGAAAAGCCTTTGGCCGCTCCACGCAAACTACCGCCAAAGCCAGCAAAAGCGCCTGCTAATTCATTGAAGCTTGCCCGGCTGGGCTTACTGCCGCAACTGGATTGGCACGAATCCATGTTGGAATATTGGCAGATTGGAGAGGCTGCAGCTCGCGACAAGTGCCGCGAGTTTATTGCTGCAACAGTTACAGATTACCGGGAGCAAAGGGATCTGCCGGGTACAGAAGGAACCTCGCGCCTGTCGCCGCATTTGCATTTTGGTGAAATTAGCCCGCGACAGATTATCCATAACCTCTATCGTGCTCATGACAGTGTCAGTGAAAAGAACTCGGGTACGCAAACTTATGCCAAAGAGATTGTCTGGCGTGAATTTGCCTATCATTTGCTGTTTTACTTTCCGCAAACTATCGAGCAACCACTGGACAATCGATTTGATGCTTTTCCATGGCCAAAAGTATCGAAAGCGAAACTGCGACGCTGGCAACAGGGTATGACCGGGATTCCCATCGTTGATGCCGGGATGAGGCAGTTGTGGCAAACCGGGTGGATGCATAACCGGGTTCGCATGATCGTAGCTTCGTTCTTGGTCAAGAACATGTTGATTCCATGGCAGCAGGGTGAGCGCTGGTTCAGGGATACGCTGGTCGATGCAGATCTGGCGAGTAATGTTATGGGCTGGCAATGGACCGCAGGATGTGGTGCGGATGCCGCACCGTACTTCCGGGTTTTCAATCCTGTTTTGCAAGGCGAAAAATTTGATCGTGACGGTGAATACGTCAAACACTGGGTGCCGGAACTGACCACGTTGGACAGAAAATTCATACACAAGCCCTGGGAATTGCCTGCCGCCGAGTTTGCGAAGCTGGATTATCCGCAGCCGGTTGCGGACCTGAAAATCAGCCGCCAGCGTGCTTTGGATGCCTTCGCAGAAATCAGGAAATCCACTTCCTAGGCCTTTGTTCTTGCAACTTTTCGTGGCAGATCAAGTCTATAATTGGAATCAGAAACGACAGGACAGACCATTGAAATACGATCGAAAGGCCCAGCCTGGGGCCCGACTCAGTAGCCCAAAACGCCCGAAGTCACGCCGGTCTGCCCTTGTAACCGCACCTGCAAATGAGTTTGTGCACAAGCCAGCAAGGACCTGGTTCAGCGGATTCTCGGTCTCTTTGGGAGCCCTGACGCTCTCTATGGTTGCAGCCTCGCTTCTGGCCTTTTTTTCGGGTTTCACAGCAAAGTCGTCCAATGCGGCGACAGACTCGGAACTCTTTGGAGTTGCCGAATTATTTACATCACATGGCTGTTACAGCTGCCCTCCAGCTGATGCGCTGTTTGAAAAAATGATCAAGGAGCACCCTAATGTTGTCGCGCTTGAATATCATGTCGATTACTGGGATACGCTGATTCATGGTAGTGACGGGTCATTTAAAGATCCGTTCTCGAGTTCTGATTACACGCTAAGGCAACAAGCCTATAACAACCAGTATCTGGAAGGGCGTCGCGGTGTTTACACACCTCAAATGGTTCTCAACGGCAGCTATGGAGCAGTCGGATCGCAAAAGGAATATATTGATTACGCTCTGAACAATCTTCCACAACCTGCCATGCAGCTTGCCGTTAAACCCAGCGAGAACAGTGATAACGGTGGCAATACACTCAGCCTCAATATTTCTGCCCGCGCCAATGAAGATGAACTTCCCTTGAAAAGTGGCTTATGGCTGATGGTTTTTCACAAGGAGCGCACGACCAAGATCACCGGTGGCGAAAACAACAGGAAAACGCTGACCAATCATCACATCGTTACCTCCATACAGCCTATCGGACGAGTGGGCAAAACTATAGCTGGCAAGACCGAAGACGGCGCCATTCTGCTGGCTGAGAATGTCAGGGTTGAGCTTGAAGAAGGTCAGGGGTGTGCCGTACTGATTCAGGATGCCTTGCCCGGAAATGTGTATGCCGCGGGTTATTGCGATCGCTCGATCTGGAAGTAAGCCTGTTCTTCTTTCCGACAGATACCCCTCCTCAGTGCTTGAGCACTGAATGATAATTCCAATTGGGCCGCGGGGCTCAATTGCGATCGTTTACCCAGAATTTCCCCGGATTGACTTGCCTTGCTCGCCCTGGTCGCAACGTCAAGGTGGGTATCGTCAAAAAAATGCCAACAGACGTGAGGTTCATTCTGCGCGACTGAAACTGAACTTTCGGTCATGGGCAAACCGTCACAGCGGTGCTATTGTCTAATGACCGTTTCGTTTTACTCACCTTTCGATGCTGGAGAGTTATTGCATCTGATGCTCGATCCTATTTTGAGTGGCATGCCGGGTTTCGTCACTAGATGGCAAGGCCCTGGTAAGGCAGGTTTCTGTATAGCGTTGATTGCCCTTCAGTCATTGCTGTTCGCACCTGCGCCGGCTTATGCCCGGAACAGCAATGATTCCCCTGTGTTTCGCTACTCCGGCACCGGCCTGTCACGTCTGTATGCGGACACACAGTGGGGTGTTCAGGCAGTACGTCACTCCGAGCTGGATTTCTTTCCATTATTTTCCAGCGGTGCCATCGGCTTATGGGTGTTCGACAACATCGGCGTCGAGGTATTTGGCGACTTCGGGCTCGGCAGTTTTGAAAGAGATGACTTTGAAGTTGAAGTTGAGGAAGCCGGTGGCATTGCGATGAGATTCCAATCGCCCCCGCGAAAGGGGTTCTCAGTTTTTTTTACAGCGGGTTACGTCGATTACCAGCTAGCTCAGGTGGTCGATGATGAACGTGGTGTCAGCCGTGTAAGCCAGGGGTTTGCGGGCTTGCGCCTTAGTGTAGGATTGGCTCAGCGACTGCCTGTGTTTGAAAGCGTGCTGATAACCGGTGAATATCGTAACTATTACAGTGAGGATGAGCTACAGCTTGATTCGCTCGCTTTGGGATTGCGGTTTAATATCCAATGATCAAGCTCATGTCGGATACCCCTTTCACTAAACTTCAAGTAGTAACTGCGCGATGGCGTGCTGCCTCAGGTGACGCAGCAAGCAAGGCAGCCATTTTGTTTAGTTTGCTGCTGGTGTTGTTGAGTGGTTGTGAAGGCGACCCGAGACCTTTCGAAGAGGCAGTTCTTGCGAATCAGCTACAGCTGACCAGCCTGACGGTCGATGCAGCCGGTGCTGATGTTTTACCGCTTTTTGTCAATCCAGGGCGCCAGCTACAGTTCTCGGTTAGCGGTAGCAGCAGTTCGGGTTTGCCTCTGGCAATAGACGGTGAGAACCGACGCTGGAGTTCGTCCGTATCGTCAGTAGGTTCGATTACCGATTCGGGCCTTTTTAACGCGCTTTCAGATGGCGTTACCGTTGTTCAGGTGCGCATTGGCGGTATTGATTCCGAGCCATTTGAAGTCAATGTTTCAACGGCGACGCTGACAGCAGTGACTGAAATTCAGGGTCAGGCAGAGCTGTCTTCATGCAGTGCTGCTACTTACACCGCTACTGGCACGTTTTCAGATGGTTCGGATCGAGCACTGCGCGAAATAAGCTGGCAGCTGGATCCTGTGCAGAGCGGTGCAGCCGGGTCTAACAGCAGCTTGAGCCAGGCCACTGGAGCGCAAGTAGAAGTTCAAGCTCGTGCGCCGGACAATTTTTCTCTCGTCGCATCGCAGGACGGTTTTTCCTTAGCGCTACCCATTACTGTTCTGGATGACCTGCAATCAATACAGATTGATGGCGTGCCGGCGGAACTGTCGAATAACGAAACCGTTTCCCTGAATGCCAGCGCTGTGACGATCACTGATGCAACCGTGACGACTCGCAATGTTACGGATATCGTAGTGTGGCGTATTAACGCAAATAGTGCGATTGCCCAAATAACGAATGGCATTGATGGTGGTGAGCTAACCGGACTAACTGCCGGAACCGGTATGGTTGAGGCCATTTGTGGTGAACGCCTGGCTACTGCTCCGCTGGTTGTTAATGAGGACAATTTTTTCGGTTTAAGTGTCTCGCCATCCGGCGCGCAGACAATAGCAATCGGGCAGACGCTGGTTTTTACAGCAACAGCAACCCGGGATGGTGAGACCGAAGTAGAAGACGTTACTGAAAGCGTAAGATGGACTATCAGCGACCCCGATGATGCAGCCGAGCTTGATGTAGATGGTGATGAAGTTGAGGTGACCGGGCGGCGTAGTGGTGAGGCCACTCTGGTTGCGCGTTTCGCTAATACCAGTGTGGAAGTTGTTATTACGGTGCAATAGCTGATGCTGAATTAGATTTGACCGATGCGTTATTGCGCTTGGGCCTCCGGCAGTTCCAGTAACCACTCCAGCACCGGTGCTTCAGGTTCGCTGTGTTCCATAGCATCTACCTTGAAGGCTTCAGCTATACGTTGTGCGCCTATGTCTGCTAAAGCTTCGTCCAGTGCCAGGCCGCCTCCACAGAAACTATCGCCGTAGGAACTGTCGCCAAGCACCACAACCACATAGCGTAAACCGGCAATTCGCGGCGGCGCGTCCCGCAAAGTATTGTATAAAGGTACCAGCTCGTCCGGTAGTTCGCCGACTCCGGTGGTTGATGTGACAACGAGCAACCAGTCGAATTCGCCGGCTTCCAGATCATTTGCCTGTGGGTCTTCATTGCGTTGTATGCTGTGGTTGCGCTCTTCAAGAGCGCTGGTCACGTCATCCGCCACCGCATGGGCTGCACCGAACACGGAACCGACAATAAGTAGTATGCGGGACATAGCTGAAATTGAACTTGTCGAAAAAATCTGGAAAACTTGGCGAGCAAGTTATTGTCGAAACCGTGTGACGACAACGTCGCTGCACCAGCGCCTGAATAAAATGTAACAGTTGAAATGCAACAGTCAAACCCCTATTTTCGAATTTTCGCAAACAGCCTGCTGCAACCAGGCGCAGGTTTACTGAAAAATTCAGCAACAGGAGTAGTAGTTCAGAACCCATGTCCGCCGTCGATCATTCATCATGGCAAGATCGTCCTGCCGCTCAACAGGGGCAGGCAGCTAAGCCTATTTCTCATACGCAAGGTGATATCAACGTGGCTGTAAATGCTCCCGTAAGTTCAGCCCACGAAGCTTTACTGGCGGTTCGTCAGCGCCTGACGCGCAGTATTATCGGCCAGCAGGTTCTGGTTGACCGTTTGTTGATAGCGCTGTTGACCGACGGGCATTTGTTGGTTGAAGGAGCGCCGGGTCTTGCGAAAACGCGTGCCATAAAAGCACTTTCTGAGCTTATTGATGCTGATTATCAGCGCATTCAGTTCACGCCTGACTTGCTGCCTGCGGATGTAACCGGTACTGAAATATATCGGCCACAGGACGGAACCTTCAGCTTTCAGCAGGGGCCTTTATTTAACAATCTGGTGCTGGCAGACGAGATTAACCGTGCACCTGCAAAGGTTCAGTCAGCATTGCTTGAAGCTATGGCTGAGAGCCAGATATCAGTGGGTCACAAGACTTACCAGTTGCCACAACTTTTTATGGTTATGGCCACTCAAAACCCGATAGAGCAAGAAGGTACTTACCCGTTGCCTGAAGCGCAGCTGGACCGTTTTCTCATGCACGTCAGAATCGGCTATCCCGATGCGGTGCATGAGCGTGACATTTTGTCGCTGGTGCGTAACGAAGCGAGACTGGCTGCAGGCCTGGGCGTTGAGGTTGACGATGAGAATGACCAGACAATGCTGCAATCCGGGCCCCGTCTGTCTCTGGAACAATTGTTCGCTGCACGACGCGAGGTACTCGGCATTTACATGAGTGCAGATATAGAAAATTACATGCTGAGATTTGTCACGACATCACGCAGTGCCGGAGACGTATCGGCAGAGTTGTCTCGCTGGATTGCCTTTGGTTCGAGTCCGCGTGGCTCGCTTGCGCTGGATGCTGCTTCACGGGCTCATGCCTGGCTAAATGGTCGTGACTACGTGTCACCCGGAGATATTCAGGCGGTGCTGCATGATGTGTTGCGCCATCGTTTACTGCTGAGTTATGAAGCAGAAGCTGACGGGGTTACCACAGATACAGTCATCGATCATTTACTCTCCTATATCGCCGTTCCCTAGCACGTATGTCACAAGCTGACTTTTCGCCCACAGAAACATCGGTTGACGAACTGGTAGCATTGCGTACTGAGGCAATGGCAAGACTGCGTGGTAGCCAGAAACGTGTGCGCCACCAGAAGTCAGGTCTGAGCTCTTCCACGATGCTTGGCCGTGGTCTCGATTTTGCCGAAGTACGTGCTTATCAGCCTGGTGATGATGTCCGCAATATGGATTGGAACGTCACCGCCAGAACCGGAATAGCACATACCAAGCTGTTTGTTGAGGAACGCGAGTTACCGTGCTTTCTGATGCTGGATATGCGCAGCAGCATGTGGTTTGCCACCCGCGGTGCTTACAAATCGATACAGGCAGCCCGTATTGCCGCGTTGTTGGGCTGGTGCGCCGTAGCGGCTAATGATCGTGTAGGCGGGATTGTGTTTGGGGATACCTGGCACCGGGAAGTCAAACCTCGTTCCGGTCGTAGTGGCTTGATGCAACTAATCAAGCATGCTGCAAAGGCTGACGAATACCGGCGCGAAGAGTCTTCGCGGCCATTGCCTGATCCGGCTGATGTGCTTTTACAAAATTTACAGCGCATGCAGCAGCTCGCGCGACGTGGAGGCGAGCTGTATGTTTTGAGCGACTTTGCCGGGTTGTTACCGCTGAAGAGCAAGGCCGACCTGCATCCGGCACCGACCGGTCCGTCCGGATCGTCTGATACCGTCGTTGCAGATTTGTTGAGAGCGGTAGCCCATCGCAGTAATCTTACTTTGCTGCGCATTCATGATCTGCTGGAAGCCGAATTACCGGAGCCAGGGCAATACTTTGTGCAAAGTGGAGGTCGTCGCAGCCTGTTGGATAACCTGACACCCAAGCGGCGCAGTCAACATGCTGAACGCTTTGTTGAAATTTCCCTTCTACTTGCCAAGGTTGCCGGTCGTAAACACGTACGGCCGGTGACCACCCGTGAGCGACCGGCCGATGTGCTCGATACGCTATTAAAAGGTTATGTCATGCCGGATCTGGAAGATACTGACGGCGGTACTTCGGCCGTTGTGGCAACGCGATCTTAGAATGGTAGGGGCAGGGCAGTTGGAGCTTTGTAGCTGGTTATGAATAATTATACGTCAGACTGGATCGACGCCATGCTTGCTGATGAGCAGCCTGATTTGTGGCTGGCACAAAACTCACAAAGCCCGGTGACGCCCCAACAAGTTTTACCGGCTGCAGCCGATCCTGCTGCCTTGTTGCAGTCGATGCGTGATATTCATTTGCCTGAAACCGGCGGCAGTCAGTTGGCGGCAGGTTGGGTTTTGCTGGCTGCTGGTGTTTTGTTACTTCTCGCCATGTTGCTTGGGTTTCTATTGCGCCGGCGTCGCAGTGAAGATTGGCGTCAGGTGGCACAACAGGAGTTGGTCTCGATTCGGCAACAGGCGATAGACGCTCCGGCTAACGAAACAGTGGCCGCTTGTTCCAGGTTGTTACGTCGAGTTTCCTTGGCACTGCTGCCACGAGAAGGGGTCGCTGCGATGACCGGTGAAAACTGGTTGAAACTTCTGGATACCTTGCATGGGTCGTCTCAGTTCAGTGAAGGGCCAGGGCAAGTGTTGGCTGAGCTTCCATACTCCAGACCCGTCGCAACAGCTGATGCCAGGTCAGCCAGCAACCTGGTTGGTGGTGTTGATCGAGCACAGGAGGGCGAGGCTATTGATCATGGTTCAGGCGAGTTGTTGTTGCTGGTTGAAGATTTTATTGCCAATGCGCAGCCAATCGCCCACGAGCAACTAGCGGCTGGCAGAAGCACCCCGCTAGCATTCAACAAAAAGATGTCGGCTGATTACTGATGACGAATGGGGTTGGCAACATACCTGTTTTGTTTGGTAATGAAATAAAGCAGGCTTTTTTCGACGCGGTTGATTCCTTTTCAGCCCTGCGTGAGGCTTTGCAATCGGTTATTGCCGGTCAGGCCGGTAGTGTGAATGTCGATTTGCAGTTCGATCTTCCATGGATAGCATTGGCATTACCGTTACCTTTTATTGTTTTGCTGTTTGTCAGGTTTCGCGGGCAAAGATCGCAGGCACTGCTGGTTCCAGCGCAGCTTGGCCTGGGAACCAGTGAACAGGCCTCGCGTCGCACTGCAGGCATCTCGGCCTGGTGGTTGCTGGCGTTGTTGGCATGGTGTTGTCTGGTGCTGGCCGCAGCACGTCCGCACTGGATAGGGCCACCGGTCAGTTCACCGGTCTCGGGCCGCGACCTGATGATGAGTATCGACATCTCTGGCAGTATGAATGAATCAGATCTCTACAGTGATAATTCTGCATACACACGAATTGATGTTGTGCGTGAGGTTGCGAGCAGATTTGTCGAGCAAAGGGCTGGAGATCGTATCGGCTTGATCATGTTTGGCTCACAAGCTTACGTGCAGACACCACTTACCTTTGATCACAAGACGGTGGCGCATTTTATTCGTGAGGCGCATGTTGGCCTTGCCGGCAGAAGCACGGCTATTGGAGATGCAATAGGACTTGCGGTAAAGCGTTTACGTGAACGACCGGTCGATTCACGAGTGTTGTTATTGCTGACTGACGGGGCTAACTCTGCCGGTGTGGTTGATCCACTGGAGGCCGCACGAATCGCCGCGGAAAACGATATTCGCATTCATACAATCGGTGTGGGCGCCGAGGGTGGTCGTTCGGTGTTCGGTTTTCCGATGACGGTACAGCGAAGTGAGCTGGATGAAAAAACCCTGATTAAAATATCCGAACTAACTGGTGGTCAGTATTTCCGTGCACGGGATGTCAAAGAGTTGCAGCGTGTCTACCAGTTGATTGATGAGCTGGAGCCGGTGGAAAGTAACGATGATAATTTTCGTATACGTCGAGAGCTTTTTGCCTGGCCCTTATCTGTAGCTCTGTTGTTGGGCCTGTTGATCAGCTGGTTCCGTTACGCCAGATTTAATGGTGTGGGCCATGGTTGAATTCGAATTGGTACGGCCACTGTGGATTCTTGCTTTAGTGCCGGGAATATTTTTGTTACTGGCATTGTGGAGGCGATCGGCAAGTGCCGGGGCCTGGGAAAATCTGGTCGATGCCGAGTTGCAACCCCACGTGCTGGAGGGTAAAGCGGGAGGCCGTTCGCGTTGGCCCTTGGTTTTGGGTGCTCTGGCTTTCCTGCTGGGTGTTATTGTGCTGGCTGGCCCAGTGTGGGAGCAGCGTCCGATGCCGCTTATGCAAGCGCAGCAGGCGCAGGTTATCGTGCTGGACGTTTCTCGTTCGATGGATACCACTGATCGCAAGCCCACGCGACTAACGCGAGCCAAGCACAAAGTGCAGGATTTGTTGGCCCAGTCTGCTGGCAAACAAAGTGCGCTGGTGGTATTCAGTGAGGTCGCCTACGTTGTGAGTCCATTGACTGACGATGTCGCAACGCTTGAGGCTTTTCTGCCGGCTATTGAAACATCAGTGGTGCCGGTACAAGGAAGCCGCCTGGTACCGGCAATAAAGCGGGCAACACAATTGCTGCAACAGGCAGGTCACATTGAAGGTTCGATTTTACTGATTACCGATGCAACGGCCGGACAAGCGGCTATTACGGAAGCGGCGCAGGCACAGGGCGCCGGTTACAGTGTTTCGGTGCTGGGCGTTGCCACAGAGGGTGGCGATCCACTGCGACTGGCGGATGGCAGTTTGCTGGAGGATGCAGCTGGAAACATAGCCATAACTCGTCTTGATCGTGACGGCTTGCAACGACTCAGCGCTGCAGGTAATGGTGTCTTTACAACGCTTTCGGCTGACAATTCAGATATCACGAGATTTCTGCAGGTGAGTAACGACGTTGCATTATCTGCGGCTGAACAATCCGGGCGCCAGATTTTGCAGTGGATAGAATATGCGCCTTGGGTTTTGCCTCTGCTATTGCTTTGTGCCCTCCCATTGTTTCGTCGGGGGCTGCTGTAGATGCGAGCCGAATTCTGCTTGCATGGAAAGTCACCTGCCGATACGTTGTCAGTACGGTTGTTAGCCTGGTTGTCGGCCTGGCTGTCTGCAGGGTGCCGCTTTGCATGTTGCTTGTTGCTGTCTGCATTCTTTGTGTCGGGGCAGATTGCTGCACAACAGTTGCCTTCTGCGCAAGCACCGCCGCCCGGCGAGATACCGTCGGTGGATGCGAACGTTGTAACTGGCGAATCTGCAACCACTAAAAATGAAGGCTGGTTACGAAACTTATTCACCAGCGTACGTGGCAGGCGCGAAAAGTGGCTTGATAATGAAGATTATCAGAGCCTCGCTGCCGACACTGGCGACACAAGCTGGTCAGCAGCAGCTCAATACAGGCAGGGTGATTTGCCGGCAGCTATAGAGTCTTTTTCTGCACTGCCCGGAGAGTCCGCTCTGTATAACCATGCCACAGCGCTGGCACATTCAGGAGACTATCAACAGTCGCTTGATCAATATGATCGTCTGCTTCAACAAAACCCGCAGCATGCTGATGCGCTTTTCAATCGTGAGATCGTCGAAAAACTAATGCAGCAACAACAACAACAGCAGCAGCAACAGCAACAAGGTGATGGCGAGCAGGGCGATCAACAACAAGATCAACAGCAACAACAGGACAGCGAGTCTGACAATAGCGAGCAACAACAATCGTCAGACAGCCAGCAACAAAGTGAAGAGTCTGCCAGTGAAAGCGAGCAGCAGCCAGGTGACGAGGGCCAGACATCTGAGCCTGATCTGCAGGAGCTTGAGCAGGCTCAGCAGCCGGAAGCTCAACAGCAATCACAGGATCAACTTGAACAACAACGCCAGCAAGCTTTACGCGAGCTGGCCGAAGAACCGCCATTGAACGAGCAGCAACAGGCAACCGAACAATGGTTACGGCAAATTCCGGATGACCCTTCGGGCCTTTTACGGCGTAAGCTGGAGCGTAGCCATGTCAATGACTATCCCGGCGTGACCAGTAGTAAGCAACCGTGGTGATGCAACTTAAACAATTGAAAATCGGCCAGGCAACTAAGGAATCGATCGGCGTGGCCGGGCTTGTTGTCCGGCATCGTGCCTGTGCCAGCACTTTCGCATACGTTTTTTTAAAGGTTTTTGTAAAGGTTTTTGCAAAAGCATTTCTAAAGCATGTGCTGTTTTGCACTCTTTGCCTGCTTTCGATAATCAGCAATCCGGCTTTTGCGCAAAGCATGACGGCTGAGGTCAACCGCTCGCAACTCTCAATTGATGAATCGCTGGTACTGACAATAGTGTCAGACGGCCTAACCGGGCAACCCGAGCTGAGCCCCTTATCCAAAGATTTTGAAGTGCTCGGTACGTCGACGCGGCGAGAAGTGAAAATTATTCAGGGTGTCATGTCCGATCTGCAAAGCTGGGACATAGAAATGATACCCAAACGCACGGGTGAACTTGAGATTCCCTCGTTGACGCTGAAAGGCTTCTCCAGCAATGCCTTAACTGTCAATGTCACAGACGCTCCATCCGCTCAAGCGCAGGCTCAGGGGCCGGTTTTTCTGGAGGTTAATATTGATAACCCGTCGCCAATGTTGCAGGCGCAAGTCATCTATACCGTGCGCTTCTACAGTGCGGTACGGATCGTTGATGGCGAGTTGTCAGAACCTGTATCAGACAAACTCACGATTCGCAGGCTTGGAGATGACACCGGTTTTTTTCAGGAGCGTAACGGCACCCGCTATCGGGTCGTCGAACGACGCTACGCGATATTTCCGCGTGAGAGTGGCCAAATAGAAATTCCACCCGTGACCCTGCGGGTCAATGTACCCGATGATAATGATTCCACAGGCTCTTTTTTCGGGCGCGTAAAGCGGCTGACACGCCGTGGCCCGGCTATTAGTCTTGATGTCAGAGGTAAACCTGAAAGCGACCCGGGTTCCTGGTGGTTGGCTGCCAAATCGCTACAGTTAAGTGCTGAATGGGAAGGCAATATCCAGGAGTTTCGAGTCGGTGAGCCACTGACGCGCACCTTGACGCTGGAAGTGGATGGAGCGACAGGTGAGCAGTTGCCGGAATTGAAACCACTGCAAGTGCCGGGTCTCAGGGTTTACGCCGATAAGCCGGAGATAGTCGAACAGCCTTCGTCTGACACCCTGCTGGCCAAGCGCGTTGACAAATGGGCCATCATCCCGCAAGCCGCCGGTGAGTTAACTTTACCTGCGGTGGAGTTAAGCTGGTTTGATACTGTGGCCGAGACTTATCGTGTGGCATCTGTGCCAGCGCAAGTCATTAATGTATTGCCGCAGATTCAGCAGCCTGGTAATACGGCCGCCGGCTCTGTAAACACCGACGCCCCGGCGGGCACATCTGCACTGCAGAATGACCCTTCGGCCAGTTCCGGTGATACGCAGTCTGGATTGCAGGACAACCTCTTAAATTCAACTGCCGGGGCAGGGCAGGCAGAGGGCATCCTGTCCACGCAGCAAAGTTACTGGAAAACACTTGCGCTGGCCGCGATTGTGGCCTGGATTTTATCCAGCCTGGTGGCGCTGCGGTTATGGTTGCGATCTCGCAGCGACCAAAGGCTGCAACACAGCAGCAGGGCAGGTGCAAGTGTGCGAGATCATGAATCCGAGAAAGCTGCGTTGAAAGCCGTGGACAAAACGCTCAAATCCTCAGATTCGGCTGCGGATGTCGCCTCGGCCGTGCTCGCATGGGCTGCTTGTCGATGGAGGCATACACCACCACAGTCCTTGCAGGAACTGGCGTTGCGTTATCCTGCCGAACAGGAGCTACAAAACCAGTTGCACGAACTCGACCGGCTCGCCTATGGGCGGGAAACACACGTCGCTGATGACGCAAACCTGCCATTGCGAAACAAATTTTCGCAGCTGCCGGATCTTATGCGTCGGCTTTCCAACAAGACAGAGATTTCGAAAGTTGCCAGGGCGCAAACACTACCCGATCTTTGATATTTACTCGAAAATGAAAAAACGTATAACTATCAGTTGGTTAAAGATTTATGGCTAGCTGATTTTGTCATCCATTTTTTACCGCTTCGGCCGTTACAAAGAGTGTCGGATTTTCTCTGTAATTGTCGTTGCATTCACCGGTACCTCAAGTCGAAAAACCAGGTGTTGCCGTAAGGCAGGTAATATTGTGCGCATTGCAAAAGTGCGTCGGAAACAATCGTTTGCAGGGCGGGCACTGTTGTAAACGTGTCATCCGATACTGCCTGCGTCTTTGTATTTTTACATTGGTGGTCAATGTAGTGCTGCCAGCCGCCGGTTACTCCCCAGTCCAGGCGGCTGACCCTATTGAGGGTGAGGATTATTGTCAGGGTGTTATCTCGGCAATCGAATTTTCCGGCAACACAAAAACCCGTGACAGAGTCTTGCTTGAGCAGTTGCAGCTGGCCGCGGGTGATGAATGTCAGCTGGATCCGATCATTGACGGCGTGCAAAGCATCATGGACCTCGGCCTGTTCCGACGTGTTATCGCTTCGCTTGCGCTTGATGAAACGCTGTTGGTGCTGAGGTATGACGTTGTTGAGAAAATATTCTTCTTCCCGATACCCCGATTCAGTCGCACCTCGGATGGTGAGTTACGTCTTGGTGGTCAATTGCGCTGGGATAATTTTCGCGGTTTGAATCATCAGCTCAAGATGACAGTTGAGCGCCGTGAAGAGGATGACGGGCGCGGTAATGCCGGTCAGCATTATGAGCTCGAATATTTGATCCCGCGATTTCTGGGCAGTGACTTCGGCTTTGCGACTGAA
Organism: uncultured Granulosicoccaceae bacterium; assembly: GCA_938005265.1. Taxonomy (GTDB): domain Bacteria; phylum Pseudomonadota; class Gammaproteobacteria; order Granulosicoccales; family Granulosicoccaceae; genus CALFCE01. The sequence continues at coordinate 74,790 of CALLOA010000032.1, forward strand.
CTCAGGTTTCGTCGTCAGCGCCAAGACCTGTCGCAGGATCGCCGGCAATTCGGAGATGCCGATGTATCAGACAGCATTGCCAAGTTACAACTGTCCAAGTGGGTAAATCAGGGTGGTGTAACGCGTGGCTTCAGGTATCGAATGGGAGTGCGCTTACAGCAACGTTCGCTGCGGCTGGCTGAGGGTGAATATGGGCCATTCAGGGACGGGTTGGATGTTGCCGTCAATGTCGGATTCGAAAAGCGCGATGTCCATGATGATCTGTTCCGCCTGCGAGGCCGCACCTTTGGCTTGAACCTGCAACTTTCCTCTACTGAATTTGGCTCTGACTTCAGTTACAACCGCACTGATATCTATTATCGGCGCTATAAAGCCTTGTCCGGTATGAATCTGCGTAATCTCAACTACCAGATTCGACTCGGTATCAGTAATGCAGGCCCCTTCGGCGAACGTCACTTTGAGCTGGGTGGTGGAGAAAGATTGCGTGGCATGCGTCCGGATTTCAAAACAGGCGACGTGCTGATGCTTGCCAATGTTGAGTATCTTGCTGCATTACCGCGTTATCAGGCTCTGCGTGGCGTATTGTTCGCTGATATTGGCAATGTTTATGAACATAATGATGTCAACCCCTTGCGGCAGGAGCTGGGTGCCGGGGTCGGGTTACGTTGGAAGCTGCTGTCGTTTTCGAACACTGATATCCGCCTTGATGCTGCCTGGGATAAGCGTGAAAGCGAGTTCCGATATTATTTTTCAACCAGCCTGACTTTCTAGTCTGATTTATCGGGCTCCGGTGGCTATCTGCTTTACCCGCCAATAAGACTCGAAAATCACCACCGCTATTGCTATTTGCTTTTTGCAAAGTAAGAAATCAGGCCCTGATTGTTGCACTGCTGTTATATTTGCCGCGCTGCTCTTCCTACTCCTGCGATATTTCAACTAGAATGATCGGTTAGGTCGCCTCAGTGCTTACAAGCATGTTTACATGTTTTTTAGCACAATATATGTGGCCACAATCCATCCAAACCATCACGGAGCGTATTGATGGCGTCAGTTGCCGAGCAACAAGAAGATAGAGCCGCAGTGAATATGCCTAACCTGGTGCACTGGCAGTTGCAGCAGGACCGGGACAATATCCTCTGGGTTACCTGTGATCGGGCTAATGAGAACACCAACTCATTAAGCCAGGCAGTACTTGCAGAATTTGGTGACATCCTTACCTACGCAGAAAGCCAGACCCTTTCAGGTATGGTTATTCACTCGGCCAAAAAGAACGGTTTTATTGCCGGTGCCGATATCCGCGAATTCGAAGGCTACGAATCAGCCGCTGAGGTGACTGCACTTATAACGCGTGGCCATGAGCTGCTGGCGCGTCTTGAAAATCTGCCCTGTCACACCGTTGCTGCGGTACATGGCTTTTGTCTGGGTGGTGGCCTTGAGCTGGCACTGGCCTGCAACTACATTATTGCGCGCAACACTGCTGATACGCGTATCGGCCTGCCGGAAGTCAAGTTGGGTATATTCCCGGGTCTCGGTGGTTCCGTCAGATTAACGGAGCAGCTCGGAGGCATGAAAGCCCTGCAGCTGATGCTCACAGGCAGACTGCTTCGCGCTAAAGCTGCACGAGGTATGGGAATCGTCGACGAGCTTGTCGAAGATACGGGTGATATTCGTTGGGCTGCACGCCGCGCTATCAAGCAAACCCGGCAACCCCGTAAACTGGCGCTAACCGACCAGCTAAGCAACTCCGGGCCGGCCCGAAAAGCGCTGGCTAAAGTGATGCGTCGCCAGACAGCCGCTAAAGCCAATCCCAAACACTATCCTGCACCCTTCGCGCTGATCGATCTCTGGGAGAAACATGGCGGTGATCGTGATGCCATGTTTCGTGGCGAGGCAGAGGCTGTCGGTGAATTGATGGTTTCCGATACCGCAAAAAATCTGCGACGAATTTTTCACATGACCGAACGCATGAAAGGTCTGGGTAAAATCGATGGGCTGGAGTTTGATGTCAAACGTGTTCACGTAATCGGTGCAGGAGTGATGGGTGGTGATATCGCTGCCTGGTGTGTCACGCAGGGTATGGAAGTCACTCTGCAGGACCGTGAGTTGAAGTACATCGAACCGGCTTTGAAACGAGCTGGCAAACTGTTCAAGCGCCGCATGAAGACGCGGCCAGCTGTGTCTGCCGCTCAATCCAGATTAATTGCTGACGTAGAAGGTAAAGGGGTTGAGCGTGCTGACGTAATCATCGAAGCTATTTTTGAAGACCGTGACGCGAAACGGGAATTGTTCAAAAGTATCGAGCCCAGGATGAAAAGCAATGCCATTTTGGCGACCAACACATCGGCCATACCCCTGGAAGAACTGTCATCGGTGCTGAATAACCCGTCTCGCTTGATCGGATTGCACTTTTTTAATCCGGTGGCAAAGATGCAGTTGGTGGAAGTGGTGCACGCACCGAATACTGATCAGAAGTATGTTGATATGGGTGCTGCATTCTGCACACAGATAAATCGTTTTCCTTTGCCGACTAAAAGCTCGCCCGGGTTTCTTGTTAATCGCGTGCTGGCTCCCTATCTCATGGAAGCCATGACCATGTATATCGAGGGCACCGGCAAGGAAACGCTGGATGCTGCTGCTGAACAGTTCGGTATGCCAATGGGGCCGGTTGAACTGGCTGATGTTGTCGGGCTGGATGTCTGCATCAAAGTTGCCGAAACTCTGGCAAGCGATGGTTATACGAAGGAGCGTGAACTTCTACAAGACATGATTGCCAAAAAAGAACTGGGCAAGAAAACCGGCAAGGGTTTTTATGAATGGGAAAAGGGCAAGGCCAAAAAAGGATCGGTGCCTGGTGAAAATGCTTATCACGAGGTAATTGCCAAACGCCTGTTGAGGCCTTTTCTGGATGAGTGTAAGAAATGCTCGGCAGAAAAAATTGTGGCTGATGATGATTTGCTGGATGCCGGCATCATTTTCGGTACTGGTTTCGCACCTTTTTATGGCGGGCCGATGAACTATCTAAAGCACTATGCTGATGGTGCCAGGCCTGCCAATACAGATTCCGGTAACAAAGCCGAGGAAGCAAGCGCATGAAAAGCTCCAACCAGACAATCCGCCCGGTTGCCATAGTCGGTGGCGTTAGAATACCGTTCTGCCGCTCCAACAGTAGCTATGCAGACCTGTCGAATCACACTATGCTGACTACGGTTTTGCGTGGTTTGACAGAAAAATACAATCTGGCTGGCGAAGAAATTGGCGAGGTTAATGCCGGTGCTGTCATTACCCATAGTGCTGACTGGAACCTGGCACGTGAAGCTGTATTAAGCAGCGCACTAGCGCCAACAACGCCGGCCACGACTATGCAACAGGCTTGTGGTACCAGTTTACAGGCGGCCATGACAGCTGCGGCGAAAATCGCCACCGGTCAGATCGACAGCGCCATAGCCGCTGGCACCGACACCGTCAGTGATGTACCTATCGTGTTTGGTAAGAAATTCTCAAAGCGCCTGGTCAGTCTGGGCAAAGCGCGAAGTGCGGGTGCAAAATTCAAGGTGTTCAAGGGATTTTCGCCAAAAGAACTGACGCCCAAACCACCCTCGGTTAATGAGCCCCGGACACTGCTTAGCATGGGGCAGCACTGTGAGTTGATGGCTCAGGAATGGGCGATCACCCGTGAAGAGCAGGATCAGCTGGCACTGGAGAGCCACCTCAAGGCTGCCGCGGCTTACGACGAAGGTTTTTATGATGATTTGCTTGTGGATTGCTCCGGGGTCACGCGTGACAACAATATGCGTCCTGACTCAAAGCTGGAGACACTGGCGGGATTGCGCAATGTCTATGAAAAATCGGCAAAAGGTACACTGTCTGCTGGTAACAGCACACCGTTGACCGATGGCTCAGCCGGTGTACTGCTTGCCAGCGAGGAATGGGCACGCGAGCGTGGCTTGCCGATTCTGGCTTACCTCACACATTCCAATACCGCAGCTGTCGATTTTGTTGCTGGCGAAGGTCTGCTCATGGGCCCGACTGTAGCTGTGGCCAATATGTTGAAATCCGCTGGCATTACGCTGCAAGATTTCGATGTGTATGAAATCCATGAAGCCTTTGCGGCCCAGGTGCTGTGTACATTGAAGGCTTGGGAATCAGAAGACTACTGTCGTGATCGTCTTGGTTTGCAAGCTGCGATGGGAAGTATTGATCGCAGCAAGATGAACATCAAAGGCAGCAGTCTTGCTGTTGGCCATCCATTTGCCGCTACCGGTGCACGTATTGTCGGAACACTGGGAAAGATTCTCGACGAGCGAGGCTCTGGGCGTGGTCTTATTTCAATATGCACAGCCGGTGGTATGGGTGTTGCGGCCATTATGGAGCGCTAAGCGCCCGGTATGCGCTCATGTGCTGGGCCCTGCACTTGATTGCAGGCAAATCGGCACAAAGATCAGCACAACAGCACAGCATAAAGATCGGTTCAACAGTACGGCATGAAGATCGGCACACAGATTGCCGTATCTGAGCTGCTACCAGTGCTTGCAAAAATCAGGGCTTAAACCCGGTCAGGCGTACTTCACCACTTTTTTGCCAAATCGGGCGAATCGGCCAAATCGGCCAAATCGGTTTGGGCAAATTGTGGTGAAAGCCCGCGATGCAGCGCTGACCACCAGTCACGGGTCTCATGGAATTAATCATGTCGCGCACTTTTACTTCTATCTCTTTTTTTCTGTTTGGTTTGCCGGCACTGTGTCTGTTTTCCCTCGCGTCGGTTGCGAGTGCCGAGCAGGACGCTCTATTTGACAGATACAGCATCACGGCCCAGGCACGCGGCGAAGTCGCCAATGATTTGCTGATTGCTGATATGGCGGTTGAGCATGAAGACCGGGAATCAGCAGCCCTCGCCAACCGTGTTAATGCCGACATGGCCTGGGCGCTGGAGAAAATCCGTCAGTACCCGTCAATCAAAGCCACTTCGGGGAATTACAGTACCTGGCCGAAACATGACAGAAAGCAGGGTCACATCATTGGTTGGCGTTCATCACAGGTGTTGAAGCTTGAAAGCGACGATTTTCCTGCGGTGCGCAAGGCTATCCGCGATCTGCAGGAACGTTTGCAAATTCGGGGAATGCAGCTCAGGCCCAAAGTTGCTACGCGCCAGAGCCGCGAAGATGATCTTATTGCCGAAGCGCTCAACAGCTTCAGACAAAGGGCGTCGCTGGTGCAAAGCACTATGGGGGCAAATAATTTCCGGATTATCAATGTAGACATCAATACCAATTCGCGCCATCAATCTCCCGTGATGCGCAACTTTGCTGAACGTTCATCATTGTCCAAGGTGGCTGAAGAGCCTGCGATAGCTGCCGGAACCAGTGAAATTGTGGTTGTTGTGAGCGGATCCATTCAGTTGCAATAGCGCAGCGTTTACTGCTTTTGTCATCAGTGGCCGCTTTACTTGAGGCCGAAGGTTGTAGAATGTTTCCCTATTTCTCAATCAGGAGATGCGCAGGTGGGCGAGCAAGTGCTGGATGAACATGGTCCGTTTATAGCTGCGGCGATCGAGCAGGCGCGAAAAGGCCTGCAAGAGGGGGGGATCCCGATAGGTTCGGTGTTAGTGCTCGATGGAAAGATAGTAGGGCGCGGTCACAACCAGCGGGTTCAGCACGGCAGTTCCATACGTCATGCTGAAATGGATTGTCTGGAGCAGGCAGGGCGCTTGACTGCAAAGGATTACAAGCGTGCAACCATTTACTCGACCTTGTCTCCCTGCGATATGTGTAGCGGAGCAATACTACTGTATGGTATCCCTAATGTGGTGATTGGCGAGAACCGAACCTTTCAGGGGCCGGAGGAGTATGTACGTTCAAGAGGAGTGGACGTGAAAATCCTCGACAATCAGGAATGTATAGACCTGATGACCTCCTTTATCGCGGAACGGCCCGAACTCTGGAATGAGGACATTGGAGAGTAATGCCCGGGAAGGTGCAATGCGATCGGCTTCAGGTTTTGGCGACACTGGAGCCTCAGGTGGTGAATTTGTTGCAACTCGCAGTCGTTATCAAGGTGCTGGAAAGGCCTGATAACAAGCTACACTTGAAAAGTGGAATAGCGGTTGCCGGAGTTCTTTCGGTAAAGTGAACCGCAGATTTTTTGAATACGCCGATTTTTGAATACATAGGGCTGTTTTCAGTCCGGCCGGGCTGACCGGCCGTAAAATACTTGTAAATAGACAATTGAGGATTAACCGATGAAGGTGCTGGTAGCAGTCAAGCGCGTACTGGACTACAACGTCAAGGCAAGAGTCAAGGCGGACAAGTCCGGTATTGAGCTTGCCAACGTAAAAATGTCCATGAACCCTTTTGACGAGATTGCGGTTGAAGAGGCTCTGCGCATCAAGGAAGCAGGTAATGCTGAAGAAGTAATAGCAGTATCAATCGGTCCATCACAGAGCCAGGAAACAATACGCACCGCTTTGGCGATGGGTGCTGATCGCGGTATTTTGATTGAAACCGAAGAAGAGCTGCAGCCTCTTGTCATTGCCAAACTGTTGAAACATGTGGTGGAAAAAGAATCGCCAGGTCTCGTGATTGTTGGAAAACAGGCTATCGATGACGACAGCAACCAGACCGGTCAGATGCTGTCGGCAATGACAGGTTGGGCGCAGGCAACCTTTGCTTCAAAAGTCGAGTTTGAAGGTGATGCTTTAAAAGTGACGCGTGAAGTGGATAGCGGCCTTGAGTCAATTAAAGTGGCAATGCCTGCGGTAATTACCACCGATTTACGTCTTAATGAGCCTCGTTATGCAAAGTTGCCCAACATCATGAAGGCCAAAAAGAAACCGCTGGAAACCATTCCGGTTGCCGACACCGGAGTGACAACAACCACGGGACTTAGTGTCGTTGAGGTTAATGAGCCGGAGCAACGCCAGGCAGGTGTGATTGTCAGCGATGTGAGCGAACTCGTCGACAAACTGAAGAATGAAGCCAAGGTTATCTGATTGTCGGGATAAACCTTTTCATCGGCGATAGAAACATTGCTTTCAAAAACGCCTAACCGGTTAAGAAATTTAAAAGAGATAATCCAATGAGTACTTTGATTCTGGCAGAACACGAAGGTGGTGCCTTACGTCCGGCAACGTTGAATGTGGTCGCAGCAGCGACTCAGATTGGCAATGATGTCACGTTGTTGGTAGCAGGTAGTGGCAGTGATGCTGTAGCTCAAGCTGCATCATCCCTTGCAGGTGTTACCAAGGTATTGCACGCTGACGATGCCGCCTATGAAAATGAGTTGGCGGAAAATCTTGCTGATCTCGTCATGACTATTGCCAATGACTACGAACATATCCTGTTCGCGGCGACCGCCAGTGGCAAAAACGTAATGCCACGTGTTGCAGCCATGCTGGATGTGCCCGGAATTTCTGATATCACCGAGGTGCAGTCAGCCGATACTTTCGTCAGGCCTATCTATGCCGGTAATGCCATGGCGACGGTAAAAAGTAGTGACGCCAGGAAGGTCATTACAGTGCGCACCACATCTTTTGAAGCCGGTGCGGAAACCGGTGGCAGTGCTTCAGTCGAAACACTTGCGGCGACAGCAGCTAGCGAGAAAGTCAGTTTTATTGGTCAAGAGCTTTCTCAGTCCGATCGCCCGGAACTTACCAGTGCGCGTGTTGTTGTATCTGGCGGGCGTGGTATGCAGGACGGTGAAAACTTCAAGATGCTGGATGAAATTGCTGAGAAACTGAATGCGGCTGTTGGTGCATCGCGTGCAGCTGTTGACGCTGGTTTCGTACCCAATGAATACCAGGTCGGTCAGACCGGTAAAGTCGTAGCGCCTGACCTGTACATTGCTGTGGGTATTTCCGGTGCAATCCAGCACCTGGCGGGAATGAAAGACAGCAAGGTAATTGCGGCGATTAATAAAGATGAAGAAGCGCCAATATTTCAGGTGGCTGACTACGGCCTGGTGGCTGATTTATTCGACGCACTACCTGAACTAAGTAAAGGTCTCGACGGCTAATAATCCCTATGGCCTGCTCCTGCCTGCCAATACAGGTATAGAAAAACAAAGCGGCAATACTGATTTCGCGCTTCGAGGTTACGACAGTTGCACCTTGCGAAACCGGTATTGCATCGCCGCATTTCAGTTAGCAAGATATTGTGCCGAGGAACTCGCTGCGCAATACTGTAAATCTTCCATAACAACGTTACAGGAGATCACCATGAGTTATACAGCCCCGGTGCGCGATATCGAATTTATGCTCAATAAGGTTGTTGGCCTGGATGAGGTTGCTGCACTTCCCGGATTTGAGGAGGCTACCCCTGATCTTGTTGCTGCGATACTAGAGGAGTCAGGTAAATTTACTGCTGAAGTACTGGCGCCACTGAATCGTGTTGGTGATGAGCAGGGCAGCAGCTGGTCCGAGGATGGTGTTACCACGCCTGAGGGCTGGAAAGACGCTTACCAACAGTTCTGTGAAAATGGCTGGGGCGCGCTGTCTTTTGAACCTGAGTACGGTGGGCAGGGTTTGCCGATGTGTGTATCGGCTGCTGTTCAGGAAATGTGGCACTCCTCCAATATGTCCTTCGGTCTTTGCCCATTGCTGACTCAGGGTGCGGTTGATGCTTTGCACCACCATGCTTCGGATGAAATGAAAGAGCGCTATGTGGCCAAAATGGTGGAAGGCACATGGACCGGTACCATGAATCTCACTGAGCCACAGGCTGGAACTGATCTCGCTTCCATACGCACCAGAGCCGAGCCCGATGGCGATCACTATCGCATCAGTGGACAGAAAATCTACATCACATACGGTGAGCATGACCTGTCCGAGAATATCATCCATCTGGTGTTGGCACGCTTGCCGGATGCGCCGGAAGGCGTGAAAGGTATTTCATTATTTGTGGTGCCAAAATTTCTGGTTAACGATGATGGTTCGCTCGGTGAGCGTAACGATGTCAAATGCGTTTCAATTGAACACAAACTTGGTATCCATGCGAGCCCTACCTGTGTCATGTCTTATGGTGACAATGATGGTGCTATCGGGTATTTGGTCGGCCAGGAAAACCACGGCCTTATGTATATGTTCACCATGATGAATCAGGCGCGTCATGCTGTTGGTGTAGAAGGCTATGCTATTGCAGCGGGTGCTTATCAAAAAGCGCTTGCCTATGCTAAGGACCGCAAGCAGGGAAAGACCCTGCTGGGTACCTCTGAAGATGATCAGGGAATTATCAATCACCCTGATGTCAGGCGTCTGTTAATGACCATGCGCTCGGGTGTTGATGCGATGCGCGGTCTTGCGCTGGAATGTGCAGCAAGTTTTGACAAGGCAGCCAAACACCCTGATGCCGACAAGCGTGACTATTATCAGCGGCGGGGTGAATTGCTCACTCCAATGGTCAAGGGCTGGTCGACTGAATTTGGTGTTGAACTTTGTTCCATGGGCGTACAAGTGCACGGCGGCATGGGGTTTGTTGAAGAGACCGGAGCTGCCCAGTATTATCGGGATGCGCGCATTACCACGATTTATGAGGGAACCACGGCAATCCAGGCCAATGATCTGATTGGTCGAAAAACAGCACGTGACGGAGGGCAGGGAATGAAGGAGCTGACTACGGAAATTCGTGCCACAGTCGGTGAATTGGAAAAGTCCAATCGTGCTGAATTACAGGTGATGGCTAAACGTCTGGGCGACGCCGTTGAAGCGCTCGAAGATACCACGGACTGGCTACTGAAACAGGACAATGCTGCACTGCCAGCCGCAGGGTCGGTTGAATACGTGATGATGAGCGGCCGAACCGTGGGTGGTTGGATGATGGCACGTACCGCATTGGCGGCTACAGCCAGTTCAGAAGATCCGAAATACTCTGATGCCCAGATAACACTGGCCAGGTTTTTTGCCGAACACGAGTTGCCCAAGGTAGGCTCAGGTAAACAGATAGTCACTGAAGGCGGTGAAAGTACAATATCAATTGATGTAGCGATGCTGTAATCATTGTTTCACCGGAAAGGTGAGGTAGTGGTAGCAGCGATTCAGTACCCAGGCAAGAGTGAAACGATGAGCTTTGAAAACATAGAAACCAGAACAGAAGACGGCGTTGGCATAGTGACGTTGAATCGTCCGAAAGCGATGAATGCACTTTGCAGCCCCTTGATGGATGAGCTGACTACTGTGCTGGATCAGTGGGAAAACGACAATACGATTCGGGCGGTTGTCATTACCGGTAATGAAAAAGTATTTGCAGCAGGCGCAGACATAAAGGAGATGCAAAGCAAATCGTTTGTAGATGCCCACATGTCGAATTTCATTACTGCGGGTTGGGAGCGTGTCACCACTTTCCGAAAACCTGTGATAGCGGCTGTATCCGGCTACGCACTGGGTGGTGGTTGTGAATTAGCGATGATGTGCGATTTTATTATTGCGGCTGATAATGCCCAGTTTGGCCAGCCGGAAATCAAGCTGGGAATAATTCCGGGTGCTGGTGGTACACAACGATTAACCCGCCTTGTGGGAAAATCCAAAGCGATGGATCTTTGTCTGACAGGTCGTAATATGGATGCGGAAGAAGCTGAACGTGCTGGTTTGGTTGCGCGAGTTGTCCCTGTAAACGAACTGATGGACGTGACACTCAAAGCAGCAAAATCGATCGCTTCTTATTCCTTGCCCTCAGTTATGCTGGCAAAGGAAAGTGTTGATTCAGCTATGAATACAACACTGTCTGAAGGGATTATGGTAGAACGTCGCATGTTTCATTCGCTATTTGCAACGGATGACCAAAAAGAGGGTATGCAGGCATTTATAGAAAAGCGAAAGCCGGACTTCTCCGATAGCTGATAACCATTTTGCATATGCTGGCAACTACAGGTTTTATCAGTTAGTAGAACAAAACCGGCAGACACAAAATCAGGACAAAAAAAAGCCCCTTTGAAAAAAGGGGCTTTTTCATTTTGTAAGCTGCTGATTTTGTAAGCTGCTAGAGTCTGTTCTAAGTCAGGCTTAGTCGTTAGACGAGTTATTGGATTTTGTCTGGATAGTGTGCTTCTTTTCATTGATGAAGCTCATGACATTATCCCAATAACGGCCAAGCAGCCAGCCAATTATAAGTGCAAGAAGAAAAGTAGACATATCGAACTCCTGTTATGGAATGTTAGGTTATTACCGGTTCAGCAATTTCACATATGAATCATTTCACATATGAATCTTTACACTTTGAAGTTTATCGGTCGATCTTCAAAGGCTGAGCTTCGCAGTCTGTCCGGCCAGGTTCACAATAAAAAATGACAATACAAAATGGAACTTGGTCCGACGTGAGTGGGAACTTGATGATGGTAACAAGTTGCTGCTTCAGGTATCAAGCGCTGCACAGTACAGGTTGTCAAAATTTAACACCCTGCGTTTACAGTGATTTGCAGTTTAGAGGTGGTAAGACCCGTGTTATAGGAACTGCATGTGAAATAGTGTCATGCGATTTAGTTCGCCCGGGCCGTATGTAAACTTGTAAGTCCTTGAGTAAATCGGCGAAGCACACCAGATTGGGTGTGCTGTCGCTCGTCTGCTGCTGTTACATGTTGGGGTAGTTAGGGCCTCCGCCACCTTCAGGTGTTGCCCATGTAATGTTCTGGCTGGGGTCTTTGATATCACAGGTTTTGCAATGCACGCAGTTTTGCGCATTTATCTGAAACCGTGATTCGCCTTCCTTCTCTACAACCTCATATACGCCTGCCGGGCAATAGCGCTGCGCCGGTTCTGCCCATTTGGCGAGATTGGTTTTGATCGGAATATCTGTATCTGCCAGCTGCAAATGACACGGCTGGTCTTCCTCGTGGTTGGTATTGGACAGAAACACTGAGGAAGGTTTGTCAAAGGTCAGGGTGCCGTCAGGTCTGGGGTAATCGATTGTTTTACATTCCGCAGCTGGTTTCAGCGTCGCGTGATCAGGGGTTTCGTCTTTAAGAGTAAGCGGGATTTTGCCTTTGAAGAAATTCTGGTCAAGAAAGTTGAATGCGCCACCAATCCAGGTACCGAATTTGTGAACAGCGGGCCCGAAGTTGCGTGAAGCTTTCAATTCTTCGTAGGCCCAGCTGGATTCAAACGCTGATTTGAACTGCGCCAGATCTGCACCACCGTTCGCCGCGTCGTCGCTGCCACCCAGAGTCTCAAAAAGAACTTCTGCGGCTACCATGCCCGATTTCATAGCGGTATGTGTGCCTTTGATCTTTGCGAAGTTCAATGTTCCTGCATCACAGCCAAGCAGTAAACCACCCGGCATGGTCATTTTCGGCAATGAATTGAGGCCGCCCTTGGCAATGGCCCTTGCGCCATAGCTGATGCGTTCGCCGCCTTGCAGTGTTGCAGCAATTTTCGGGTGGGTTTTAAATCGCTGGAATTCCTCAAAGGTACTGAGGTGGGGGTTGCTGTAGTTCAAATCAATAATAAGGCCCACGACGACCTGATTATCTTCCAGATGATAGAGAAATGCGCCGCCAGTTGAGCCGGATTCTGAAAGAGGCCAGCCTAGACCGTGTACAACAAGACCGGGCTTGTGGTTGGCCGGATCAACTTGCCAGAGCTCTTTCAGGCCGATGCCGTAATGTTGGGGTGAACAATCTTTATCAAGTGAAAAATGTTTGATCAATTGTTTGCCCAGGCTGCCACGGCAACCTTCGGCAAACACCGTATATTTTGCGTGCAATTCCATGCCCTGCTCGAAACCTGCTTTTTCCGCTCCGTCTGCTCCGCGGCCCATATCACCGGTTGCAACGCCTTTGACGCTGCCATCATCGTTGAATAGCACTTCGCTTGCTGCGAATCCGGGAAAAATCTCCACTCCCAAAGATTCAGCCTGTTCACCCAACCAGCGTGTTACGTTGCCCAGACTGACAATGTAATTCCCCTCGTTGTGCATCGGTTTCGGCACCAGTGCATTCGGCATTTTGATCGCTTTTTCGGGCCCGGTATAAAAGTAGATTTCGTCGCCTGTGACCTCGGTATTGAGCGGCGCCTGCTTCTCTTTCCAGTCCGGGAACAGTTCATTCAGGGCGGATGGCTCCAGGATAGCGCCCGACAGGATATGTGCCCCGATCTCAGAGCCTTTCTCCAGCACAACCACTGATATTTCACGTTCGTTCTGTGTTGCCAGTTGCATCAGACGGCATGCCGTGGCAAGACCTGCCGGGCCTCCGCCCACGATCACTACATCAAATTCCATCGACTCTCTTTCAGTCGCCATGATTATCTCCGGAGTTGCTTAGTGGCCCCGTCGGGCCGATTGCACGATTGCGGGCTGTGCCCGAGCTTAAATCGCCCTTAAAGGAAGGTCAGGGTGTCTTGTTTGCAAATTACTTGGTAGCAAATCACTTGGTAACAAATCACTTGGTAACAAATCAAACGCAGTTTTTTAACAAAATAGTTAACAACATTGTTAGCAAAAGCGTTTGCAAAGCTGCGTTGTAGCAAATGCCCTTGGGTTACAAAAGCAATATCACCGCCAGTGCACAGCTTAGTAGTCATTGATAGACTGGTGCTGGCCGATAGCGGCAAAAAAATTCTGTCACACGCCATAGCGTATTCTTGCTGGCTGTTATTATACTACTGACAAACCAGACAAACTCCCAAAAAACAATGCTCTGTTTTCACTTATTGGCAGATTACGCCAAAAAGGTAGTGCCCTGCCATTGGTCAGGCAGGTTTCCCATAGCTTTTGTGTCACTTTCGATCACATTTTCCTTGGCCGGGTGTGAGACTCTGCGCTTAGATAACGATGCGCAAAGCATTGATGAGGTGATTATTCCCGAGCTGCGCGGTGTTCTGCTGCAATCCGGTCAGCCAGCGTCCGGTGTCAGGTTGCGGGTTAGTCAGAGAGAAGGTGAGCAATCGGTCTGTGAAATACCGCTGGCGCAAACAAACGCGGGTTCCGATGGTGATTTCCTTTTTCCGGTTGTAAACAGTGATCTCAGCGGTGCTGTTTTTGACAGAGTGAGTAACAACTGGCAAATCTGCATTGCAAAAGACGACCTTGCCGGGCAGCAGGCTGCAGATCCGGCAACAGCCACTGAGTGGCTGCAAATCTGGTACGACAGCCATGCTGGTGTTATGTTTGGTGAAAAGTATACGGAGCTTACCTGTGATCTGGACAAAATACCCAGGGATGATGGCAGGAAAAAATCCTTTCTCAGCCGCTTGCGGCAGCCACCTGCTATCTGTGTGGTCAAGGCCAAGGCTTGATGTCGCAGTTGGAGTGTTGCCTTGAACAGATGCTATGAATCGATGCTATGAATCGATTGACGATCAGCTACATGCCTGTAATTCTATTTTGACTTAAAGGGATACCCAATGTCCGAAAACAGCTATACCGCAGAAATTAAAGCGATACTGGAAGGCATATCTGTCGCAACACTGGCGACGGCATTGTACAAACGTGGCTTGAGAAACCAGGTTATCCAGGATGTTCGGCCGGTTAAACCAAAGGGCCGCAATATGGTTGGGCCTGCATTTACTTTACGCTATATGCCAGCGCGCGAGGACCGTAATCAACTGGTTGAATTCAGGAATCCCAAGCATCCTCAACGCCATGCCGTAGAGACTTGCCCTCCCGGGTATGTGATGGTGATGGACAGCCGTAAAAGTGCTTATGCTGCTTCTGCCGGCGATATTCTGATAAATCGCCTTATGGTTCGTGGCGTGGCCGGCGTTGTGACCGATGGTGGATTTCGGGATGCCATGAACATTGGCGAACTTGAAATACCTGCCTACCATAATCGACCATCCAGCCCGACCAACCTCACGGTTAACGAAGCCATCGAGATTGATTGCCCGATTGGCTGTGGTGATGCGCCTGTTTTCCCCGGCGATATTATTGTTGGTGACGATGACAGTGTGATTGTTATTCCGCTACACCTGGTTGACGAAGTTGCCAACGAGGCTGCGGAAATGACTGCCTATGAAGAGTTCGTGATGACCAAAGTCAAATCCGGCGCTTCTATAATCGGTTTGTATCCGGCGACCGATGAAGCGAATCTTCAGGAATTTGAGAAGTGGCGCTCTGGCAAGGCGTGATTGTTCGGCCCCGGGCTTTAAAAAACCGGCTGGAATAAGCCGGTTATGATAAACGTTAATCGCATTAACCGATTGAATAGCGTGCTTTCATCAATCGGTCAAACCATTTCATCAACAGCCCGTCAACACTGTTCTGAGCGGCCATGCCGAAGCGTTCCATAACGTTCTTCTTTTCCTTGTATTTCACTTCAAAGACATCACACTCTTCACAGGCGCGCATGAGATATTCGTCGCTGGTTAGCAGGTCGTCTACGAGATTCATTTCAACGGCGTCATTGCCGGACCATGTTTCTCCGGTAGCCACTGTTTCAATATCGAGCTTGGGGCGATGCAGTTTTACGTAGCCTTTGAATTGATCATGTATTCGTTCAATGTCTTCAATAAATTTCTCACGACCTTCGTCGGTGTTTTCGCCAAACATGGTCAGTGTTCGTTTGAATTTGCCTGCAGTCATCAGTTCAAAATCCACCTTGTTGTCCTTTAACAGGCGGTGAAAATTCGGTATCTGTGCTACCACGCCAATGGAGCCCACAACGGCGAAGGGTGCCGCCAGTATTTTGCTGGCAACGCAGGCCATCATGTATCCACCACTTGCCGCAACCTTGTCGATGCAGACAGTTAAGGGAATTCCTTTTTTAACGATTCGGTCCAGCTGTGAGGCTGCCAATCCATAGGAGGTCACCATGCCGCCGCCACTCTCCAGTCTGACTACGACTTCGTCTTCGGCTTCAGCGGTAGTCAGGATTGCAGATATTTCCTTACGCATGGAGCCGACTTGCGAGCCACGGATGTCGCCGTCGAAATCGAGCACAAATACTGATTTACGACCCGGTTCCGAGACCACTGTGGTGCCTTCGCCGCGTTTCTTTTTGGCTTCCTTGGCGGCTCGTTTCTCGGCTTTTGCCTTGGCTTTGCGTTCCGCTTTTTCTTCCTTCATGTTTTGCTTGAGCGCCTCGGGGTCGAGATTTATTTTCTGCAAGGCCTCGCTCATATCCTCAATTGACTCGTTGAGTTTGGTTATTTCGATATGTCCCTTGGGAGCACCGCGGCGATTGCCCTTGCCGAGCATGAAGATGGTGAAAATAACGGCCAGAACAGCAAACAGAAAGGTGAGTACCTTAAGCAGAAATAGTCCGTACTCAGCTAGAAAAGTGGTCAACTTGAACTCCGGGTCATTGGTCTATGGGAAGCAGGAACAATATTACCTTGAGGATTCTACAGCAGGAACCCTGCCGGTGTGATACCGGTTCAATCGGCAACGCCGGTATGTTGCAGGAACCAGCACTGATGTATCTTCTGATTACGTGTGAAATCGCGATCGATTGACCATTTGGAGCGGTTTTCAATATTGAATTGCTTGAAATTGTCAGTTTCCAGGCGAAAACGCTTGTAGTTGGTAACGAAGATCAACAGGCCGTTGCGGCTCAGGCGCTGCATGCAAAGTTCGATGCAATCGGCGTGGTTCTTCTGCACATCCCAGTCTGTCTCAAGATCACGTGAATTCGAGAAAGTAGGGGGATCCAGCAGGATGAGGTCATACTCCTGCGTGGCACTTTTAAGCCATGTCATGACATCGCCGCGTACCATCTCGTGTTTTCCAGCGTTTTTGCCGGGTTTGCAATTGACGTCAATGCCGCTTGCACTGTCAGAATCTGCCGTATTGAGTCTGAGGTTCTTGTCAGCCCAGTTTAAATAGGTTTTGGAGGAGTCCACACTGGTTGTCAGGCTCGCACCTCCCCTGATTGCGTGCATTGACGCGCTACCGGTGTAGGAAAAGAGATTCAGGAAACGTTTGCCGGCGGATTGTTGCTGGATAAAGTGGCGTATTTTGCGGGAGTCGGGGAATAATCCGGTATCCAGATAATCATCAAAATTGACCAACAGGCGGCAACCGTATTCGCTGACTCTGAAAAATTCTTGTGTGTCGTGATCTTTTTCGTACTGTGAGCTGCCTTTCTGGCGTTCACGAATTTTCAGGTGTAAGTGTTGAGCCTGCAGGTCAAACTCAGCCACTGTGTCCGCCATTACCTGTTGCAACCGCTCGCGTGCTTTAGAGGCATCAACACTTTTTGGAGCCCTGTATTCCTGCACTACGGCATGTGTTTGAAGTTTACCCGGTTGATCGCGCAGTTCGATTTCGTAGATATCAATAGCGACCGCGTATTCAGGCATGTCGGCGTCATATACACGGTAAGCTCTGATCTCATTGTTCTTCAACCAGCTGCCAAGTTTCTTCCGGTTTTTGGCCAGGCGGTTTCGGAACATGCTCGATTCGCTGCTCGCGGGCTTTTCGGCGGCGACAGGCGAACTGTCAGATACAGCGTTACCCCACGGGTTTCTACGATTGTCAGGCCCGGTCTTTTCACCCTTGTTATCGCCTGCCGTGTCGCCCCAGGCACTTGCAGCAGTACCGGTGCTACCACCGCTGACAAGGCCGTACATAAACCGACATTCAATGCCGCCGTTGCTGAACGCCAGTGCATTGGACGACTGTTTACTGGTTTTCCCGCCATCGCTGCTACTCAGGCGCAGCAGATGACTCGGCGCATCTGCCGGTGTCAGTATGCCTATCCGCCATTGGTTAAATGTAGCGCGTAGCGTTTTGTTGATATCCCGGTAGAATGTGGTCGCGGCATTGCCAGCTGCGAGCCTTTCTCCATAGGGAGGGTTGAATATCAGCAGGCCTGTATCGCCAGAATTGGTAGAAATGGTGTGTCTGGCCGAAAAGAAGTCCGCTTGTTGCAGTTCCACCAGGGAATCAACTTGCGCGGCCTTGAGATTGGCTTCGCATGAAGCAAGAACCTTGCTATCGCGATCAGCGCCAATAATTTTTATCCCGCTATCACGCAATTTTTCCTGCCCCTGAATTCTGCGTTTTGCGGCATCTTCCAGAACAGTGCGCCAAAGATTTTCGTCGTGTCCGGCCCAACCGAGAAATCCGAAATACTCACGTGACAAACCGGGGGCTGTATCCGTTGCTATCAGTGCGGCCTCAATCAGAATGGTGCCCGAGCCACACATTGGATCGAAAAGCGATTGTCCTTTTGCCGCCAGAGTCAGCCAGTCGCAGGATGCAAGCATCGCAGCTGCAAGATTTTCTTTTAGGGGAGCCCTGGTGCTTTGTTCGCGGTATCCGCGACGGTGCAGGCTGCTGCCGGACATATCAAGTGCAATGCGGGCATTGTCGCGATGCACATACACATTGATCCGTAAATCCGGGGTTTCGCGATCAACGGAAGGTCTTTCGCCGGTCTGTTCGCGAAATTGGTCCACTATGGCATCTTTGACTTTTTGTGCACCGTAGAGCGTATGTGAGACTTGGGAATGGGAACTGAAAAAATCTACGGCCAGGGTCTTGCCGACTGACATGTGTTGTGACCAGTCGTGCGTTTGTACGAGTTGGTATAACGCGTCTTCGCTATCGGCCTTGCCACGCAGCACCGGCAACAAAATGCGATTGGCAAGTCGCGACCACAGGCAGCAGCGATACAGGGTTTCCGGGCTGCCATGGAAACGCACGCCGGCGCCGGCTATGGTCACATCTGTGGCACCCAGTTGCGCGAGTTCATCAGCGAGCAGCCCGGCGACACCGTGAGGTGCGGTTGCAAACATGGCGCGTTGTGTGCCAGTGTCAGATGGGGTAGGGCTTGCCAAGTTGGGTGCTCCGGCCGGAATGGATGTAACGGTTAAATGTAACGGTTAAGTATGCGGTTACTGCGGATGATAGAATCTGCGGAGGTTTGATTACCTCTGCCTTTTCACCCGGCATGATACAGGGTTTGCGAATATCAGGCACTTATAAAGAACGCACATCAAAAAACGCACAACGGCAAAGTGATGTGGTCATTCCAGGCTGATGGCTTTGCTGCACACAGGTATAAATACTGATGAAGTTGACGAGTTATGGTGCGGCTGAAGAAGTGACAGGCTCCTGTCATTTACTGGAAGTCGGTAATAAGAAAATTCTTCTCGATTGTGGCTTGATTCAAGGGCGAAATAAAGACGTCCAGAGGAACCGTGATCCGTTTCCCTTCGACCCTGCCGGGCTTGATTGCATCGTGTTAAGTCACGCCCACATCGATCACTGCGGCCGTTTGCCGGTGTTGGTGCGAAATGGTTTTAACGGGCCGATTTACACTCATGCGGCAAGTGCTGATTTGTGTGAAATTCTGTTGAAGGACTCGGCCTATCTGAATGAAAGAGACACGGAATACCAGAACAAGCGTCGCGCCCGGAAAGGCAAGACAATGCTGGAGCCGATATACAAGCTGGAAGATGTTGAGCAGACTATCCGCCTCTTCAAAGCAGTCAATTTCAATGCTCCGACTAAAATTTTCGATGAATGTGAAATCACGCTGAATGACGCCGGGCATATTCTCGGCTCGGCAATGGTGACACTGAAGCTTGTTGAACAGGGTGAAAACCGAACCGTTGTGTTCAGCGGTGATCTCGGGCATCGAGGTGCGCCTATTTTGCGGGATTTCACCATGCTTGAGGAAGCCGATCTGGTACTGGTTGAAAGTACTTACGGTAACCGCTTGCACCGTGACTGGAGTGAGACCTTTGATGAAGTCAGCGATGTCGTCAAGGAAGTCACGAAAAGCAAAGGCAATGTGTTGATACCGGCTTTTGCTGTTGGTCGTAGTCAGATGATTTTGTATATGTTCGCGCGCTATTTTGAGGAATGGGGTCTTGCGAACTGGCAGGTGTTTCTGGATAGCCCGATGGCGATTGAAGCCACCAAAATCTACATGAAACATGTGCATCTTTATGATGAAACTGCGGCAGCCTTCTGGCGTGAGCATGGTGCGACCCTGTCCATGCCTAATCTGTCGTTCTCCCGATCAGCAAAAGATTCGCAAAAAATTAACAAGATGAAATCGGGTGCTGTAGTCGTTGCCGGCAGTGGCATGTGTACCGGCGGCCGCATCAAGCATCACCTGAAACATAATCTGTGGCGCGAGGAATGTCACGTTGTGATATCCGGCTACCAGTCCTATGGAACCCTGGGTCGCAAACTGGTCGAAGGAGAAGATTCCGTCAAACTCTGGGGTGAAAGAATCAAGGTGAAGGCACAAATTCATACGGTTGGCGGCTTGTCAGCACATGCTGATCAGAAAGGCATAATGGACTGGTACGGGAATTTTAAAGGCCGACCGCCGGCGTTGATGGTGCACGGTGAGGTTGACTCTATGAATGTTCTGGCCGAGAAAGTAAAGTCTGAACTGGGTGGTTCGGCCCATGTTGCCAAAGCCGGTAAGTCAACTGATTTACTCAAACTTGAAAAACTGAAACGCTAGTTAATGCGCTCGTTCAAAGGTGCTGGTACCGGGCTAGAGTTACTAATTTTTATCTGAAATAATTTCAGGAAATCGCAGAAAAAAATGATTGGTCAGTGGCTTAAGAATATTCAGGTGGCAGATGCCGATGATGCTGCTGTGGTGCTCGATTTCGAAAGGGTTACCGCTCATCTGCTGGCTGAGGTAGCCCGTGCTGACTATGAAATTGAGCAAACCGAGCTGGAAACCATCTCGCTCGCCATTGCCGCATCCTCATCATTGGAGCTTGAAGAAATAAGGGCCATCGTGAGTGCTGCCAGTAACGAAGTGGATGAGCACATTTCCTATCATGAGCATATCAATTTTATCAAGAAAGAATTTTCTTTGGAGCAGAAACGAAATTTGCTCGACGGTATGTGGCAAGTGGCATTCAGTGATAATGATCTGGATAAATACGAAGAAGCCTTTATCAGGCGCTTTGCAGAATTAATTTACATGTCGCACCGCGAATTCATGCAGTCCAAGCACAGGGTTCTGGAGAAACGCTCTTAATAGAAAGTATCGTCGGGCAGATTGGGCAGATTGGCAATCGATGCTGAGTAAAGAAGCTGATGTGGGTTTATGGGTTTTTGGTTATGGTTCTATAATCTGGCGTCCGGATTTTCCCCACACCATTGCTTTATGGGCAACAGCCGTCGGTTGGTCCAGACGTTTTTGGCAAGGCTCGCATGATCATCGTGGAACACCTGAACTGCCCGGCCGTGTTTTAACGCTAGTGCCTTTCCCGGGGGAAAGTTGCAAAGGAAGGGTGTTTGGCATTGCTCCGAACAATGTCGATCGGGTGCTTGGCGAACTCGACTATCGCGAAAAGAATGGTTACCAGCGTCACACTATCCCTGTGCAAACCGCTGAGCTGGGTTCAGTTGATGCACTAAGCTATATAGCATTGCCGGACAATACAGCATGGTTGGGTGATGCGGCTGATGACGTTATTGCTAATCAGATTCGTGATTCCCATGGCCCTAGTGGCAGTAACAAAGACTATGCTATTTCACTGTACCGGGCGTTACAGAGAGAAGGTATTCATGATGAACATATTCAGACGATTGCTGAGCTGGTAGTGTAGTGTGGTGTTTCAGAGGCTGCCCATTTCGCGGGCTTGTTCACGCAGTTTAAACTTCTGTATCTTTCCGGTGGAAGTTTTGGGTAGCTCTGTAAACACAATTGTTTTAGGGCATTTGAAATGCGCCATGCGTTCACGGCAGTACTCGATCAGTTCGCTGTCGGTAACCGTAGCGCCTTGTTGTAAGCCCACGAAGGCGCATGGTGTTTCGCCCCATTTATCATCCGGTCTTGCCGCCACTGCAGCTTCGAGTACTTGCGGATGGGTATAGAGCACGTCTTCAATCTCGATTGACGAGATATTTTCACCGCCTGAAATGATAATGTCTTTTGACCGATCGAGTATGCGAAGGTAGTTATCACTATCTATAACACCCAGATCACCGCTATGAAACCAGCCGTCTTTGAAAGCAGCATCTGAAGCTTCCTTGTTATTCAGGTAACCGCGCATAACGATATTGCCACGAAACATGATTTCACCAATCGTTTCGCCGTCACGGGGTACAGGCAGCATGGTCTCCGGATCGAGAATATCGAGTCCTTCCAGCATCTGGTATCGCACACCTTGGCGTGCTTTCAGTCTTGCACGCTGATCAGCGGGTAATTTGTTCCATTCGGATTTCCAGGCACAGATTACCGCGGGCCCGTAGGTTTCTGTTAGTCCGTAGACATGGGTTATATTAAATCCCATGGCTTCAATACGTTCCAGAATCGCGGCAGGTGGTGGTGCTGCCGCTGTCATCATATTTACAGTATGGCTGAACGGTTGTTTTTCCTCAGATGTTGCATTACAAATGAAATTCATAATTACCGGTGCGCCGCACATATGGGTAACACCATGCTCGGCGATTGCCTTGTAGATCGAACCTGCAGAGATGTCACGAATACAAACACTGGTGCCCGCAACCACTGGCAGCGACCACGGAAAACACCAGCCATTACAATGGAACATGGGCAGTGTCCACAGGTACACGCATTCATGTGGTAAGGTCCAGCCACTGATGTTGCTGAGTGCGTTCAAGTAAGCGCCACGATGGTGATAGACGACTCCCTTTGGATTGCCTGTAGTCCCGGACGTGTAATTGAGCGAAATGGCTTGCCATTCGTCCGCAGGCAGTTGCCACTGGAATGACTTGGCTAAGTCGCTCCCGGTCAGTAAAAAGGTTTCGTAGTCCATTTCGCCAATCAGTTTGCCACCACGCTCAGGGTCCATTTCAGAGTCATCTATATCGATCACATCTATTTTATGATCGAGCTGGCTCAATGCCGCGGCAGCCACCCCCGATAATTCCCGGTCAAGCAGAAGAAGTTTTGCGCCACCATGTTCGAGGATATGGGCAATGGTGTTAGCATCAAGCCGGGTATTGATAGCGTTCAGAACAGCACCACACATGGGTACGCCATAATGTGCTTCCAATGTTTCTGGAATATTGGGCGCCAGCACGGCAACCGTATCCCCCAGCCCGATACCCTTGCCGTGAAGGGCTGCGGCAAGCTGTGTTGCTCTGTTGTAAGTTTCTGACCAGGTATAACGGCGAGCTCCATGAATGACAGAGCACAGGTCGGGGTAGACCTCGCTGGCGCGTTGCAGAAAGCTTAACGGGCTGAGAGCCGTATAGTTGGCGGTATTTTTATCCAGCGCGTTTTCGAATTGATTCATGTGGCTCTATACACTCTTGGCAGTTCTCATCCTGTCTGCTTTACGGTAGTCTGCAAGACAGGTAGGTCGTTGTATGTTATCAAACTGGCGTAGCCATATTCAGCAACAATCCGTGCACAGCTGGCTTTTCAAAAGTGTTTTTTGTCGCTAGCCCAACAACAGGGGTATTTTATGCAAGCAGAAGAGTCTGACAAGCCACTGGCAGGTATAACGGTTATCGAGCTTGGGCAGTTGCTGGCAGGCCCGTTCTGTGGGCAGATGCTGGCTTATTTCGGTGCAGATGTGATCAAGGTTGAAACTCCCGGCAGCGGTGATCAGCTGCGTGGTTGGCGGGTGTTGGACGATAGTGGAACTTCCTATTGGTGGCGCAGCCTTGCACGCAACAAGCGCTCGGTAACCATTGATCTGAATACCGACCGTGGCCAGAACCTTGTGCGCGAGATGCTTAAACGTGCAGATGTTGTGATCGAAAATTTCCGTCCGGGAAAAATGGAATCCTGGGGTATGGGGCCTGATGATTTTAGTGAAACCAACCCTTCACTGGTTTATACCAGGATCTCGGGTTATGGCCAGACCGGGCCTTACAGTAGCAAACCCGGTTATGCATCGGCTTGTGAAGCGATGGGTGGTTTTCGCCATGTCAATGGATTTCCAGACAGACCACCAGTACGGCCGAATCTCAGTATCGGCGATACACTGGCGGGTATGCATGCCGTGATCGGAACGTTATTGGCTTTGATGCAGCGTCAGTCAAAAGGAGCTGATAAAACCGGGCAAGTCGTCGATGTTTCCATTCTGGAATCGGTCTACAACTTGATGGAAGGCGTGGTGCCGGAATATTCAGGTGCTGGTGTGCAACGCCAACCTTCGGGTTCAACACTTACCGGCATCGTGCCAACCAACACCTATCGCTGCCGTGATGATCGTTATGTTGTCATTGGCGGAAATGGTAATTCAATCTTCAAACGATTGATGGTGGCTGCTGGTCGTGAAGATTTAGCCAATGACGAACGCCTGGCTGAAAACGCGGGTCGCGTTGAGCACGAAGACGAAATAGACCAGGTGTTGCAAGACTGGGCTTTGCAGCATGAGTCGAAAACCTTGTTGCAGCTACTGCAACAAGCCGAAGTTCCCTCAGCGCCGATCTATTCGGTCGAGGACATGTTTGAGGATGAACATTTTCGTGAGCGTGGAATGTTTGAAAAAGTAGAGTATGAGGGTAAGACTCTGGAAGTGCCTGCATTGCATCCGCGATTGGTTAAAACTCCGGGCGGCACTAAATGGGCTGGCCCGACACTGGGTGCTCATACTGATGAAGTACTGACACAGTTTCTGCACTACTCGGAAGATGATATTCTTGAGTTACGTGAAGCCGGTGTTGTCTGACTTTGTCGAAAAAGTATTTTTAAACCTGTAGAGACTGTAGTTTTAAATTTAATTGCTGCGGATAAAAAACGAACATGCCACACTTGAACATCCAATATTCAGCCAATGTCGAATCTGCTTTATCAATGCCCGAATATTGTGATGCCATGTATCAGACAATGCTGGACTCAGGTGTATTTCCACTGGCCGGTATCAGGGTCCGTGCATTCCGTGCTGATCACGTGGTAATTGCAGATAAGCTGGAAGCTAACGCTTACATTGATATGGTGTTGCGCATGGGTGAGGGCCGGTCAGCAGAAGATCGGGAAATCGTAGGTGAAACAATCATGACTAGAGCAGCCGACATTTGTAGCGAACTAATGTCAGCACCTCACTTTGCACTTTCGCTTGAAATTGTTGAAATCAGCAAGCAATTCAGTTGGAAGAAAAATACGATGCATGCACGACTCTCTTCAGATTGACGTTAGGTTGGTTTGATCGCCAACGACTCTTTTATAAAACTGTTGTACCTGATCTGTAATTGATACTGATGAGCGATACCGATGAATAAACTAGATGCCGTTAACGGTGCCCTTGTTGCAGATGCCGCCGCCATGGGCTTGCATTGGCTTTATGATCAGGGGCAGTTGGCACGTGTTGCCGAAACCGGTGATGTCGTGTTTCGTGCTCCCGATGCATCAGTCTACGAAAATCATAAAGGTTATTTCGCGCATGCTGGCAGGCGGGCAGGGGACTTATCGCACTATGGAGAAGCATTGCGTCTGTTTGTTGACCTGTTGCATAGTGATCAAACTTATTCGGTTGATAAACATCGCGCCCTATTTCTTGAAAGATTCGGTCCCGGGGGGAGTTTTGTCGGTTACGCCGACCGGCCAACCAAGGCACTGGTGGCAAGAATTCTGGCCGAGGGTGATGATTTGCCTGACTTGTCCGGTTCAGATGATGATCAATTGCCGGCAATAACGCCGGTGGCCGCATTTTTTGCTTTTGATCTTTCTGCGTCTGATCTGAAAACTGCCGTTGGTGTCAGCGCTGATAATCCCGTCGCCGAGCAGGGCGCTTTGGCTGTTTTTACCTGTCTGCAATCTCTTCAGTCTGGTTCTGATATGCCTGCGGCACTTGCTAAAGGCGCAGAACAAACCACGGGCGAATTAGCGCAACTGATGCGGCAGGCGTTAGAAATGAAGAGCTATGAGCCCCTGGCTGCAGCCAATCGTTTTGGTATGCCCTGTCATATCCCCCAAGGTCTCCCGGTCGTATGGCATATGCTGAATAGCTGTCAGGATTTTGAGACGCTACTGCGAGATAATGTGCTGTGTGGAGGGGACAGTTGCGGGCGTGCGATGGCGCTCGGAGCAATCGCCGGTCTGGCGCATGGTGTACCGCTTTCTATGCGAAACAGACTAAACCAACCTGAGGCACTTCTTGGTTGAACTACTGGGCTGACAGCAGAATCGGGTAGATTACGTCAGGAACATTACCTGGGAACCTAAAAACTTCAGGCGGCCTTGCGTGTGCCTGAATTCCTGTTTTCTACAGCTGCCAGTATTTGTTCGCGAATACGAGCTTCCAGAACTTCGGCTTCAAACGGTTTTGATACATAGTCGTTCATGCCGGCTGCGAGGCATTTTTCCGCGTCACCTTCCATGGCATTGGCAGTTAGCGCAATAATTGGAGTATTAGCAAGGTGATCATCGCGCTTGCGAATCTGGCGCGTCGCTTCGTAACCATCCATTATTGGCATTTGGCAATCCATCAGGATCAGGTCACATTCACTGGAATCTATAAAGTCGACTGCTTCGCTGCCATTATCAACGCAATGTACGTTGTACCCCATCGATTCGAGAATTCCTTCCGCCACCATCTGGTTAACAGGGTTGTCTTCGGCGATGAGAATATGGAAACTGCCTGCATTGAACTCGGGCACCGTTTCAGTTGCTGGCTCGGTTACTGTTCCGGTTTTCAGTGCCTTTTCACCCTTGAGCGCTATATCATCCAGTTGCTCATCACTGAATAGATGCTGAGTTAATCTTTCATAGAATGAATCTCGTGCCAGTGGTTTGAACACACGGAGTTGATTCGGCGCAGATACTTTGTCGCGCATATCTGTTACATAAAGGAGCTCAACCACCTTCCTTTCATATTGTGGAAAACCGTCTATGAGTTTTTCGATAAATGTACTTGATGTGCCGTCTCCGGTGACTGAATTCACCAGTATTAAATCGAACTCCTGTCCTTGGTCTGCTGCCCTGTGCAACAGCTCCATGGCTTTTTCAGATGTATTGGCAGTAGCGTAGGGCGCGCCGTATTGTGAAAGCAAAGCCTTGGTTGCTTCAGTTGACTCTTCGCCGGGATCAATTATCAGGGTGCTGGTCCCCTGTAATCTGTAGCCGGGTGTGGAGATGCCGGTGTCAGCCAGAGAATGTTCCAGTGGTACTTCCATCCAGAAATTGCTGCCAACCCCCTGCTGTGACTCGACACCGATAGTGCCGCCCATGCCTTCTGCAAGTTGACGGCATATGGCCAGTCCCAGACCTGTGCCGCCGTATTTTCGTGTCGTTGAGCCGTCTGCCTGTGCAAAAGATTCAAAGACCTTGTCTATGGCAGACTGCTCCAGGCCTATGCCATTGTCAGTGACGTTAAATTGGATGTTGCAGCGCTCATTACTGGCCTCAAGTAAGTGCAGGCGCACAACGACTGTACCCCTTTCTGTAAATTTGATGGCGTTACTAATGAGGTTGTTCAGAACCTGACGGATTCTTGTTGGATCGCCGCGAACGTAGCTGGGGACATCACTATCGATGATCGATACCAGTTCCAGTGATTTAATGTGTGCAGCTTCTGCCTGGGTTGCACAGCAAGTCTCGACGATTTCGTGCAAATTGAAATCAATGGATTCGAATTCCATCCTGCCTGCTTCAATCTTCGAATAGTCGAGGATGTCATTGATTAGCTTTAGCAGGTTTTTTCCGGAACTACTGGCTACCGCCAGTTGGTCTTTTTGTTGCAGATCAAGATTGGTTTTTTCCAAAAGAGTAAGCATTCCCAAAACACCATTCATGGGAGTGCGTAGCTCATGGCTCATATTGGCCAGAAATTCGGATTTGGCGCGTGCTGCATCGGCAAGTTGGGCTTCTCGCGCCATCCGCAAATCCATCAATGACCCGAATTCGTTGGCCCTTTCCGCCAGTAATTGCAGTTCCGGGGCGGCATCCAGTTGCAGGGGTGGGGTGTGCGCGTCGCTTTGCACACGTTTCATATGCTGTTGAATGCTCACTATGGGATGGAGAACAAGCTTATTCAAAAGCAACATCAATACGAGTCCAAGTATTGCCAATAAGCCAAATAAAGTCAGATAGGTTTTGCGTTGAACCTCCTGCACCCGGTTCTTTTCTTCGCTGGTATCCCAGGTTAACGATAGTCTGCCCAGATATTCACCATCAACTTCAAGCCGGGAATCCGTTGTTACTATGCCATGGTTCTGGTCGAATTTGTTTTGGCTGGTGTCATTCGGCGGTGTTATTTCAATGGGTGTGGCAAGAGGCGTGGCAATAGGGGCGTTTGCGTATCTGCCAATAATTTCGCCATGTGGATCAAAAAAAGTGGCGTTCAGGATTTTGTTGTAACTCCTGATCAACATTTCAAGAGAGCGGTGAATACCTGCCTCGTCGCGATTCCTCACCGCATCTGAAGACAAACTTGCCAGTAACAGTGACAAGCGTTCATTTTCCTTGCTGATCTGAGACTGGAAATCGTTTGCATCTATGCGCCGGATAATTTCTGCTGCCGCGAGACCGGCAATTACAAATGCAAGGCAGAATGCTGCGAGCAATTGTTTGCGCAGGTGAAAGCGATTGAAGATGTTCGATAGAGACACGAGGCTACGATTTTATTTCCCTGCTTGATATAGCGACCATTGATAGAGCGCGTACAGTGTATTTGCGTGCGCCGTCGTCACGACGACCACTTGAGCGTTCGCTGTGTAAGCGGGTCAGGGGCGGGTAATTTGTGCTGAAATTGGTGGCTATTGATCGAAAACGATAATCGTTTGGCATTCCACTGGATTGATAAAGCAGGATATTTGTAACTATGTTGCCGAAGTCGCAACATTACGTTACGTGAGCTTTCAAGGCAGATTGTAGTTAGCCGCTATCAGTTGATGTGATCCTCGGTATACCCACCACCAGATTGAACCCGGATATCGTTGGTGTGAAATTCAGGGGCGCTGTAGGTAACAGTTAGTAAGCTTGTAACAGGAAGATTTCATCTCATGGTACAGATTGACAATGCCGCGATAGACGCACTTACCTCTTTGCAGCAGCCCGGGAAACCGGACTTGTTCGCAAAAATCTTTTCTATGTTTGAACTGAATACGCCCGGATTACTGGAATCGATTGAGGCGGGTTATGCGACTGGCGACAGTGAGGCCGTCAGGACAGCGGCTCACAGCCTAAAGTCCAGTGCTGCCTACGTTGGAGCATCAGAACTGTCCGAAATTTGTAAAGTTATAGAGGTTGCTGCCAGGGAAGAGCAGCTTGAGCAGGCGCAGGAACAGGTGGGCCGAATAAGCGACGTGTATGTTCAGACTCTGGATGCACTTCAGCCTTATTTGCACAAAGCAGCCTAGCAAACTTAATGGTTCATTAAATTATATTAGTGAACATCTAAGCTGAAATTCATGTCGTCAGATTCCAGCAAAAAAAACCAACCGGTTGTTCTTTACACAGATGACGATGCTGCGTCTGTGATGATGGCAGATGCTGCTCTATCTGCAGCTGGATATTCGGTGATTGCAGCAAGTGATGGCCAGGAATCTATTGAGCTTTTCCACAAGCATTTACCTGATCTTGTAATCATGGACGCTGTGATGCCGGGTATGGACGGTTTCGCGGCCATACGAGAGATTCGCCAGTCAAAGGGCGGGCAACATGTTCCAATCATGATGGTCACCGGTTTAGATGATCATGAATCTATAAATGCAGCGTTTGAAATCGGTGCCACAGACTTTCTGACCAAGCCCATCAATTTCCATGTTTTGCCTCATCGTGTGAACTACATGCTGAGGTCTGCAAACTTGTTTAATGAATTGCGTAGCAGTCAGGAGCGATTAAACAATGCACAGCGTATTGCGCGTATAGGTAGTTGGGAGGTAGATATAGCGTCAGGAACGGTGAATCTTTCCGATGTCGGAAAATCATTGTTAGGCTTTAAAGAAGGCGAAGTGGTTGCTGATCTCAGTACAGCATTCAAACATCTCCGCCGCGAGGTGGTGAAACAGATAATGGAAAACTATCACACAGCCGTTGAAACTGCTGCACCATTCAATATGGAATTCCGCCTCCGGCACCCTGTAACGCAACGCGAATTGACACTGCATGTGCAAGCAGTCTCGCAGCTCGACAAGAACGAAAAACAGAATATTATCGGTACGCTGCAGGACGTTACAGAAATTTCCAATGCTCAGCGGCAGATTCACAATCTGGCGTACTACGACGTAGTCACCGGGCTACCGAACAGGGCTTTCCTCAGTGAGAAATTGGGGTATGCGCTCGCATTGGCTGAACGTAGTAAGCAGAAATTCGCTCTACTATTTCTTGATCTGGATCATTTCAAGCAGGTTAACGACACCTTGGGGCATGATGCTGGTGATGAGTTACTCAAACATACAGCTATTCGTCTGAACGAAGCAGTGAGAGAGTATGACGCTGTCGTCAGGCCGCGACCATCTCTTGTGCATTCTGATTCTTTGCCTGGAACTCACCACCACACAATCGCCCGGCTTGGAGGGGACGAGTTTATTGTTCTGATTACGAATATAAAAGACGAACAGGATGCAGCCATAGTCGCCAAAAGAATTTCAGCAGTAATTGCACAGCCTTACAATCTGGGCGGGGCTGAAGCATCGGTATCAACAACCATTGGAATCAGTGTTTATCCCCATGACGGGGCTGATGCAGATACATTGTTAAAGCATGCAGATATAGCCATGTATCACGCCAAGGATAACGGTAGAAATAGCATACAGTTCTATTCGCGTGAAATTCATGATGCTTCACTAGCACGATTTGAATTAGAGAAAAAGCTTAAACAGGCAATTTATACGGAAACACTGCAACTGGTTTATCAGCCAAAAATCTGCATGTCCAGTGGTGAAATCGTAGGTGTTGAAGCGTTGGTTCGGTGGCATGATGACGAGCTGGGTACGGTTGGCCCGGACAAGTTTATACCTTTGGCTGAGGATACCGGTTTGATAATTCCGCTAGGCCGCTGGGTCATGCTGGAAGCTTGCAAGCAAATGAAAGCGTGGGTTGCGGCAGGGCTTAAATTACAATCAATGGCTATCAATTGTTCGGCTGTGCAATTTATGCGTTCTGATATGAGCGCTCTGGCCACTGAAGTTCTGGAACTGTCAGGCCTTGAGCCCCACTACCTGGAAATAGAATTGACTGAAAGCCTGCTGTTACAGGACACGGAACAGGGAATAAAGATTCTTAACGGTTTAAAGGCTCGAGGCATTCAGGTTTCCATTGACGATTTTGGTACCGGGTTTTCATCCCTGAGCTATCTCAAGAAATTACCTGTCGATAAGCTGAAAATTGACCATAGTTTTGTCAGGGATCTGGCCATCGATTCGGGAGATGAAGCGATTGTTTCTGCGATCATCACACTAAGTCACAAGCTCGCTTTGGATGTCGTTGCTGAAGGTGTTGAAACTGAGGAGCAGTATCAGATACTGGCTGCGATGCAGTGTGACCAGATTCAGGGGTATCTTGTTAGCAAGCCTTTGTCGGCTGCCGATTTTCTAATCTGGTACGAAGACACCGGTTACAATCGCTTGCTGCGGCTGGTATCCTGATCAAATGTTTCAATTGCTTTTCTGGCAATCAACTTTTATCCGTTCCTGATTTCCAATCCGGTTGGCGTTTTTCCAGAAACGCGTTAATCCCCTCCGTGGTATCTTCATCCATCATGTTGCACGCCATGGTTTGGCCGGCGTAGCTGTAAGCTTCAGCAATATTTTTTTCGATCTGCTGGTAGAACATTTTCTTGCCCGTTGTGACAGTACTGGCAGGCTTGGCGCAAATACTGTTGCACAGACGATCGATTGTTTCATCTACCTGTTCAGGTGCAACACAGTGATTGATCAGCCCCCATTCCTGTGCCTGACTGGCGCTGATGAAATCCCCTGTGAATAACATCTCGAAAGCTCGTTTGCGTGAAATATTTCGCGACAACGCGACTGATGGTGTACTGCAAAAAAGCCCAAGATTGATTCCGGATACAGCAAACTGTGTGTCCCGACTTGCGACAGCGAGATCGCATGTGGCTACCAGTTGGCAGCCGGCAGCTGTTGCCATTCCTTCTACCCGGGCTATAACCGGTTGTGGCATGCTGCTGATAGTTTGCATAAATTGGCTGCAGCGCTGGAACAGCGCATCGTAATACGCTTGCTCAGGCTGCGCTCTCATTTCTTTGAGATCATGCCCGGCGCAAAAAGCTCGTCCATTGGCCGCTATCACGACAACCCTGATAGTGTCATCAACCGCTATCTGTTCCAGCTCCACTTGCAGACTTTGTAGCAACGCTTCATTCAACGAGTTGAATTGCTGCGGGCGGTTTAATGTCAGTACAGCAACACCCGCGTTTTGGTCACGCAAGAGCACCGCGGTGCCAGCCTCTGATTCAGAATTTTTGCTCGCCACAATAGTGCCTCCTATGATCTGTGATGATAGCATGCTGCAATGGTTATCTGAATCCTGCCCGGCGAGCCTGGCGCTGGTATTCCGTTGTTAGATTTAGCGTGAAAATGAAAATAACTATTGCAGAATTTGAAAAACTTACAGATAAGGCACTGCCCTTTGCGCAATTGCTGGGTCTGAAGCTTGAGGCGATTGAACCCACACATGTTGATATGCGTGCAAGTTTTACTAATGATCACTTGCGCCCCGGCGGTACTGTCTCTGGACCGGTGATGATGGGGCTGGCTGATGCTGCGGTGTATGCACTGATACTAAGTCACATAGGTCCGGTCGAGCTTGCGGTTACCACCAATCTCAATATAAATTTTTTACGTAAGCCAGAACCTGCGGATCTGCTGGCACGCGCTGCAATGCTAAAATTGGGCAAGCGCCTGGCAGTAGCAGAAGTGTCGATATATTCCGGCTCATTCAATTCAGCCAAGGTGGCGCATGCGGTTGCGACCTATTCGATTCCACCGTTAAATGGTGTCAATAAAACTGCGGATAGCGCCACCGCTTAAGCCGTGGCACATCAAACGTAAAAAAACCTAATAATAAGGAGCGCATCATGAGCGAAGCGGCAAAAAAAATGGATGGCATAAAAGCCTGTGTTTTCGACGCCTATGGAACCCTGTTCGATGTGCATTCTGCCGTCGGCAGACACCGGGAACGATTAGGTTCTGTGGCTGATCCCGTCTCCGCGATGTGGCGCACCAAACAGCTGGAATACACCTGGTTGCGCAGTCTTATGGGGGCTTACGAAGACTTCTGGCAGGTAACTGCCGATGCACTTGATTATGCTTTGGAGACCCACAAGATCGAGGATGAGAGTCTGCGTAATGATCTATTGCAAGCCTATCTTCAGCTTGAAGCCTATGCGGAAGTGCCTGCAACGCTTAAACGACTAAAGGATAGTGGCATTAGCTGCTCCATACTTACTAATGGCTCGCCTGATATGATCAAATCCGCGGTGGACAGTGCGGGTTTGGCTGATGTGATCGATCATTCGTTTTCGGTGCAGTCCGTTGGAATTTTCAAGCCTGACGCCCGTGTTTACCAGTTGGCAGTTGATGGTTTGGGAGTTTCGGCTGGCGAAATATCTTTCCAGTCCTCTAACTCATGGGATGCAGTGGGTGCCGCCCATTTCGGGTTTCACGTTGCCTGGATAAACAGGTTCGGACAGCGACGTGAGCGCCTGCCGGCCCAGCCTGAGGTTGAATTGGCAGACCTTA
This sequence comes from uncultured Granulosicoccaceae bacterium, assembly GCA_938005265.1. Taxonomy (GTDB): domain Bacteria; phylum Pseudomonadota; class Gammaproteobacteria; order Granulosicoccales; family Granulosicoccaceae; genus CALFCE01. The sequence goes on from CALLOA010000032.1 coordinate 108,254, forward strand.
ACGGCTTACCGCAGGTAGTGGGGGCGGCCTGAGAATCCAATGAACAATTCGACTGTACACAAGTTGATAATCGATACCGACCCGGGAATCGATGATGCTATGGCGATTGCTCTGGCATGCGCTCACCCACAGATTGAATTGCTGGGCCTGACAACTGTGTTTGGCAATGTCAGTGTCGATTTAGCTACCCGAAATGCGCTGAGCATTCTGGAGCAGTTCGGTTTTGCTGATACACCTGTGGCAACAGGCGCGGCTCGGCCTTTGGTACAAAAGCCATTACCCCATCCGGATTTTGTGCACGGGCAGGATGGTATGGGTAACATTGAATTGCCTGCCCCTGAGGGTAAAGCTCAGGCGCTGGATGCAGCTGACTTTATCATCGAGCAAGCCAACGCTCATGCCGGGCAGATTTCATTGGTGGCTGTGGGGCCTCTAACCAATATCGCCCTGGCATTGCAACGTGATCCGCAACTGCCGCTGAAGCTTGAAAAACTGGTTGTCATGGGCGGCGCTCTGGATGAGCCAGGTAATGTGTCTCCGGTCGCCGAAGCCAACTTTCTTGGTGATCCCCATGCGGCTGACAAGGTGTTTGCGGTGGAGTGGCCTGCCACTATTGTTGGCCTGGATGTTACTCACAAAGTGTTGTTATTTGATTCCGATATGGATGAGTTACAGCAGCGCAGTGCCATCTACGGTGACTTGTTACGACGCAGCAGCCGGTTTTACATAGACTTTTATTCGACTACCGGTGCAGCCCGTGATTACCCGGAGCCTGGCTGTGCCATGCACGACGCAGCTGCGGTTGTTTGTGCATTGCACCCGGAATGGTTTGAAACCGTCAGCGGAGTTGTCAGGGTCGTTGAAGACGGTGTCGCAGCAGGTCAGCTAACGATGAATCGTCGGGGCTATCGCTATCTGCTGGATCACTGGGAGGGAAGGCCGGCCACATCCGCCTGTGTTGATCTACAGGTCGATGCGGTAAAAAGCTGCTTTATCAACAGTTTGTGTTAGTTAACCTCTGTAGATTGTGATTCTTTTCACAATTATTGACCAGTTGTAATGGCCTTCCAGCAAGCGTAGGTGCCGAAACAGGTTAAATTCGTTTAAATTACGCATGGAAGTGCGTTTTTGCCGGCCATGCTGGCAATTCAGGGCAGGTAACTTCAGCTATCATGAGTTGTTCATCCGGATCCAGTGATCCCGAAATCCCGGCGTAGCGTCATGTTGGTCAAGGTCAGACCAATTCGGAGTGTCCGAAAACGAATGCGAAAACGGATCCGAAAACAGAATATAAGTGGCAAGACATAGCAATAACGTCCGGTAACAAACCCAAGTAGAAAAGCATGTTTATTCCTGCATCAAGGCTGTCAACACTATCCAGACCATTGCGCGGCAGCGTTCTGGCGTTTCTGGTGGCCATTTTTCTCGCAGCTTGTGACTGGGTTGATTCCACCGGTGCCCAGCGCAGCTCCGATCTACCCGTTGTCACAACGCTAGCGGAGGGGAATGTTCTCGACCTCATTGAAGGAGAGGTACAGCTACTGGATCCTAATGAAACGGTCGCTCCTCTGGGTGGTGTTGAAAGTTTGCGCTGGAGCAACCAGCCGACTGAGTCCGGCAACCTTCCAGGTTGCCGTTTGACCAACGGTTTCAATGAGGAATTTGTTGAAGACAATCTGGCACTGGCTTGCACGCTGCAGGGTGATTGCCAGATGAACTTTGAAGAGAGCGAAATAGTTGAAAACGGCGAACCCAGAACCGTGTTTCAACTGCTACCGCCGCGATTGCGTGCCCCGGTCGGTGTTACTTACCAACTGTTCGCCAATCGTGAAGATGGTAGTCAGACCACTCATGACTTCACTTTTTGCCTGATTGCCATCAACGAGTCACCGATTGCAGCTGATGATTCTTTTACTCTGGAACAAGGCGAGATCATAGAACGGGACATACAAACAGCCAATCTTCTGCAGAACGATACCGATGATGTCGATACCAGTAACCAGCTGTCCGGGCTTACGGTTTCGACGCAGGTAGTGGAAGCCCCGTCTTTTGCTGTCGAATTCGAACTGTTTGAGGATGGAAGCTTTATCTACGTGCCACGTCCCGGCCGCTTGGGCACCGATTTTTTCGTTTACGAAATTACCGACGGGCGTACTATCCCAAGCCGCGCGACAGCAACTATCGTGGTTACGGCAGTCAATGCAGAGCCCGTATTTAATGGCCCTATCCCTGAATTTCCGATAGTGGCAGGCTTGCCAGTGATGTTTTCCTTCGCGGACTTTTTCACAGATCCCGATGGTGCGCAGCTTGAATTTACCGGAAGCGGTTTGCCGCCGGGTCTCGAGCTGACTTCCGATGGTGACTTGCAAGGTGTACCGTCAGCTGGCAGCGCAGGTGACTATGAAATAATCATCTCGGCATCTGACGGTCGTTCAATACTTGAAACCACACTCGAGCTGTCGGTTGACGGAAATGGCCGGATTGAAGCTGATCCGATAACTGCACAAACTGCAACCGCCGGGACCGCTTTCTCGTTCCAGGCTGGGCAATTCTTTGCTGACCCTGAAGGCCAGCCTCTCGTTTATACCCTGACGCGGCCGTCGAACGTGGCACTCGGGATTGATCGCAACACTGGATTAATCGCTGGTATTCCGCAAGTGACGGGCTCGTTTTTGCTGCAAGTTACAGCCAGTGATGGTGTGTCGCTACCGGTCACACAAACCATAGTTCTGGATGTTGAAAGTCCAGAAAACAGAGCGCCGACATTTACCGGAACCTTGCCTGACCAGATCGTGGATCTGGGTGATTCGATCGTGGTAGTGAGACCGGTTTTTGATGACCCTGATGATGATGCTCTGAGCTTTGAGCTGCTGGGAACGGTGCCAGATGGTATTAGCATTAACGCAGCTACTGGTGCGGTATCCGGCGAACCTGAAGAGGCCGGTGAATTTGATGAATTATCTGTGGTGGCAGAAGATTCTTCCGGTTTAACCGCACAATCCAATGAGTTCAGTATTACCGTACTCGAGCCAGCCCCGCAAAACCGGGCACCGGTGTATTCAGGCAGTATTGCCAACCAGGAATTTACCGTAGGGGTCGAAATAGAGCCTTTTGGCGGTATATTCACGGATGCTGATGGTGACGAGCTGGCATTCTCAATATCGGGTGGCAGTTTGCCGGCGGGGCTGATAATCACGGTGGACGGCCTTATCGTTGGTACGCCATTGCGCGAAGGCACTGTCACCGGTCTGCGAATTGTTGCCAGAGATGAAAGTAATGCAACAGCGCGCTCGGATACTTTCAACATCACTGTTGAAGAGGGTTTCAGTGCGATTAACAGGCCGCCGGTATTTACACCGATTCAGGATCGGGTGGTGGAGGTCGATGAAGAGATTGATTTTTTTATTATCGCAACAGATGCCGACGGTGATGACCTGGAATACAGTATTGCCGGTGCTGCGGCTAGCTCTCTGTCAATTGATGAAGACACAGGCAGGGTTGAAGGTGAGTTCGATAGTGCAGGGGAATTCCAGGCAGTCATTTCAGCGTCAGACGGTGCTGCAGAAACATCCATTAGTTTCGAGTTCACAGTGGTTGACCTCGATAACACGGCGCCGACTGTCACGGATATACCCAACGAGAACGTGTCTGGCAGCTTCAGCTATGACGTTTCGGGGGTATTTGATGATGCGGATGGGGATACGCTGACCTTCACCGCAGTCAATCTGCCTTCCGGTGTGTTCATTGATGACGAGGGTGTGATCAGAGGTGCAGCCAGCAATGCCAATGAAGGTACGCATTTTATCGTAGTCACCGCCAATGATGGCAGAGGCGGCACGGTATCAGACGGGTTTCGACTGATTATTGAAAACTAGCCGACGCCGGGCAGTTCGCAGCGAGCTGCCACGTGATGTGCAAGGCCAATGCAACAAGCCTGATCAATTGCCATGCCCTTCATGGCCGGCGTGACAGCCGGCCAATAGGGTGCAGATAGGTTGCACATAGATAGGATAGTGCCACTGGGTGATGATGCGCCAGTGTCGGGCTAACTGAAGTTATTAAGTTATTGTAGTTATTAAGTTATTGTAGTTATTAGGTTATTGGCTATGCTGATTATTCAGCAGCAGCAGACCTTTCTTCATGTATTCTCAACACCCCTTCAATGTTCTGGGGTAACCACTCCTCATAATTTTGCCAATCGCTGTAGCGTGGAAATTTCAGTGTATTCTGCATTTCCTCGAGGGTCAGCCCTGCAGCTTTTGCTCTTGCAACCCTGTTTTCCAGTTCGCGCAGATACCTGGCATGTTCAACGGCGTCATTTTTAATGCCGACTTTGCCATGACCGGGAACCAGATAGGTAAAAGGCAGCCTGGTGAGTGCGTCGATGGAGAGGTACCAATCCGGAAACTTGCCGCCTTGCAAGGTTTGATAGGGCAGGCGCTCGACTGAAACAAAATCTACAGCGAACACGGCATCTTCTTGCGGGAACTCGGCTATGATCATGTCTTCAGAGTGATTCGCACCCAGATAGTGCAGATTGACCTGTTTGCCCCCAAGGTCCAGCGTAAGCTGTTTGTCGAATAGAACCTGGGGAAGGGCTGTGGGAATGTTTTTGCTGCGAATTAGTTCAGCTGAATTTTTATGCGCGACGATTACTGCACCACTGTCCGCGAATACCTCGCCACCTGATGCATGGTCTGCATGGTGGTGGCTGTAAAATACGTATTTCACCGGAACACCAAATCGCTGAGCAAGTTCATTTTTCAACCATTCAGCTGCCTCGCTGTTGATTGGGTCGCCCACAATAATGCCGTCGCGCGTGACATAAACGATTCCGGCATGATGGTTGTTGATAAATCTGTAGAGATCGCCGCGCACCAAAACCAGTTCACGCTTGCTCTCTTGTTGGGCATGAGCCAGATTGCCGGTTACTACCGCGACCGTAAGCAGCAGTATAGTCAGAGCGGTCAGAGCCGACGATTTGATTGCAGTTGTCAGTCTGTTTGCTTGGCGCGGTTTGCTGGGATGCAAGTTATTGGAAGAGTGTGGACATAGATGTTTGAACAGAAAAAATTGCATGATTCAGCTCTATTGTTGGGTCTGTTGTTAAGGTCAACTTCTACTTCAAGTACGACCAGACCATAATACTTGGAACCGCTTACAGAGCAAGTTATTTACCCGTTGTAATGATTGAAACTTTTTTTGACTTTAATGTTCGGGATTATATAAATATCTTTTAAATTCACATGCATGGCACTGACAATAAAACTGGTTCTTCAGAATCACCTGTAAATGCGGGCGAAAAGAGGGGGCGTTACCTGCTGATCAAACATTCAATGGGCTGGGATTGTGATCGTGTCAGTCAGTGGATGCGAAATAGCGGAATTGACTGCGACTGGTGTTATCCGGCTGATGCAGATTCGCTGCCCGATGCTCGCCTCTATAGCGGTGTTATATCTTTTGGCGGAGCCGTCAGCGCTAATGACTGCACAACCTTGCCCTGGGTCAAAGACGAGATCAGATTTATTGAGCAGTGTCTTGAGCATGACCTGCGGTTTTTCGGTATCTGTCTGGGCGCCCAGATGCTGGCACGCGTGCTGGGTGCCGTTGTTGCCCCTCGGCAACCCGTATGCAAGGAGGTGGGTTTTCACAGGATTGATCCGACTGATGATTCAGGTGAATTCCTGCAGCAGTCGATGATGATGATGCAATGGCATTCGGAAGGTTTTGAATTGCCTCCCGGCACGCGTTGTTCTGCCAAAGGTGATGCTTTTCCGAATCAGGCATTCCACGTCACGGAAGAAATCTTCGGAGTGCAATTTCACCCTGAAGTAAATCCTGAGGCGCTGGCAGTCTGGCATAAACGCAACAAGACTCGCAGCGAGGGTGTGCTTACAGACAGCGAGCGCCGCACTATGATGGATGATGCCATTGCTTACAATGACTCCATAACAAACTGGCTCGATGGTGTCCTGACACGCTGGGTAGCCTGACCGAGGCACCACTCAGGTATGGCCGGGTTCTAAAGGCGATTTAGAGCACTAGCACGGTAGTTATGGCGATTCTTCCGCAGGTTTTTCGGTAACTGAGCCTGCGATGGCTGGCGACTGAAGCGCCAGTCGATGATAATGTCGGTCCTATGACCGGTGATTCCATACTCTCCACCCTGTTTGTATTTCTTGTAGCGGCTGTGCTCGCTGTACCAGGCGCGCAAAAGCTGGGGCTGGGGCGTGTGCTCGGCTATCTTGTCGCAGGCGTGTTGGTGGGGCCCTGGGGCCTTGCTTTGATTAGGGAACCCGGGGAGCTGCAGTTGCTGACCGAGCTGGGTACCGGTCTTTTGTTGTTTCTGCTGGGTATGCAGCTAAAGCCGGCACTGCTGTTAGGTATGAAACGCCGTATTCTGTTGCAAGGCATTCCTTTCTGGGCGATCACTACGGTGTTGTTTCTACTGATCGGATTAGCCAATGGTCTGATCTGGTACAAGTCGATTGCAGTTGCTGTTGCGCTGGCAATGTCATCATCGACGCTGATTCGGGAATTTATCGAATCAAAGAATCTGGTTGGTTCAAGTCGTGGCGATATGGCAGCTTCCATGGCCACGTCACAAGTGCTTTTGTTTTTTCCGATACTGGTACTGCTACCGTTACTTGGCTTTGGAAATCCTTTGCAGGAATTTACAGGCCTGCAGGGCGTGCTGATTGATCTTGGATTGAGTGCTGCGGTGATTGGTGCGGGACATGTGGTTTTAAAACATACTTTCAGGTACATCACCTCTACCCAGTCACCGGAATTATTCGTCGCTGCTGTCTTGCTAATGCTGGTCGGGACGGTGTTGTTGTTTAATAATCTGGGATCGTCGGGTTTGCTGGGGGCTTATCTCGCCGGCTGCCTGATGGGGTTATCGGAATTCAATAAAGAGCTTGACTCGTCCATCGGGCCTTTCAAAGGGCTGCTGTTGGGGTTCTTTTTTCTCACCCTTGGAGTTGCCATCGATCTTGGTTTGATGCTGCGTTACCCGCACATCGTGCTGGCCGTACTGGTAGTCATGTTGCTGGTGAAATTCGCACTAGCCCTGTTTATTGCCTATCTGCGTGATGGCTGGCACCGCCAGCACCTGCTCACCGCCATGCTGGTGGCGCCGGCGGGTGAGTTGTCTTTTGTATTGCTGGCTGTTGCCATGACGTTTCAGGCCCTGGGTCGCGAGCTTGGCTCAGGTTTAATGGTTGTCGTTGCCTTATCAATGCTGCTGACGCCATTGATGCAGGTTCTGTATCAGCGACGTTACAGTATGGCGGCTTTGTCTCCAGGTGCGCAAAACGCCTTGAGTAGTGGCACTGCCGGTTCGGGATTGTCACACGCTGCAGCCGAGGTGCCTGTTGTGGTCGCAGGCTTTGGGCGTGTTGGCCAGACAGTCTGTCGAATCCTGGCTTCAGCCGGTATGAAACCCACCATAATCGATCACGACCCGGCACGACTGGTCGATGCGAAACGGCTAGGCTACACGACCTTTTGTGGTGATGCCGTGCGCCGTGATTTACTGGAAGCCGCCGGTGTTGACGAGGCAAGGGCGTTGGTTATAGCTCTGGATGACCGTCGTCACTCAATCGCTCTGGTGAGTCTGATGCAGCAACATCATCCGGCCACAGCCCTTGTGGTACGGGGTGTCGATCGCTACCATCAAATCGAGCTGGCCTGTAGCGGTGTGGGGAAGTGTCATCGGGAGAATTTTGAATCGGCGGTATTGCTGGGCGAAGACACACTAACTGCACTGGGAATCAACTGGGAAGAAGCTGAACGCATTACTGAAGCGTTCCGCGACCATGAAACCCATTTGATTGAAGCAGAGATTACTGTCGGTGCTGAACTCCGTGCGCAGGGAGAGGCTGTTTTTTCTCCGTCTTTGTCACTGGGTTACCGGCAGGTGGATTCGGGTATTGCCGAGTTGTTAGAAAAAGATTTTGAAGCACACAGTAAAGAACAGACGCTCAAGCAGAACGAGTCCTAGTTCGGTGAGGCGTATTTTGTGAGGTGTTGAATGGCTGATGAAAAAATTGCGAATAAAGGCGTCAGTATGTCGCTGACTGATTTGCTGAAACAGCATGAATTGAAAATTTCCACTGTCCGTGCCAACCGCCTTTTACTGGAAAAGGGTATCCTCGGGGAAGCTGAGCGTGTCAGTGCGGCCAGTGGTAAGGTCAAGAAATACAAAGTGCTTACCGAGCTGGGCCTCAATTACGGTGAAAATCGTGTGAGTGCGCATTCCGATCAGACATCACCCTACTATTACGAGGCAGCTTTCGGCGACCTCGCGCAGATTTTCGAAGAGTTTCTCGCAGCTGAGAAAAAGTAACGGGTGGGCAAGCTGGCCAGCATGGTAAAATTCTGCGCATTCAGTATTGCATAGCCTAAGTTATTGAAAAAAATACAATATATAGTGGATCTCATTGCCCCTGCCGCCATCGCTGTCCGTTTCAGCAAGCATCGGTGATGGCGCTATGCCTGTGAGCACACAAGTTACGAATAATCTGTTATCCCTGTTTGCCAGCGATACACCTTTCCTTGATGTTCGAGCGCCTTTTGAGTTTTCCCGTGGTGCGATGCCGGGAGCTGTAAATCTACCGCTATTGGATGACCGGCAGCGTGAATTAGTGGGTACGTGTTACAAAAAAGCGGGCCAGGAGGCGGCCATTGAGTTGGGTAACTCACTTGCCACAGCACAAGTGAAAGAAAGTCGAATAGCAGCCTGGCAGAGTTTTATAGATTCAAATCCCTCCGCTGTACTTTATTGTTTCCGCGGTGGCCTGCGTTCGCAAATATGCCAACAGTGGTTGGCTGAGAGTGGTGTATCCATCAAACGGGTAGCAGGCGGCTACAAATCGATGCGTCAGTATCTGCTTGCCGAGATCGAAACTGCAACGAAGCTTCTGCCGTTTGTAGTGCTTGGTGGGCGTACCGGTACTGGCAAGACGCATCTTTTGCTGCGCTTACAGCGTTTTATTGATCTGGAAGGGCTGGCCTGTCATAGAGGCTCAAGTTTTGGCAAACTGCCTGATGCGCAACCGAGCAATGCAGACTTCGAAAACAGCCTGGCAGTTAACATGCTACGCCACCGTCTTATTGATGCCGGGGATAAAGGCCGTGATACTCCTTGCTCACCGATTTTTCTGGAAGACGAAGCCAAACTGATCGGTCGCGTAGCATTACCGCAGATATTGCGTGAAAAGATGGCTGCACTACCGATGGTTTTGCTGGAGGAATCAATGCAGCGTCGGGTTGATGTGGCAAGGATGGATTATGTGGAAAAGCTTCTGGGCATTTACCAGTCACAGCTTGGTGCGGATGCTGGGTTCGAACAGTGGGTAGAGCAGCAGCGCCACTCATTGCACCGTATCAGCAAACGCCTGGGTGGTGCGGCATACGCTCAGGCTTCCGAATTGCTTGAGCGTGCCATCGAAAGTCATCGGAGAGGGGGTGATACTCATGTTTACGGTGAATTTATCGAATTTCTGCTGAGCAACTACTACGACCCGATGTATGACTATCAGCTGAAGCAGAAGAATCGTCCCATCCTGTTTCGCGGCACCGCCTGTGAACTCTATGAATGGGCAAAATCGTCGCCTGAACATCTGGCAGAATTCAAAGGCTCCCACAGTGAACCTGTAGCGCAGGGTTTTTTCTAGAATCACCGCAGGGATATTTACTTCACGTGTCAGTTTTTTGATCCCGCAGGTTATTATCCAGCCATGCAACATGTTCCTCTGATAAAAGATATTGTCCTGATTGGTGGTGGTCATACTCACGCTCTGCTTATACGCAAGTGGGGCATGAAGCCCTTAGCGGGAGTGCGGTTGACGCTGATTTCAAGAGATGTATTGACGCCATACTCGGGTATGCTGCCAGCCTATGTGGCTGGTCATTACAGTCATGCGCAAACTCATATTGATCTTGCCAGATTGTGCCAATGGGCCGGTGTGCAGTTTATTCAGGCATCGGTAACAGGGCTTGATCTTGTCGCTAACCGTGTATTTCTCGAGCAACGCCCACAGCTGGCGGCTGTTGAATTCGATCTGGTTTCAATTAATACCGGTTCTACACCGGACACCTCGTCAGTCCCGGGTGCTGCAGAGTTTGCGCTACCGGTTAAGCCAGTCAACCGATTTGCCGGTAAGTGGCATGCGCTTAACCACCGATTGAATGCAGGTGATACGAAAGAGGTATCGATTGCGGTGGTGGGTGCAGGTGTTGGCGGGTTTGAACTGTTGTTGTCGTTGCACTATGCACTTGCCGGGCGAGGGATCGCTGCAAAACTTCACTGGATAGTGCGTGGCAATGAACCGTTGCGGGAGCAACCGGAAAAAGTGCGTTCACTGGCGCTTGCCCATTGCCGGGAAAAAAACATCGACGTTCATCTGCAATTCGATGTTAGTAAAGTTGAAGAAAAATCCCTGACCGCAAGTAGTGGTGACGTAGTGTCGTTTGATGAAGTGCTCTGGGTAACTGCGGCAACGGCTCCTGAATGGCCTTCACAGGCAGGGCTTGAAGTAACCGGCAGAAATTTTATATCGGTGAACGACCATCTGCAGTCAACGTCACACCCTCAGGTTTTTGCCTGCGGCGATGTTGCTACACAAACAGCCAGCCCCAGCCCGAAAGCTGGTGTATTCGCGGTGCGTCAAGCTCCCGTGTTGTTTGAGAATTTACGCCGTGCCGTTAGTGGACAATCATTACGGCGTTATCGCCCGCAGAAAAATTTTCTCAGTCTGATTTCGCTGGGTGAGCCGTCAGCCATCGCCAGCAGAAACCGTATCGTTTTAAAAGGTGATTGGGTGTGGCGCTGGAAAGACTGGATAGACACACAGTTTATGCGCAAGTTCAGTGAATTGCCTGAGCGGGATATGCCACCACAACTTATCGCTGATATACCTGAAGGATTGCGCGAAAAGGATAAACAGACCGCCAATGATTACATGTTTTGTGGTGGTTGTGGTGCGAAAGTGGGTCCTGAGGTTCTGGCAGCGGTATTGAATGAACTTAAACCTTTTACCAGCGAATCTGTTGTTGCCAGTGAGCATGGTATTGCTGATGATAGCTGTGTGATTGATACGGGCAGTCGCCACCTTGTGCAATCAGTCGACCAGATACGCGCCAATATTGGCGATGCTTATTTGTTTGGTCGTATAGCTGCCTTGCATGCTCTCAGTGATGTTTACGCCGGTGGCGGGTTGCCGGATTCTGCTCTGGCACTGGTGACGGTAGGCTTCAGTGAAGCTGACATCCAGCGGCGCGATCTAGCGTTGATGATGAGTGGTGCAGTGGAAGAGCTTAACGCAGCTCGTTGTATGTTGGCTGGCGGCCACTCCAGTGTCGGGCCGGAATCCATGCTGGGTTTTGTGGTTAATGGTTTTCAACGTGATAATCCAGTGAATGTCGCTAATGTGGAAGCTGGCGATGTGCTGATACTGACCAAGCCATTAGGTACGGGTGTGGTGATGGCGGCTCACATGCGTGCACAGGCTAATGGCGAGGACGTTGCCCGGGTCATCGACATGATGTTGCAGAGTAATGGACCGGCCGCGGAAATTTTTAGCAGTCATGGTGCATTGTGTATGACCGATGTCACAGGCTTCGGGCTTTTGGGTCATACGCTTAACCTGCTGGACAGGGTCAATGCTGCAAAACGTAAACCTTTACAGGTTAGTTTGAATCTGTCACAGGTACCCGTTTTTGATGCGGCAGTCGAACTGTCAAAGCGCAACTTTAAAAGTAGTCTGTTTGCCCAGAATGCTCATTTTCGTAGTCGTTTATTCGGCGCAGTACCGCCAGAGGTCAATGATGGCTTGGTGCGGGAACGCTTGTTAATGGATCCGCAAACCAATGGCGGTATGCTTGCCATTGTGCCGGGCTCCGCGGCTAACGATTGCCTGCAGCAGTTACAACAGACATTTAGCTCTGTTGCTGTGATCGGAACCCTGCGAGATGCAACAACTCTGGCCACCACATCGGCAGCCTCTGCGGATAAGGTTTCTGCGGGGGTATTTCTCGAAGTCTGAGAAGCCTAAAAAAATTGCTGATGGCATTTGCCAGATGCCTTGCGTCCTTTTATTCAGCACGGTAAACAGGATGCTGAATTTAAACTGCTGACCTTATGGCATTGAACTATTCAGGAAGTCTGGTATGAAAGTTGACAATCCCGAACACCCCAAGCCTGCCGATGCGAATGCACGTCTGGCCGTAACACCGGTTGTTTGCTACCCGGCGGACAGTCTGGTGCCACCACCACTTGTGCAATACCGGCAATTACGCCAGTCCGCTTCCAAGAGTCTGGAAGTAACTGCCGCACCCCGTGATGCCTGTTGCTTTGAAGTCAAAGCAGGGAGCTTCTTCAGGATCACCTGTGTGGAAGGTTCCCAGGTAGGAGACCTCAATTTGTGGAACCTGCACGATCCCGGCGAACGTTTCTATTCGGGAAAAACACGTGCCTTACACGGCACGCACCTGAGTACCGGGGATCGCATGTGGTCGGGTTTTCCGGCAATGCGGCCAATGGCTACCATTACCGAAGATACGCTGGACTGGTACGGTTTCGATGAGTACGGTGGTTCGGTACATGATGTTATCGGTACCCGTTGTGACCCCTACACCCATCATCTCTTGAGCGGTGGTGATCACTATCATTACTGTTGCCATTCAAATCTGACACGGGCATTTTCAGCTCATCGTGGTACTTCCCCGGCTGAAGCCGAGTCTTATGTGCATGATGTACTCAATGTATTCATGTGTACCGGATTTAGCCGTGAAAGCGGTCAGTATTTCATGAAGGCAAGCCCGGTCCGGCCCGGTGACTATATTGAATTTTTTGCAGACATCGACTTGCTGGGTGGTTTAAGTGCCTGCCCCGGTGGAGATTGTTCTGAAATACACTCCAGCGATAAAGCCAATTGTTACCCATTGCTGGTTGAAGTCTTTGAAACACCTGCTGCGGCACTGGCGGACTGCCTTGGTGATTGGAACCCTGCTACTGCCAATGGCTATGATCGCAGCCATGGCGCTACCTAGTTATTCAGCACGGGTCCGAGTAGACTGATCGATTGAAATACCCGACATAGCTTCCTTCAGGAGTAGCCGCATGAATCAAGCCGATATGTCTCGATGTGTAGAAGAATTCCAACGTGATGGCGTCACCTTGTTGCGGGGTGCATTTAGCGATTGGGTCGACGGCGCGCGACGCGCAATAGAAGAGAATAAAAGTAAGCCGAGTTGGCGTGAACGTACCTACCGGCCTGATGATGGAGGTGCCGCTTTTTTTCAGGACTATTGTGTCTGGTCGCAATTTGATGGTTATCGTGCACTGGTGGAAGATTCGCCTATGGCGGAATTAGCAGCGCAACTGATGCAGTCATCCAGTGCACGGATCTTTCATGATCACGTGCTGGTAAAAGAGCCTGGTAATTCTGTGGTGACACCCTGGCATCAGGATAAGCCCTACTATCTGGTTGATGCAGAACGCAGTGTCAGTTTCTGGGTTGCTCTTGACCCTGTTCCTCGTGATCGGACGATTGAATACGTGGCGGGTTCCCATAGCTGGGGAAAGTCGTTCAAGCCACAGCGTTTCGATGGCACAGATTTGTATGAGGGTGATTCGTCTGATGTGGTTCCGGATATTGATAACAACCGGGATGATTATAATATTCTTGGCTGGGCAGTAGAGCCCGGTGATGCTGTTGCATTCCAGTTTGGCGTGCTACACGGTGCTGCTGCCAACAGTTCTCCGGACAGGCGCCGTGTCATTTCCTTGCGCTGGGTAGGAGATGGTGCAACGTTTGCCAAACGACCCGGCAAGACTTCACCCGCTTTTCCGGATCTCCACTACAGCGATGGCGCACCTTTTGAAGGCGCTGATTTTCCGCAACTCTATCCACGTTGAGATTTTGTTGCCAGCACAGCTGTCAGGCTTACAGGCCTGATCTAAAAAATAGTTATTGGAAAAGTCGGCGTGATGCATATAGCGATTGACTGGGGTTCGACATCATTTCGAGCTTATCGATTTGATGAGCATTCGAATTTGCAGGATACTGTTGCCTTGCCTGCCGGTATCAAGGTGGCGCAGAACCTTGCGCCGACTGAACGTTCTGCATGGTATGAGCAGACGATGTTTGATGCTATTGGTCAGTGGCTGGAGCCCGGGAGTTCTGTGCTGTTGTCCGGCATGATTACCAGCCGCAACGGTTGGCATGAGTCACCGTATCTTGATTGCCCGATTTCTTTATCTGCCTTGTTACCTAATGCATTGCAAATTAACTGCCGTGAGCATGCTCTGAAATTCCTGCCAGGTGCAGCAGTCCGGGATGGTGGTGCCGATGTGATGCGTGGCGAAGAGTTGCAACTGATCGGGTTGACACACAGCGAGCCTGCTACCTATGTAATGCCCGGTACTCATTCCAAGTGGGTAACGGCGGACCAGGACACGCTTTACAGTTTTCGCACCTTTCCAACCGGTGAATTGTTTGATGCCCTGCTCAAGCACACGTTGATCGGTGGTTTGGCGGCTACCGGGCCTGACGAAAATCCGATAGAGCAGGGCAATCCCGAGGTATTTGCAGACGCCGTGCAGAAAGGCTATCGTGACGACGGGTTTATGGCTTCCGTGTTTTATGCAAGAGCGGCTGTACTGTTAGATAAACTCAAGCCTGCCGATGTCCGGCCATATTTGTCAGGTTTGTTGATTGGTCGTGAAATCCGTGATGCGATTGATCTTCTGGGCCCCGCAATGTCCGGGGCAAAACATTCGGGTTCTGCCAATGCACTAACGTTGATCGGGGATAGCGCGCTGTGTTCGCTTTATCAACAGGCTTTTGATGTGTTGGCTTATGAAGCTGCTTACGAAGAGCGTGATACAACAGCGATGAGTTTCCGAACGCTACTATTTGCTCCGAATTGAACCCAACCCAATAAAATCAATCAGAAAAACTATCGGCGAACGTGACTGAAAGCAATAACCAATATTTTGAGAGATGGCAGTCTGCAATGCAGGCAATGCCGCTAATCGCAATCCTGCGTGGTGTGAAGCCTGAAGAAGCTGTGGACGTCGGGCGGGTTCTATACGATTGCGGATTCCGTCTTCTGGAAGTGCCGCTGAATTCACCGGATCCGTTAGCAAGCATTGCAGCTTTGCGTGCTGACATGCCG
>CALLOA010000033.1 GCA_938005265.1 uncultured Granulosicoccaceae bacterium
ATGCCTCGAGTACTCTTCTATAGCCACGATACATTTGGATTGGGGCATTTACGTCGTTGCCGCACATTGGCTGCCGCACTAACAGAGAACAGCGACAATATCTCTTCGCTGATCATCACCGGGTCCACAGTTGCCGGGCAATTTTCGTTTCCTGAACGGGTTGATTATGTGCGCTTGCCTGGCGTGACCAAGCGTGAAGATGGCTCCTATATATCCGACAAACTCAGCTTCGACATTGACGGCATCACCACTGTCCGAACAGCACTGATTACAGCGCTGGTGAAAGAATTCAAGCCGGACCTCTTTATTATTGACAAGGAACCAACAGGCTTTCGAGGGGAAATCCTGCCAGCGTTGAATTGGCTTGACCAGAACCACAACACAAAAATCGTGCTGGGCTTGCGCGACGTACTGGATAGCCCCGAGTTGTTAAAGCCTGAATGGGAGCGTAAAGGAGCGGCTGAAAGCATCGACAAGTTTTACGATGAAATCTGGATCTATGGCCTGGAATCAATCTACAACCCGGTCGCGGGTTTGAATCTGTCGGAGAGCACATACAGCCGGATGCATTGGACCGGCTACTTGAAACGGGAAACACAGGGTGTACCTACCGATATGGGTAAGCCCTACGTGCTGGTCACGGCCGGTGGCGGCGGTGATGGCAAGGACCTCATTGAGCAGGTTATAAAAGCGTACGAGAAGGCTGCCGATCAACTGCCACACGCAGTGCTTGTCTACGGGCCTTTTCTCAGCGGTGAAGTACGTGCGCAATTTGATCGACGAGTTGAATCGTTGAACGGCTGCATAACTGCATTGAGATTCGAGTCACGCATGGAAAACCTGATGGCGGGTGCCAGCGGCGTTATTGCGATGGGCGGGTACAATGTATTTTGCGAAATTCTGTCCTTTGATATTCCGGCAGTCATCATTCCACGCAAAAAACCCAGGCTGGAGCAATACATTCGTGCTGCACGTGCAGAGGAAATGGGCCTGGTTCGAATGCTTGACAAAGACCGCGATGGTACCTCGGCTGACAGCATGATCGCGGCGATTAGAGATCTTGCAAACCAGCCGCCACCCTCCTCCGGTGGCAGAGGTGACTTGTTGGCTGGCTTGCAGTACATTGTCGGGCGTACGCAATACTTGCTGAATGAAAAATTGCAACATCGCGATGGAGCCAGCGCATGACAGTTAAGGATAACTCGCTGGCAATAATCGTCAAATGCTGGCCCCGGCTATCCGAAACGTTTGTCGCTCAGGAACTGGCCGCACTTCAAGACAGAGGTATCAGGTACGACATCTGGTCACTACGTCATCCAACCAATGACAAAAAGCATCCCTTGCACGAAAAAGTCAGTGCAAGAATTCATTATTTGCCGGAGTACCTTCATCATGAACCTCTGCGGGTAATTCGAAGCTGGTTGAGTGTCAGAAAGCAGCCAGGCTACTTGGACGCGCGCTCTGTCTGGTGGAATGATCTAAAACGCGATTTCACCCGAAATCGAATCAGACGCTTTGGGCAAGCCCTGGTTATGGCAGCAGAAAGCGGGCAGGAAACACGGGCCTTGTACTCGCATTTTCTGCATACACCCTCTTCGGTTACGCGCTACTGTGCCATCATTCGTGATATCGATTGGGGATTCTCCGCGCACGCTAAAGATATCTGGACATCACCCGATTGGGAGATTCGCGAAAAGCTCGATCCCGACCAGTATGGCGCCACGTTTGGAGTAACGTGTACAGCTGTCGGCATGCAACAATTGCAAAAACTGGCACGATCCCCCGATAAGATCAACCTGGCCTACCATGGTCTGGATCTGTCTCGCTTCCCTTCACCACCTAATCGTGAAACCAAATCCAGCGAGCAAACGATTGAACTACTATCAGTGGGTCGTCTGGTTGAAAAGAAAGGCTTTGACTGCCTTTTGCGAGCCCTGGCCCTGTTGCCTGACAATCTACAATGGCGCTGGACTCACATTGGTGGAGGCGCATTGCAAGATTCATTGCAACTGCTCGCACAGGAACTTGCTATCGACAAGCATATTGATTGGTTGGGAGAGTGCGAGCAACCTGAAGTCATCCAGAATATGCGCAAAGCTGATATATTTATACTGCCAAGCCGAATCGCTGCTGATGGGGACAGGGACGGCCTGCCCAACGTACTGATGGAAGCCGCGTCACAGAAACTACCGCTCGTCACTACATCGATAAGTTCGATTCCTGAATTTATTGACCAAGGCGTGCATGGACTACTCGCGGATGACGATACTCCAGACACGCTTGCAGGCTTGATACAGAACCTGGTTAACGATGCTGACTTGCGAACACGGATGGCAGACGCCGCTTATGATCGGTTGATTAAAGAGTTTGATAGCGATCGAGGTATGGATTGTGTTGAACATCACTTGAAGCACATGCTTGAAAATCAGGCTCGCTAATGGCAGGGCTGGCCTTTTACGCGCCCATGAAAGCG
The DNA here is from genome assembly GCA_938005265.1 of uncultured Granulosicoccaceae bacterium. Taxonomy (GTDB): domain Bacteria; phylum Pseudomonadota; class Gammaproteobacteria; order Granulosicoccales; family Granulosicoccaceae; genus CALFCE01. The sequence goes on from CALLOA010000033.1 coordinate 2,474, forward strand.
CCGACCCATCCAGTACCCTCGGGGGACCGGGAAATGGCGCAAGGCATACTGTCTGCGCTTGAGCTCAATCCATTCAAACTTCCCGTAGATCTGGCGTCGGAGCTGCGAATCTACGATAAAGACGGCGCGATCGACTTGCAGCAGCAACTCATTGATCAGGCTGCAAGAGAGGTTGAGAGACTTACTCGGATGGGGAGTACGAAAAACTGGCTTGCCTGGGTAACCTACCACAACTATTACAAAGCACCCGACCTGATCGGGCCAGTAGTTAGCGATACCCTCGATATTCCTTACCTGATAATTGAAGCAAGCATCGCCCCCCGGCGTCAAAAAGGCCCCTGGGCAGAATTTGCTCGGCGCTCAGATGCTGCCTGCGAGGCCGCGGATGTCATTTTTTACATAACACAAAGGGACAAGCCTGCACTGACTGATGCAATTCAAACGAAGCAGCTGCTGGTACATCTACCACCGTTTCTGAATCTGGCAGCTGACGAGATATCACCGCCCCGGCTCAATTATGGCAAACGATTGATTGCCGTTGGTATGCATCGCAATGACGTCAAACTCGAATCCTACCGTCTGCTGAAAGAATCACTGGCACATCTCAAGTTTACGGATTGGTCACTGGTAATAGTGGGCGATGGGGTGGCTCATCAGACCGTCCGCAACATGTATGCTGAATTCGGGGACCGTGTTCACTTTACCGGTCAACTCGGACGTTCTGAACTGGATATGCAGTACAGGGACGCTGATGTTTTTGTCTGGCCCGGTGTTGATGAGGCATTTGGCATGGTCTATCTGGAAGCTCAGGCTGCCGGCTTGCCGGTAGTTGCCGAAAATCGCCCGGGGGTACGCGATGTCATTGCTCACCCCGAAACCCTGGTTGAACCAGGCGATCCTGTGCAGTTCGCCACCGCAATAGATGAACTATTACAATCGATTGAGCTACGCCAAAATCTTGGTCAAGAAAGTCACGAGTATATTATTGACAATCATTTGCGAGAAGCAGCATCCACTACCATAGCACAACAGATTGAACGACTAACCGAACTGCGCATCCCGGACGCCAATGGTTAACACAAGACGAGCGCAAAAAAAGTTATTTATATCAAGCAATACGACATTGAGATTTTTGCTGTCGCCAACAAGGCATTATTGGCGCACTGTTGATCAAGGCAAGGATTTGCAAAAAACCGATGGAGCACGCTTATCCATACCATCATAGTGGTAACACATTTACTCGGTGCCGGGCATTTGCGCCGGGCACTGAATCTGGTGGAAGCATTTCTTGAGCAGGCACAACCGGAAGACAAGGTTAGCCTGATTTCAGGCGGCGTCCCTATACAGCAGTTTGATACCGCTGGAATAAATCTGTTGCAGCTTCCACCAGTAAAATCCGATGGCACTAACTTCACAAAACTTTTGCGAGACGATGATCAACAGGCTGATGCCGAGTATCTAGAGTATAGAAAAAATACACTATGCCAATGGATAAGCGAACTGAATGGCGATGTAGTCATAACAGAATTATTCCCGTTCGGTAGACGTGTTCTTCGAAACGAATTCGTAACCATGCTTGATTTACTTTCAAATCAGTCCAATTCACCATTGATACTCGCTTCGGTACGAGATGTATTGGCAGCACCGTCAAAACCGGCGAAAGCTCGGGAAACCGAAGACATACTAAATCGGTATTATGATGCTGTACTGGTACATGCTGATCCGGACGTAATAGAACTTTCAGCAAGTTGGCCAGTCACTGAATCGATTGCAGGAAAGCTGCTCTACACAGGTTTTGTCGCTCAAGGGAGTGCTCCAGCAGTTGTGGAATACAACAAAAATCAGGATCCGTGCTTAGCGGAGCCTGTTGAAAACAGGCAGAAAGACAATGATTCTTATCAGGGAATAGTGGTCAGTGCTGGCAGCGGTTCAGTGGGTGCGCAGGTTTTTGAAACCTCTATAGAAGCGGCAGCTGTGCGCAGCGATTTATCATGGCGGATACTGGTTGGTGGCAGCAATGCTGAAACCGAAATCAAAAGGCTGCAATCATTGGTGAGTAGTGACAATGTAATTATCGAAGGAATGCGGCCTGACTTTTTGTCATTACTGGCAACTTGCAAGTATTCGGTCAGTATGTGTGGATACAACACGGCGATAGATCTGTTGCAGACAGGGGCAGCAGGCTTATTGGTTCCGTTTGACAAAGATGGAGAAACTGAGCAGAGTTTGCGCGCAACTTGTCTGGCTCAATTACCCGGATTCAAGATTGTGTATTCCGGGGACCTTACAGCTAAAAGCCTGATTAACGCGATTGAAGAGCTGGAACATTCACACAGTTCGGCAAGAAAAATGTACCAGCTTAACGGTGCATCGAATTCGGTCGAGTTGGTTAAACAATTGTATAAAAAGCATTTAGATTTGCACTGATGCTGGAAAATTCGTCATCTGATCTTGCACAGATCATTTCCAGTTTTTTTTGGATGCAATATCAATAACAAGTAAATAATGTTTCAAAGACTCACTGATATCCTGGCACGCCGATCGAAGCCGTTAAAGGTATTTTTTCGTGACGACGATGGCGGCTGGTCAAATGACCAAATGGACCAACTTTGCGAGTGGTTTTATCAGCGTCGCCTACCGCTGGATGTAGCAGTAATACCTAAAGCGCTGGATAAAGAGTCTGTTTCGGTTCTGGGAAAATGGTTGCAAACAGAAGGAGCTGATATACATTTGCATCAGCACGGGTATTCCCATGGCAATCATCAATCGGCAGGACGTGGCTGTGAATTTGGAAGTGACAGAAATTATCAACAACAACTTAACGACATAATCAATGGGAAATCAATACTCGAGGCTACATTCAGCTCACAAATTGAGCCCATATTTACACCACCCTGGAACCGTTGCACCAGTGAAACGGTAATGGCATTGAACAGGGCTGGTATAAAATATCTTTCAAGAATTACTGGTTCGACTGATCTCGGCAGCCTTGGTGCTGTAGAGCCGATTGATGTATCAATAGATTGGCTCAAGTCCAAGAAAGGTATTCGTCTAAGCGGTGAGCCCTTGATTCAATATATTGTCAGTCAGTTTGAAACGGCAGCTTCCACAGTTGGAATCATGCTTCACCATCAGCATATGCATACTGATGAATTGGAATTACTTGACCAATGTATTCACGTCTTAAAACAATCTGAAAAGATAGAATTCGGCAGCATGCTCACAGTAGCCCGAAGCAAGCAAAAATAATTATCATTGGTATATTAGGATCATTACCGGGTGAAACGGGTTTTAGATCACGCAAGCCTATTCTATATATACCTGGCTGAAACCACCAATTCGCACCCGCAGATGGGAGACACCATTTCCTAATGGAAAAAACGCTGTTCAAATTTATCTGGAAGTATTCAAAGAAAGAGCAATTCGTACTTCTGATTGTAACGGTACTCACTTTTCCCATTCTCTACCTGTCACTTGAGCTTCCCAAGCGAATTATCAACGATGCGATTAACGGCACGGCTGAAATATATCATTTCGCCGGTTTTTCACTCTCTCAGACTCAGTTTTTGTTAGTGCTCTGTCTCGGATTTCTACTAGCTGTTTTGGTAAACGGCCTGTTGAAAATGCGCTTGAACACGATGAAAGGTATCTTGGCAGAACGTCTGCTGCGACGATTCCGCTACCAAATGCTTGCCCGCATCCATCGTTTTCCTCGCTCGTATTTCAGAAGCACCAGCCAAGGCGAGTTGGTTTCTATGGTGACGTCTGAAGCAGAACCAATGGGTGGTTTGATGGGTGATGCCCTGGCGCAGCCGGTATTTCAGGCAGGGCAGATGCTGACAATTCTGATTTTTTTGTTCGCGCAAAGTGTCTGGTTTGGCCTCGCATCAGTTGCGGTTATTCCATTGCAGGCGTGGCTAATTCCAAAACTGCAGCGCCAGATTAATCAGCTAAACAAGAGTCGAATTCACGAAGTGCGGCGATTGGCAGCTGACATCGGCGAGAGTGCAGATGGCGTAAGCGATATACGAATCAATGGTGGCCTGCGTCACCGCATGGCCATGTTTTCCAAACGCCTCGGCAATTTATATTACCTTCGATTTGAGATATTTCAGAAAAAATTCTTCATGAAATTTCTGAATAATTTCCTTGCACAGTTAACACCGTTCTTTTTCTACTCTGTAGGAGGTTACCTCGCTATCAAGGGAGAAATTACGGTGGGTGCCTTGGTTGCTGCATTGGCTGCATATAAAGATCTTTCACCTCCATGGCGAGAGCTACTGACGTACTACAATCAAACACAGGATATGTCGCTGCGGTGGAAAATTGTTTTGGATAAGTTTGTGCCGGATATTCTGGCAGACGACAACTTGTTTGAAGGCAAGCCGGCCAGGGCTACGGAGCTCAAAGGAGATATTGAAATTACAAACGTGACTGTACGCGACGAGGCTGATCACATTATTCTGGAAGACATATCACTAAAAATACCACATCGAGCGCGGGTTGCAGTTAAAACCGTGAATGAGAGTGCGGCTCTCGCTTTCGCCGATCTGATTACACGCGAAGTGTTACCTGCCAGGGGAAAAGTTACGATCGCTGGCCACGATCTGAACTCACTCCATCAATCGGTTATCGCAAAATCCATTGGGTATGCGCATTCCCGTCCACAGTTGCTTGAAGGCTCATTGGGGGATAATCTGTTTATGCCCTTCAAAACTGAACCACTGACGAATGCTGTGGAGGATTCCAGTATTGGAAAGCATCACGATGACGCTTTGAGAAGTGGTAACAGCACTGATTTTTACGATACAGAATGGACAGACCCTTCCGTAGTCGGCATGCAATCATCCGATGAGATTCGCGAGTGGTGGTTTCAGCTGGTAGTAGCCATGGGTATCGATGACTTTATGGTGCGGCGTGCTTTGCATTCACGTATTGATGCCAGCGGCCATCTGGAACTGGTAGATGCTGTTGTAAAACTACGCCCGGAGATAGAGCGGCGAATATCTGAGGCTGGCCTTGAAGATACAGTACACAGGTTTCACCCGGATAAGTTCAACCCGGTCTCTCCACTTGGCAGCAACCTGTTATTTGCCTCTCCAACCCGGGAGTTAACGCAACTGTCGCTGTCAAGGGAAGAAAATTTTGTACAGATGCTTCAAAATGAAAGTATCGCTGACGAACTGGTTGAACTGTCATCAGCTTTGATTGAAAGCTTGACAGCAACGTTTGGCAATGACGGAACAGATCATCCCTTGTTTCAACGACTGAACATCGATGAAGTCTTGTATCAACAGTTAGGGGCTATCGTAAAGAAACGACATCTATCGGGCGATAGTGGTCTTTCACCAGAGGATTACGCACTGATTCTTACTGTGCCATTTGCTTTTTCAGCAGAACAGTTCGGGCCGGCTTTCAGTGATGAATTCAAAGAACGGATACTTGAAATTCGAAAAAATAAATCCTTGAAAATGCTTGAGGCACTGGATGGCTTGTTTGTAAAGCTCGATCAGAATTCATACCTACCCTCCTTAACGCTAATGGATAACGCAATCTTTGGGCGTATTTCAAGCATGGAGGGAAGCCGGAAGAGATTGATTGAAGATGTTGTAGTGGATGTTCTGAGGGAGAACGGACTGCGCCGGCAGGCCGCGCAGTCTATTTATGACCTGGTCACCACGCGTGGAGGCGACAATCTACCTACAGTTTTCAGGGAGCGTTTGGCATTCAGCCGTGCTGGTATCAAGAAACCCGATATTCTGATTTTGGGTAACGCAATAGCGAGTCATAATGCTGAAGCACGGGCAGCTATGCGCGAGCGTATTCGCAATCTTATGCCGGATACGACAATGATCTTCATCGAACGCGAGTTTAGCAACCAGGATAACTACGACATGTTCGTTGAAATCGTCGATGGCCGTATAGTTAAGACTGAGAAAACAGATGATGAATCCGACACACCAGAAAGAAAAGATCTCAATCGAAAAATAGAAGTTATTGCCAGGACTGAATTGTTCAACGGATTAAATCGCCAACAGCAACGATTACTCGCCTTCAGCGCGCAATGGTATCCGGTATCTGCAAACGAGCGAATTTTTAATGCTGGTGACGCCGCTGACGCTGCCTACCTTTGCTATTCAGGCGAAGCTGCTCTGTACTGGCCTGCCACTAGTGAGACTGGCCAAAGACAACTACTGACACCGGTATTACCGGGCAGACTTATTGGTGACTTGTCAGTAATTCAAAATACCACTCGCCTACACGAACTGATTGCATCCGAAGACAGCGTATTTCTGCGTATTGGTAAACCAGAATTGAAATCTGTCATTGAAAACGATGTAGTGGTTGCTACCAATTTATTACGAACCGTCGCTGGACATCTAAACGGTGCAGCATCCAGATCCCGTAAAATTCGAAACTATGCTATTGACCGGGGAGTAGACTTTTCGGATTTTGAAGAATCGGATAGTCGGTAGCTGCACTGATATTGTCTCTTAGCGAAGCAAATCCACTATCGAATCAGAATCGCCACGCTTTAAGGCGTAGTCAATTGCAGTCCTACCGAATTTGTCAATGACGCCCTTGTCTGCACCGCGAGCTAACAAAAGGCGCACTAAATCTGGATGATTTTTAACCGCAGCTAGAATCAGCGGTGTTACTCCTTCACCATCAAGCCAGTTAACATTAGCACCATTTTTTATTAGAAGCTCTGCAATATCTAAAAGCCCATCACGTCCGGCATAAGTCAGCGCAGTGTTTCTGTTGCCGTCAAAAGAGTCGGAGTCTACCCCTTGCGCCAGTAGCTCGCCTACCACGGGCGTGTCGGCAGCACGTGCCGCATCAACCAGATACGCGGTTCGGGAAGATCGTGGAAGAATATGTATGCCTTTACCCCAACTACCCAGCAGAATTGCCCGAGTAGTCTCTCTCACATGCAGAACAGGTACACTTTCAACAAATCGAGACAGCTTTCTATCAACAGTAGAATAGCGCCATAGTCCATTCGACCAACTACCAGCAAACAAAGTGTTTTCGTTATTTCGATCTACCCGGATGGACGCCAGCCTGACTTTACTTAAGCTTTTCACACTGCTCCAGGTACTGCCACTATCCGATGAAATCAGCATACCGTTTTCACCTACTGCAACGATTTGTCCATTGATTGATGTTGCCTCGTATAGTCCCTCTGCATTGTGAATCTGACGCCAGTTATCCCCACCATCTGTTGACCGATATAAACCGCTGTTGGGGGACGTTGCGAATAGCACTGATGTATTATGGCCGGCACTCAACGACCAGAAATATCCGGACGCCTGACCGGACGCAGCCCAGTTGTTACCTGTATCATCACTCATCCAGATGCCATTCTTTCCAGTAGCGACGAGTATTCTGCCGCTATCCTGCACCAAAATACTACGAACATCTTTGGCGGGCAGACCGGCAACTCGACTAAAGCTCTCACCGGAGTCACCGGACCTGAATAGCCCATGCTTCCAGGTTCCAGCCAAAATCACGGCGGGCGTAACATACGCCACGGCTTGAACATCTGTAGCATTTTCAGCAAGTGATTTACCGCCATTTAAAAATCGCCAAGTGACACCACTATTCTGGCTGGCCATCACTTTTGCATCGCCTGCAGCACTACCTTTGTTGCCTGCAATTATCAATTTCTCGTCGTGCTGAGCAACTGCAACAGATCGAATAATTCGTGACTTAAGCTTGTTGAAACTGCCACCCCATAACTCGTCTGCCGAAATATCAACTGCGATCGGCAAAACAAACATTATCGAGAGAAGTGCTTGAATTCTTTTCATTCTGATTTCGGGCTTCCAAAGTAATTAGCCAGCCACAAATGGTCGTTCATAGTAGATGTTGCCTGCTTCGACTGGATTTGTTTTTGTTGGTTCCACTTGTGGAAAACTCTGGCAGCCCACCCATATGAGCGTTCATTTTAGCGCTAGCATGCGAGTATTCGAGATCAAGATTGCACCGCAGTAGCAGGCAGATTTGCTACTCGCCCATTTAACAGTAATTGCTCAGCAACTGATTGACATAGGGTTGATGAGGTTGCTGGTCGAAAGACGCTGAATGGTGCAATTGTTACAAAATGATGCGAGTGCCGGGGGATTCATCGGCCGGGGATGTCATAACATGAACCACTGGGCACTTATTAGGGTTGATTATAAACCGGGGTTGATTGATAAATGGCAGTTGTGCATTATGGCGGCCGTGCACCTTAGCAGTTGTGCGCTAAGTATATGATTACGATTGTGGTTGCAGGAGCAAGATAGAGTTTCCACCAAAGCCCGATACCGAATGATCGGCCAAACCTGTAATCAACAAGATGTTTGCTTTTTTACGCCAGAAGTCTGAGACTTCCCACCACTACATCACGCGTTGGCCACGAGTAGTCGCTCGTCTGACCGATTTGTTTTGGCAACTAGCGCTTGCCGGACCTCCCGTCTATTTGGCTTTAATCGCTGCCGGTATTCACTTTGATAATCCACTGATTTTTTGGCCGGTTGTTTTTATTTGTTCGCTTCCCTTCGCTCTTCTGATCGATTCCTTTATCGGTGGCTTGCTAGGCAATACACCAGCCAAAATGCTGGTCGGCCTACGAGTGAGAAATTCCAGCGGTGGCAAGCCGGAACTGAGTGATTTTATCAGGCGTAACTATGGTGTCTGGACTGAAGGACTGTCTCTCGGGCTATTGCCTATTACGATATTTAGCGGCCTGCGGCAGTTCAAACAAATTTCCGGTAGACGCTCTGCGACTTATGATGAGGTTTTGCATATCCAGGTACTCTCGCTTCCGAGCAGTGGCATGCGGGCGGGGTTGCTTGTATTGTTTATCTTCCTCTCGCCCTTGGCAATTTTGTTGACCAATATAGTCGCTGTGCCTGCCAATGAGTCAATGGTGGCTACTGCCACGGTTGCAGGCGACAATTCGGCGACATTACAATCTTCTATCCAAAGAATTGATACCACTGTTGTTGAAGGCAGAGTGATTGATACAACTAGCACTGATTTGGTTTCAACAATAGCGGAACCCGAATCAGTTTTTGCTGCCATAAAAACCGCGACGCCTTCTGCCTCGACAACGATTGCCAAGGTTACTTCAAAAAATGAAAAGGTTTTGACTGCTACCGCCGGGACACAAACAGTTGAAAAGCTTTCTGAAATCGATGTAAAAAAAGCTGACGAACTTCGTGCCAGCGTTGCTGAAAGCAGTCCGCTTATTGAAACAAATGATTTATCTGCCAAACCTGCTACATCGCTTAATGACAGTATTGAGTTTTGGATAAATCCTGTTTCAGGCTATGCCACACCAATAAGCCGTGAGTTTTCAATTCTGACCGGTCAGACAAACCAGAAACTTCTGGCTACTTTCAGGCACCGTTCCGGCAATTCGACCATCAGCTTTGAGCAGCATATAGCTGAACAAGCTATTGATGAAAATCGGGTACGAACATTTCTGCTGTCTCAATATGACACCTTCGACATTGATGGTGGCTGGAACTCCCACCAGCTTGGTGATCAAACGATCCACCAGACACAGGGCAAGTCTCAGGGCAGTGCTGACAGGGTGTCAATTCAGGCAGCATACGCGGCCGGCAAAATCTATGTATTACTCATTCAAGGAAATTATTTGGATAGTGATTTCGCCAAGTACGATCAGCTAACCGCTGCTGTATGGAATTCAATTTGAATTTCACATCAGATTCTGTCTGGAGCATGTGCGGCAAGAGCAAACAAGTTAAGGTCTTGAATGAGCTACTTATAAGCAAATGCCTCACGGAGAACCGTCAAAATCCAACCCGGTCTTGGCACCAGTAATGTAGGCAACAACGTCCTGACCATCGGTCTCGTCGCGCTTGAGGTTGGCAACAATCCTGCCACGCCTGAACACCACTATACGATCAACCAGATCCATCACCTGTCTCATATTGTGGCTGACCAGTATCAATGGTTCACCCACTTCTTTTAGCTGGCGGATAATATTTTCTACCTGTTCGGTCTCCTGAACACCCAGTGCTGCAGTGGGTTCATCCATAATGGTGAGCTTTGAGGGGAAGGTTGCAGTTCGGGCTATTGCAACGCATTGACGCTGACCACCAGACATATTTTGAATGGTGTTGCGTATGTTGGGTATTTTCACCGCTGTGCGTTCAAGACCTTCCAGTGTGGCTTTGCGCATCGCTTTGTAATCCAGCACACGAAAAGGACCGAGCCAGTTGAGCCGGGTAATCTCCCGACCCAGAAACAGATTATCCGGTACATCCAGGTCATCGGCCAGCGCCAAGGTCTGGAACACCGTTTCGATACCGGCGTCTCGTGCATCAACAGGACCGGAAAAGCGCACTTCTTCACCATCAAAGATTATGGTGCCACTGGTGCGTTGCTCTACGCCGGTTATCTGCCTGACAAAAGTAGATTTACCGGCACCGTTATCACCCATGATCGCCACATGCTCACCTTTATGCAGCACGAAGTCAGCATCGGTTAAAGCGTGTACGCCTCCATAATGCTTGGTAAGTCCCCTGGTTTCGAGAACGGGGGTTTCAACACCAGATTCAGTCATTATGCTTCTCCTACCGCCGTCTTGCTGCGCGTTCCTGGCGCACCTTGTCCAGCACCACTGCCGCTATGATAATCCCACCCATTGCCATTAACTGATAGTACGCATCGAGCTTTATATACGTAAATCCGGACTGGATGACGCCAAAAACCATCGCTCCAAGCACCGTGCCGACAATGGAACCTCTGCCGCCTGTCAGGCTCACGCCACCAATGACTGCCATGGCAATGGCATACAACTCGTAGAAAATACCCATACCCGATTGAGCGGTCAGGTTTTTCGAGCTTAAGATTATTGCCGCAAAAGCTGCCAGCATCGATGCGATCATGTACACCAACACTTTGTGCTTTTGCACGTTGATGCCGGACATACGAGCCGCATCTTCATTTGAGCCGATCGCGTAGGTATGTTTTCCGTAAACCGTATATTTCAACAGGAAATGAAAAAGTACTGCAAGCCCCAGAAACCAGAAAACAGGCATCATCCCGCTGCCCAGCCCGGCATAGCTTTCAGTCGGGAAGGAAACCGGTTTGCCTCGTGTCCAGGCTTGCGCGATACCGCGGCAAATCAGGAACATTCCCAAAGTAGCGATAAACGGCGGAATTTTTGTGAAGGCTATAAGGCTTCCGTTGATAGCGCCGATCATCGCGCCAAAAGCCAGGCCCACCAGAATGGGTATCAATATCGGTAAATCAAATGCCCAGGCATCGAACACCGCCTTGGGGTTAGGGCCTCCGTTTACCAGTTCGGTTTGTGCAAACGACATCACTATCATCGCTGTTGCACCCACCAAAGGCCCGGAGGATAAATCGATTCCGCCGGAGATTATGACCTGCGTTACCCCCAACGCAATAATGCCGATAATGGAGACTTGCAGAATAATGATACGCAAACGCGCTTCATTAAAAATGGAATCAAAACGATCACGAGAATCAAAAAGAAAACTCTGACCGTTCATGTAGGGCAGTGTTTGCCCGAGCACTTCGAAAATGGCGATGATTAAAATCAACGCAAAAAATATGTTTAGCTCATTGGGCCATGTTCGCTTTTTCTTATCAAAGTCGAGCCCACCAGTAGCGTCTGTCGATTGAGCCATAAATGCCCATTCTCCTGCCTTAGCTTTTAGAGTCTGTAAATCCAAAAAATGTGAGCAAAAAATACGGGCGGCATCAACTGCCGCCCGTGTCTTACAACCTGCTTCTTACAAGCCATGTATTGCAAGGTGTCTCTTGCCAATTTTCTCTTTCAAGCTGGAAAAGACTACTTGAAATCTTCTACGTTTTCTGGAGTAACCAGCTTGAATGGAATGAAGACAGTTTTATCGACAGACTCACCCTTGGCAAGCTTGATAGCGGTATCAATAGAGCCTGCGCCTTGACCGGCAAGATCCTGGAATACCGTGACATCCATTTCACCCGCTTGCATGGAAACCAGCGCATCAGGCGTAGCATCTACACCACCAACAACAACATCTTCCATTGAGATACCTGCAGCTTTCATGGCCTGGATTGCACCAATCGCCATTTCGTCGTTATTGCCGAATACAGCATCAAAAGGCTCGCCTGAGGCGATCCAGTTAGTCATCATGTCCTGAGCTTCGTCACGTGACCAGTTTGCTGTCTGCTCATCGATCAACGTGATGAAGTTACACATATCCATACCTATAACGTCATGGAAGTCTTTGGAGCGCTGGACAGCTGCCTGGTTGGAAAGGCGTCCCATCAGCATATAGGCTTTGGCACCACCGGATTTACCCATGGCTCGCAAATCCTGACACATACGAAAAGCCGCCAATGTGCCTGACTCAATTTCGTTAGACGCCACAAATGCCTGCCCATCCGGAAGAGTTTCCATGTTACCCGGCTGGCGGTTTACATAGACCAGAGGAATACCGGCCGAACTAGCCGCGTTAGACATGGCTTCGGTTGCATCGGTATCAACCGCATTGACGATGATCGCATCGACACCGGATGCAATGAAGTTATTGATTTGATCCAGCTGCTTGGCTACATCTTCCTGCGCATCTTCCATCTGCAGCTCGATACCTTCCAGCGTTTCAAGGTGCGCTGTCATACCGTTACGCATAATGGTCAGGCCGTTGTCGTCAAAGTTGGCTATCGACACACCCAGCGTTTCGGCAGACAAGGGAACGGACATCATGCCAGCGAGTCCGGCTGCTATTAATAGTTTAGTTTTCAATTGTGTTCTCCTAATGGTCGTGTCCGGCGCACGAATGATTTGACCGGATGCTCCGAGGACTGCAGTTTCATCAAGTTTTTCAATCGACCTCTACTCAGTCGGGTCGTTACTTCAGAAGCGTCAATAACAGGCAGCCTCTCAGCAATCGCCACTGCCGCCATTTTCTGCAGAACTGATTTCAGCCCTGATCTCCTCGTGCATTGTTTGTGTTCCGATGAGTTCGGCCTAAAAGTATGCAACTGCTGGCACTCGTATGCAAGCACTTTTGCAACCGGTTGCATAAATAATTGAATCCCGTTGCCCGGAATCTCCTGAGCACTCGGCCAAAGCCAAATCAAACAGTCAAGAGCCATGGCCAGAGTAGAGAAAAAAGTCCTTACAATTGCGACTGGCATTTGGAGATGTCCTGGTCAAACCAGCGAACTAAATCACAGAATACGAGGAGTGGATTGGTGTGACTCAACAGCATTAGGCCGTGCTGTGTGAGATAATGTCGAGTCGAAGCAGCCCCGGTCCAATGGCAGTCACAAACCATGGAACAGCAGCCCCCATCAGCGAAGCACGGCGTAACCTGATTTGGCGATAACCTTAAAAGATGTAGCTAGAAAGGCCGGTGTTTCCTCGTCTGCGGTTTCACGAACTTTCACCGACGGAGCTTCTGTATCTGATGCCACCAGACTCAAGGTGGAACGGGCCGCGTTGGAGTTGGGATACACGCCGAACGCGCTCGCCTCCAGCCTGACTACCGGCCGCACACGTCTTATCGGACTGGTTTCAAACAACTTCCACAACCCGATATTTCTTGAGATCTTTGACCTGTTCACGCGTGGATTGCAGGAGTGTGGCCTGCGGCCGTTGCTGGTCAACCTGTCAGACGAAAAAGACCCTGCGCAATCTGTGCGGATGCTGCAACAGTATTCCGTTGATGGCGTCATAGTCGCTTCTTCCACGCTAACACCTGCTTTTGCCGAAGCTTTCAAGAATGCCGATATACCCGTGGTCCATTCATTCGGCAGGCATACCAGCACGCCAACGGTACATGTGGTCGGTATCGATAATATCGAGGGAGGCAGGGTAGCCGCCCGTCAATTGATAAGCCGAGGGTACACCGGCGTTGCGTTTCTGGGGGGGCCGGTTGAAGCCACTTCAACGCAGGACCGGATGGAAGGTTTTCTCAATGAGATCGCGCAGCATGCATCGATCTCGGCAAGTTACTCTTTTGCCGACGCCTACTCATTTGAGGCAGGCCGCAAGGAGATGCTGCGGTTGCTCGCCCTGGGCAGCCCGGCACAAGCCTATTTTTGCGGCGATGATGTACTTTCGATTGGCGCGCTAAGCGCCTTGCGTGACAGCGAACTGAAAGTTCCGGAAGATGTTGGAATTATCGGTTTGAACGATATGGAAATGGCCGGCTGGGACAACATCAACCTCACCACAATCAGCCAGCCCATCGAGCAGATCATCAATTCCTCTATCGAACTGATTGTCGCAATGCTCGATGAGCCTGATCGCTATCTGGAAGCGCGCCTGTTTCCCACCACCGTGGTCGAACGCGGAACTCTTAAGCCTGCGCTGTAATGCCTGGGCCGGCCATTAAGTTCAGGCCACAGCAACCACACACTCAAACGAAAGGCGAACCTGCCGGCCTTGCCTGGTCGCGTTAGCTGTTATCTGAACATGGGCGGACGCGCATCTACCCACTTGCCATCAGCAGATCCAGACTCGGCAACGGCACTCACTGCAGCCATTGAACGTAATCCATCCACCGCGCGTGGATACAGGTTGGCGGCCGGGTCCGGCTCACGTTGTTGCTTGTCGGCATGAATGGCTTCTGCAATATCTTTGTAGATATTGGCAAAAGCCAGGGGCATACCTTCAGCATGCCCAACAGTGACCCGCGATGTACGGTCTGCTTCGGGTGACAGGTTTCCTTCACCGCGCTCGATGACCTGCAGCCGTTCATTTAGCGGCATGTAATACAGTTGATTCGGTTGTTCCTGCGCCCAGCGCAAACCACCCTTTTCGCCAAAGACCTGAATCGATAATCCGTGCTGATTGCCTATAGCTATAGAGGATGTCCACAGTCGGCCTACCGTACCGCCGTCCATCCGAAAGTTAACCAGTGCGTCGTCTTCAAGCTCGCGCGAGGCGATGCACGAAACAATATCTGCGGACAAAGAAGTCACTTCCTGGCCAGTTACAAAGCTTGCCATGTGCAAGGCATGAATCCCGCAATCTGCAAATTGCGCTGAAACACCAGCCTGCGCGGGATCGTAACGCCAGCGGACTCGGGGGTTGTCCGCATCTGCTGCATCGGCATGGTGTCCATGTGCAAATTCTGCTTTAACAAGCCTTATTTTTCCCAAATCACCACGAGCAACCATGGCCCGCATATGCCTGACCAGCGAGTAACCCGTGTAGCCATAGTTGACCGCACAAACACAGCCTGAGCTTTCAGCGATTTTCACAATTTCTTCGCCCTCTTCAACTGTCATGGTCATGGGTTTTTCGCACAAAACATGAAAACCTGCTTCAAGAAAACCTTTGGTGATTTCAAAATGTGTCGAGTTGGGCGTAGCAATGGTGACCAGGTCAATGCGATCGCTACGACCCCTTTCACCATCCAGCATTTCTTGCCAATTACCATAGGCACGATCAGCGTCGAGCCCAAGCTCCTGCGCATAACGTTTGCCTTCTTCCGGCCGATGGTCCAGTGCAGCGGCACGGAAGTTAAACAATCCATCCAGCCCCGCACCCAGCCTGTGTGCCGGACCAATCTGGCTGCCTTCGCCGCCACCTACCATGCCCCAGTTGAGTTTTGCCATGTTTTTGCTTTGCGATAATTGTGTTTTGTCAGTTTTAAGAAATGTTCTACGCTCAGGAGAAACCAATCGTGCGCAAAAAGTCGCGGTTAACGCGTGCATCACCTAACGGGTCAGGGTCCAGATTCGGATCGCAATCCTGCTCAACAGTACACCAACCCTGATAACCACTTGCCGCAAGCAAATCACGAACCTTTTGAAAGTCCACTTCGCCTTCGGACAAGTTGCAGAAAATCCCCTGACCACAGGCGTCGTAAAAACCCGTACGGTTCTCAATTGCGGTTTGTTTGACCTTGGCATCCGTGGATTTGAAATGCACATAGGTGATTCGTTCCATGTGGCGTTCCATGAAGGCGATCGGGTCAAAGCCGGCGTACGTGCAATGCCCGGTATCGATGCAGATTTTTAACAGATCGCTATCGACTTCGCCAAGCAATCGTTCCACTTCCGGCTCGAAATCCATAAAGCCACCTGCATGAGGGTGGATCTCGGGAATCAGCCCGTATTCGTCGCGGCCGATTTTGGCTACTGTTTCAATTCGGCCTTTGTAGGCTTGCCATTCATCAGTGTCCATTTGTTCGGCTTCAGCTGCCCGGCCAGCCGTGGGCGCACGGCGTGGGGAAATTGAATCGATAAGCACAAAATGCTCGGCACCGTGAGCACGCAAAGCCGCGCAGGTGCGGTGAGCACCATCGAGTACGTCATCCCATTGAGCGGGGTCGTGGAAAGCGCGAAAGACCACGCCACCGATAAGCTCCAGTTTGTGTTCAGCCAGCGCATCGGCAAGCACTGCCGGATCTTCCGGCATGTAGCCGACTGGCCCGAGCTCAATGCCTGTATATCCTGCAGCGGCACACTCTTTAAGTACCGTCTGCCAGTTCGGATTTCGGTCGTCTTGGGCAAACTCTACTCCCCAGGAACACGGGGCATTTCCAATTCTGATGGCCATCTCATTGGCACCTTATGGGTTTAAATTAACGGGTAATCACACTGCCCACACAGCTGGATACTGTGACAGGCCAGATCGGTATATCCGATACCGGGAGATACCAGAATCTCCCATTCTGATATTTATATTGCAAGCGGTTGCATGGTATCCTCAGCTACTATGAACCGCAACCGCTATTACGCTTGCGGTGCTGATATTGGTCATCACGGGACGGCAAATTGAACCAACCTCACGAAAATACAGCCAATGACACCATTCGTCTGACCCTTGCTCAGGCTATTGTGCGGTGGCTTTCCAATCAGTACATCGTCATTAATACGGACGCAGGCCCGGTCGAAAAGCGCCTCTTCGGTGGAGGCTTCGGTATTTTTGGCCACGGCAACGTGCCGTGCCTTGGCGAGGCCCTCTACCAATTTCGCGATGCCCTGCCGCTCTACCGCGGGCAGAACGAACAGAGCATGGGCTTTGCCGCAGCGGCGTACAGTAAATATCATTTACGACAACGCATGATGTTCTGCACAGCCTCTGCAGGGCCGGGAACGGCCAACCTGCTAACGGCATCCGCGCTTGCTCATGCGAATCGGCTGCCGATGCTGATGTTGTGTGGCGATACCTTCCTGACACGCCTGCCTGATCCCGTGCTGCAACAGCTAGAGAACTTTGACGACCCGACCACGGGCGTGAATGATGCGTTCAAACCGGTTACGCGCTATTGGGATCGCATTTGCCATCCAGCGCAGATTATTCAATCACTGCCTGCAGCCATTGCCACTATGCTCGACCCGGCCGACTGTGGCCCGGCTTTTCTGGGTTTACCACAGGATGTTCAGGGTTGGGTCTACGACTATCCAAACGTTTTCTTTGACAAAAAAGTCCATCGCATCAGACGCATTGGCCCCGATACCAATGAAATAGCCGATGCGGCGGCACTGTTAAAAGCTGCAAAAAGGCCAATGATTATTGCAGGCGGAGGCGTACAGTACTCAAGGGCAGTTGCCGAGGTGACAGGCTTTGCGGAGAAATACCAGATACCGGTTGTTGAGACTATTGCCGGGCGAGCCAATTTTGAATCAACACATAAACTGAATACGGGCCCTCTGGGAGTCACCGGTTCAGATTCTGCCAATGCTATTGCCGAGCAGGCCGATGTCATTCTGGCAGTAGGCACACGGCTGCAGGACTTTACCACCGGGTCCTGGACCGCGTTTTCAAAAGAAGCCAGGTTTATATCGCTGAATGCGGCAAGGCACGACGCCGCCAAGCACCAATCACTGCCAGTCGTTGCCGATGCAAAACTTGGCATAGAGGCGCTGGACAAGGCACTGGGTGACTACCAGACACCCGCCGACTGGACCGCACTGGCAGGCAGCGAGCGAGCCAATTGGGACAAGTATGTTGCCATGAACGTGGCGCATGGCAACCGACCAAACTCTTACGCACAGGCCATAGGTGTCGTCAACGAGCTCTGTGACCCCCACGACCGGGTAGTGGCTGCTGCCGGCGGCCTACCCGCCGAAGTTACAGCCAATTGGCGAACCCTCAAAACAGGCACTGTCGATGTTGAATTCGGTTTTTCTTGCATGGGTTACGAAATAGCCGGAGGCTGGGGTGCTCGTATTGCTCAATCAGAATCCCAGCCTGACAAAGACACAATAATATTTACCGGCGACGGTTCCTACCTGATGCTTAACTCAGATCTTTATTCTTCTGTGTTAAGTGATAAGAAACTGATCGTGCTGGTACTTGATAACGGTGGCTTCGCTGTCATTAACAAGCTGCAAAACAACACCGGCAACGAAAGTTTTAATAATTTGATAAAAGATTGTCCAACCGTGCCAAAGCCTTTCGCGGTAGATTTCGAAGCACATGCGGCCTCCATGGGTGCGAACGCTGAAACCGTAAGCAATCCAGAAGAGCTTGGCGAAGCATTCAAACGTGCCAAAGCGTCCAATAAATCCAGCGTCATAGTCATGCAGGTGGATGCTTATGAGGGATGGACAAACGAGGGACATACCTGGTGGGAGATAGGTACACCACAAGTATCGGATAGTGAAAAAGTATCCGCGGCTCATGAAGAATGGGAATCTTCAAGAAGTAAACAAAGGCGTGGTGTGTAATGCCTAAGTTAATGCCCGAGCAAATTCCAGGCAGACTCGCCCATGTTTGATCTTTCCCGCTTAAAAAGTAAACAGTTTATTGTTATCGGTCGCGCCGGAATGGATCTGTATGCAGATCCACCCGGCACCCGGACTGAAGACGCCACGCAGTTTTTCACCTGCGTCGGTGGTTCTTCTGCCAACATCTGCGTCGCCATCCAGAAGCACGGAGGTCAGACTGCGCTTGTGACCTGTGTCTCGGATGACTCTATAGGGCGTTTTTGCATCAACCAGCTAAACCACTATGGTGTCGACACCCGCTACGTACGGGCCCAGGATGGTGAGTACAGAAACTCGCTTGCGGTAGTGGAGAGCAGGATCGAAGATCACCAGTCGGTTATCTATCGTAATGGTGCAGCTGATTTCCAAATGAACGTGGACGATATAAACAAGGTGGATTTTTCACCCTATTGTTCCCTGATAACCACAGGAACCGTGTTGGCAGCTGAGCCCTCTCGCAGCGCTACCTTTCATGCCTTCGAACAAGCTCGTGAAACAGGGCTGGGGCTGATCTTTGATATCGATTATCGCCCTTATAGCTGGGCCTCTGCGGAGGAAGCAGCTAAGGTGTACTCCAAAGCCGGGGCACTTTGCGATGTCATCATTGGCAATGATGAAGAGTTCGGCTTCATGGCAGGAGACTACAATCAGGGTCTTGCCAAAGCGCGTGAGCTGGCACAAACAACTGCCACGGTTGTCATCTACAAAATGGGGGAAAAAGGTGCGATTACCATTACCCCGGAAAACGAATTTCAAACCGGCATCTATCCGGTGCAGGCACTAAAGCCGACTGGCGCTGGTGATAGTTTTATGGGCGGTTTCATAGCATCTGTCGCAAATGGCTATTCTTTAAAAGATTCAGTTTTAAGGGGCTCTGCATGCGCCTCAATTGTTGTTTCTAAAGTAGGTTGCGCGCCAGCCATGCCAACATCTTCCGAACTCGATGAGTTTTTGGTTACCAACAAACACAAACTCGTTTCGTAAAAACCAACAGGACATAGAGATCAGTAATGCATATTGCTCCGTTCGATAACAAAAATCAGCCAATCGTTGATGTCAATGATTCTACTGTTCCGCTGAACTATTTTAATATTGTCAAACTGACGAAAGGGCAATCATTTGAATATCAGGTTCCGGGCTATGAAACCTGTATCGTACCGGCAACCGGCACTCTGGATATCGACGTTGAAGGCGTGAGTTATCAGGGCCTCGGTAATAGGCGTGTTGATGTTTGGGACGGTGAACCTGAAGGTGTCTATATCCCCGTGGGGGCCAAGGCGACCATTTCCTGCGTAAGCGATGAAACTGAAACGTTCATAGCAGGCGCTGCCTACGACAAAGTGCTGGAACCGTTCGACGTCCGTGCCAGCGACCTAGATCTGGTCCAATACGGCTCGGATGACACCAAAACACACCGTAAAATCAAACATATCCTCGGGCAGAAACAACATGACAAAGTAGGACGCTTGCTTGTCAGTGAGCTATTTACCGTGGGCGCTGGCGGTTGGTCAGGGTTCCCGTCGCATAAGCACGACACTAACCGGTTGCCAGACGAAACACGCCACGATGAAACCTATAACTTTCGCTTCAAACCCAATCATGGCTCAGGCATGCAAATGCTACAGCGCGAAGATAACCTGCCCGGTGATGCCTACCATATCGTAGATGGCTCAACTATCTGCATCGACAACGGCTATCATCCCTGTGCCGTGTTGCCTGGCTATGAAATGTATTACTTCACGATTCTGGGTGGCCTGACTCAACGTTCTTTGGTGCAGTACTTTCAACCGACACATGCCTACCAGATAGAAACCATCCCCGGCATCAAGGACATGATCGCTAAATTTAAATGACCATTGCCACACTCAATGAAGTACTGCAGCCGGCTCTTAAGGGTGGCTACGCAGTCGCCGGTCTTGTCTGTCTAGGGTGGGAAGACATGCGTGCCTATGTCGAAGCGGCGGAGGCTGAAAATGTACCCGTTATCTTGCAAGCAGGACCCGGATGCCGTGAACATACACCGTTACCGGTGCTGGCAAAAATGTTCCGGCATCTTGCCGAACAATCCTCTGTGCCGGTCGTGGCTCATCTTGATCACGGCTATTCGTTTGAGGAGTGCAAGCAAGCGTTAGAGTGCGGCTTTACATCACTTATGTTTGATGGCTCCCGTAAGCCCTTGAACCAGAACATTGATGAGACAGCTGCCGTTGCTGAACTGGCTCACGCAGCCTCTATCTCCTGCGAAGGTGAAATTGGTTTTGTGGGTTATGCCGATGGTGAAGAATCAGCCGGCACTGACCCTGACGAAGCGGCACGGTTTGCCAACGAGACAGGCATAGACGCAATGGCCGTATCGGTTGGAAATGTACATTTACAGCAGCAAAAGTCCGATGGATTAAACCGGGCCAGTGTTGAGTCCATACAAAGTAAAACCGGTGTTCCGCTGGTGATACACGGTGGATCAGGGGTGTCTCCTGAACAGCGCAGTGAATTTGCAAAATCGACCAATATTTGCAAATTCAACATTGGCACAGAACTGCGAATGGCTTTTGGCACCGCGCTAAGAATTGCTGTGGATTCTGACAGCAAACTTTTTGATCGGAACAGTATCCTGAAAATGACTCACGATCCGGTCGTTGAAGCCAGCAGAGCGGCTTTGCGTTCCATGGGCCGCCCTTCGGACCGCCCTTCAGACTAATCCGGCCAATCAACGAATAAAAGAAATGGCAACAGAATTTGCACTTATCGGCGCCGGGCGTATTGGCAAAGTACATATCAGAGCTGTCGACATGTTGGCGGATACACGTATTCGCTATATATGCGATGTGCACGAGCCTTCCGCGAGAAAACTTGCCGAAGAATGTAATTCAACCGTTGCCGATCTTGACACCATTTTTGCCGATGAAAAAGTCGACGCCATTATCATCGCAAGTGCAACAGATACCCATGCAGACCTGCTAAAACGTTGCGCAGCCACAGGCAAACCGGTTTTTTGTGAAAAACCCATAGATCTCGACCTGGCTAGTGCGCGTGAAGTGGCAAAGATTATCGACGCGGCAGGCATTCTTTGTGGGCTGGGCTTTAACCGACGCTTTGACCCGCAATTCAATCGCCTGCATACCCGTGTGGCCAACGGCGATATTGGCGAAATAGAAACGCTACTGATTATCAGCCGTGACCCCGCACCTCCACCACTTGACTATATAAAAGTATCCGGTGGCCTGTTCCGCGACATGATGATCCATGACTTTGATATCGCAAGGTGGATTTTAAACGAGGAGATCGCCACGGTTTATGCGACGGGAAGTTCTCTGGTGGACAAAGCTATCGCCACCGCAGGCGACATCGATACAGCAAGTGTCACGTTAAAAACCAGTAGCGGACGAATAGCGATCATTTCCAATAGTCGTCGTACAACTTACGGCTATGACCAAAGAATCGAAGCGTTCGGCTCCAGGGGCATGCTGCAGGCTATGAACCACACTGAAACCAATCTCGTTTTCTCAGGTGACGCAGGGGTGGTCTCTGAAAAACCGCTGGACTTTTTTCTTGAGCGTTATGCCGATGCCTATCGGCTGGAATTAACCGACTTTGTCAGAGCCTTACAAACGGGAACCGCACCTCTGGCTGACCATTGGGATGGGGTGGCTTCCTTACAATTGGCTGAAGCTGCAATTGCCTCCTGCGAAAGTGGCGTTGCAGTTAATCTTGCAGAATTCTAAACGGAGACCCGCATGTCTGATATTGGAATAGGAATAGTCGGAACCGGCTACATGGGAAAGCTACACTCGGTAGCAATGCACTCGGTCGCCACTGTTTTCGACACTCCCTTGCGACCTGTTTGTGAAATGATCTGTGCCACTACCGAAGCTGGTGCGGCGGAAAAAGCACGCAGCTTCGGATTCAATCGTTCGACCCACGATTGGCGCGTTCTGGTCAACGATGAAAAAGTCGAGGCCATTGTTATAGCATCACCACAGCATACTCATCTGGAAATTGCCAAAGCTGCCTTTGCATTGGGCAAACCCGTGCTTTGTGAAAAACCGCTGGGCGCTTCTCTGGCCCAAAGCCGTGAGATGGTAGCTGCAGCTGAAGAGTCAGGCGTGACAAATATGGTTGGCTTTAACTATATTCGCACTCCAGCCTCACAATTTGCGCGACAACTTATCCAGTCTGGCGAGATTGGCGATATAACCTACTTTCGCGGGGAGATGACAGAGGATTTTCTGGCCGACCCCGAATTGCCGCCCACTTGGCGTACCCAAGGCCGCTCCAACGGAGCAATGGGTGACCTATCACCGCACATGGTAAATGCGGCACTAGCACTGGCTGGCCCCATCGATCGATTGTGTGCAGACATTGAAACAGTACATTCGACACGCACATCCGACACCGGGCCGCAGGAAGTCACCAATGACGACCACGGTCAGTTTGTCTGCCGTTTTACGAGCGGCGTGATGGGGCATTTGTATTTCTCCAGAGTCGCTACAGGTCGCAAGATGGGCTATATCTACGATATCTTTGGCACTACCGGTGCGATTCGGTTTGACCAGGAAGACCAGAATGCCATCTGGCTATACAAACGTGAGGGAGCGCTTGCACAACAGGGATTTCGTAAAATCCTGACCAACACGGATCATCCCGACTATGTGAATTTTTGCCTGGGTCCCGGCCACGGGACCGGTTATCAGGACCAGATCATGATAGAGGCAAGAGACTTTCTGCAAGCCATACACACCAAAGAAGATGTATGGCCGACATTTAGAGAGGGGATGCTGGTTAATCAGGTTATCGAAGCCGCCTGGGCTTCGCACGAGAACAAGACTTGGGTGGCCGTTGATACGTTCTGAGGTAGTCATTCCGGATATCAAACTGCACCCGGAACTCGCTATGAAACCAACACAAACAAGAACTAACTCTCCCCGGTACCAAGGTGCGCCGCCGAAGCTGCTTCTTTAAGCCAGGAGATCATTCGGCGATAAGGCGTAGGGCCATAACTTACCCGGGCAGCACCAAGCGCTGAGAATTCTTCCTGACTCGGAGTGTGAGGCAGAACAATAAGATTTACCGGTAAGTTAACTGCACTGATGAGTTTTTCTATTTGAGCTTTGTCGACCATGCCGGGTGCAAAAAAGCCGTCAGCTCCAGCTTGCTCATAGGCCTTGGCACGTTCGATCGCATCATCAACCATTTCGTCTGTGTGCGCATCCGGTTTCGCTTTCAGGAAAATGTCTGTTCTGGCATTAAGAAAACCCTGCACGCCATTCGCATCGGCAGCCGTGCGAGCAGCTTTGAGTCGCTCTACTTGTTCATCGATGGAATACAAGCCACTGCCACCCACAATCTGGTCTTCAAAATTGAATCCAATGATGCCCGTTGCCATCGCTTTTTCAATCGACCCGGCTACTCCAGAAGGAGCGGTGTTGTAACCACCCTCCAAATCCATTGTAAGTGGCAAGTCGGTCGCGTTCAGTATGCGGGAAACCGTTGCCAGCGCATCATCAAGCGGAAATTTTTCCCCATCCGGAAAGCCATTGGCCATCGCCACCGGGGCACTTCCAGTAGCTAATGCTTTGGCACCGGAATCAGTTACGGCCTTGGCACTGCCCGCGTCCCAAATATTAAACAGAATGACAGGATTACCCTGAATGTGGAGTGACTTGAACTGAGCTGCTTTCTCTTTTTGCGTCGACATAAAGACTCCCGGGTGGTAACGATAAGACTGTCCCTCAGTTTAACAGAATGACTTTGACTGACTGCCCTGTGTAGCGATGTCTGATTGCTTGATTTTACTGATCAGCCCATGTCCGGGCTAGTGTCTATAAACCGTTTTTAAATTTGAGAGGAGACTATTCAACTGTAACGCTTTTCGCCAGATTACGCGGCTGATCAACGTCACGCCCAAGGCTCACCGCACTGTGATAAGCAAGTAGCTGAAACACAACACCAAACAACACCGGCGATGTCAGCTCGCCAGTGTCGGGCACTCTGATAACCGCTTTCGCTAATTTATCAATCCGCTCAGACTCTGAAGCCGGTGCACTGGTAACCGCGATCACCGGTCCGCCCCGTGCTTTTATCTCCTCTATCGATGAAATCGTTTTAGGTAGTAAATCATCGTTTGGTAGCACAACAAAACAGGGAGTGTCTTTTGTCACCAGCGCGAGCGGCCCATGCTTTAGTTCTGATGCAGGATAGGCTTCGGCATGAATATAGGAAATCTCTTTTAGTTTTTGTGCACCCTCCAGGGCAATTGGGAACCCATGCGTTCTGCCAATAAAAAAGGCGCTGCTGCTTTTCTTGTATCGCTTTGCAAGCTTTGCTATGTCGGGTTCAAGTGCGAGCACCTGCTGAACATGCTGCGGCAATTGTTTTAGCTCGTTGATAATGCTGGTGCCGCGTTGTGGTGATATATCGCGCGAGCGGCCCAGCAACAACGCTAATAAAGAAAATGCAACCAACATACTGCTATACCCTTTAGTCGACGCAACAGAGACTTCCGGGCCAGCATGCATGTATATGCCGCCATCAACTTCACGCGCTATCGTGCTGCCCACGCTATTCACTATACCTAATACGAAACCGCCTTTGCGTCTGACTTCTCGCAATGCTGCCAGAGTGTCGAAGGTTTCGCCCGACTGACTTACCACGATATACAAGGTATCTTGCTCGATAACGGGATTGCGGTAGCGAAATTCAGCAGCAGGCTCTGCCACTACCGGTATTCGAGCAAGGGATTCGATCATGCTGGCACCGGCCATGCCCGCATACAAGGCGGAGCCGCAGCCCAGTATCGTAATGCGCTTTACGCCGATAAGATCGCGTGCTTCCAGATTTAGACCGCCCAAATGCGCTGTGGAAAAGCGCTCGTCAAGCCGCCCACTGATGGTTTGGCTTATTGTGCCGGGTTGATCAACGATCTCCCGGTATAAAAAATGAGGGTGACCATCAAGATCGTAGTGGGCATTAAGGTCCTTCAGCGTAATCGCTTCTTTGTTAGTGATGCTTGCATCCATCCGCATCACTTTAAAACCTCCCGGTGTGAGTTCAGCCAACTCGCCATCGTCCAGGTGAATCACTTGATCGGTGTGCCTGATTATTGCCGACATATCAGATGCAGCTAACATTTCGCCATCGCCAATACCCAGGATGACAGGGCTACCATTGCGTGCAACGACAATGGTATCGGGATTATTCTGATCAACTACCGCCAACCCGTAGGTCCCAACAATTTGACTCAGCACAGCAAGGACTCTGGATGCCAAATCGCCGGTTTGTTGTGTCAACAAATGCGCAATCACTTCTGAATCTGTTTCAGAGTTATATTTGGTTGCTTTACCGAGGCTAGCTTTTAAGGCTTCCACGTTTTCAATAATGCCGTTGTGCACAATGGCAAAGCGTTTTTTTGTATCATTGTGAGGGTGTGCATTCTCATCAGTCGGCCCACCATGAGTCGCCCAGCGAGTATGGCCAATGCCACAGTGCGCACTGATATTGCGATCGACTTTAGCTTCCAAGTGATTAAGCTTGCCAGCAGCCTTTATGGTTTTTAATTTCTTTCTGGAAATAACCGACACCCCGGCAGAATCGTAACCCCGGTACTCAAGGCGCTTTAAACCATCGAGTAAAATTGGCATGACTGGTTTTGATCCTGTGTATGCAACGATGCCGCACATAAATATTTAATCCTCTTGAATGGCCTAACCGTAGATCGCTCGTCGAATTTGTCGCGTGCTCATCGGTTTGCAAATAAAACGTCTGGTCTGCAATTCATTTTGCAGTACTGCATAGATATCCTTGTTGCTATGCCCGAGTGCCTGAAGTTCCTGATGGCGTTGTCGCAAGAATGTCTCGGGAGATTCATCGAAAAATGCCAACACTTCGTTCACCACCTGTAGTGCTTCTTTTTCCGTTAAGCGGCTGCTTCGGCACAAATGATCAATCAACTCAGTTGGTGCTGTGCTGTCAGACATGGGCGTATTAAAGATATGGCAGGAATTCAATGCCACTATTTTGCCCGAAAACGGGCAAATACGGAGCGAATATGTCCTTTCGTGGTGATTTAGTGGGCAAAGCAAGCCTGATTTGGCCAGTTTCGCGGGCAGTGGCAGCAAAAGCATTTCGCTAATTACAAAGCCTGCTCTGATTTATGCTCACGCTATAGCGAGCCGCTGGCGATCGTATGACGACAAAGAGACTGCGTTTATGCTAATTGAAGTAGTAAGGTGGAATTCACTGGTACTCAGGTCACTCAGACCTCATATTTAAATCGATTGAAGCAATCGCTCAACCTGCCCTTTCACGGCACTGACACTTGACGCTTCATGCAGGTTACCCTCGTCGTCGAATGCCTGCATCGCCTGCGGCAGCGCGACGGAGCCGGGAACGACCATCACTCCTAACTCGCAGAGCATTTCGCGCAATCGAGGTATCACCCGTACTCCGCCCAGCTTGCCTGGAGATGCTGCCATGATCGCAGCCTTTTTTCCGGCAAACGCAATCATGCCCTGTTCATCTTCTTCCTTGCGTGACAACCAACTGAATGTATTTACAAGCAGCGGCGTAACGTGGCCATTGTATTCCGGTGTGACTACGACAAACCCATCATGTTGTGACATCAGCTTTTTCAGCCTTTGCATGGTTTTTGGTATGCCGTTGCTTGCCTCATCATCACCGTTATAGATATTTGCCGGGTACTCGGCCAAGTCAATCAGCGTCGCGTCAGCGCCCGCCTGCAAAGCTGCCGCATGCGCAGCTACCGCTAGTTTGGTATTGACCGAGTCGTTGCGGATACTGCCGGAGAAGATCAGAATTTTTTTGGCACTCATGAATCACCTGTGGAAAATTAATACCCGAAGATAGCTGTTGGCAATAGTGTAATACCTCAAGTATTGTTTAGGTCAACGCTTTAATCAAAGGAGCCCCTCCCCAAACGAGACCGATCTGCCGTTCAATAAATCTGGTTGACTAAAAATCCGTGAGAATCATGTATGCTGAGGGCATCTAAGAGAAGCAGGGTTTGGAGGGGATAAAAGTTTATGCGAGTGTACAATGTTCGCTGAAAGGCAGGTACCGCGTTATATTGATTGACCCATCAGTCGATCTTTACGCGATCAGTCGCTAAGAACCGGCTGCCAATAGAATATTACCATTGAACAAGTCACTAAAAGATCCGTTTGTGGAAGCAGATCCGTTTGTGGAAGCATTGCTGTCCCGCGAAATGACAATCTCGACGGACAGGTATCCCCTACCCCTTATCCAAAACTGAATTAACAAACCAGAATATGAGGCAAGTATGCCCAGAGTCATTGTTTATTATGCCCACCCGGGGCATCGCCATTCCGTTGCCAACCGTGCCATGCAGGCAGCACTTGACGGGATTGATGGCCTGACACGCGTCGATCTATATAGCGAGTATCCGCGTCACGACATAAACATACAACAAGAACAACAGCGACTGCTTGAGCACGATACCGTTGTGTTCCAGTTCCCGATGTTGTGGTACTCAACGCCATCCATTATCAAGGAATGGCAGGACCTGGTCCTCGAATACGGTTTTGCCTACGGTAGGGATGGCACCAAGCTGGCCGGAAAATCACTCTTGCTCTGCATCACCACGGGTGCGGAAAAGTCAGACTATTCGCCTGAGGGGCGACACGGCACATCCATTCGATCATTGCTGTTGCCATTTGAAAAAACAGCGCTCCTTTGTCATATGCAGTTTCTCTCCCCGATGGTGTTGTACGGTGCGCTGGGATTACGCGATGAAGGGCAGCAGGCGTTGCTGGATCAGCATGCCGACGCTTATAAGCAGCTGGTATCAGCGCTTCAGAGCGGTGAGATAGCACCAGACCAACTGATGGGCAACGATGTGCTTACGGCCGAGTCTTGCCAGGAGTTGAGCCAATGACTGAAATGCTATTGATCTCGTTTATCTTCCTGTTCGCTGGTGTCGTTGCGGTGCCAATAGCATCGCGCTTCGGGTTGGGTTCCGTGCTTGGCTACCTGATCGCGGGCATAGTCATCAGCCCCATACTCTACAGCCTGGGTATAGACGTCATCAGTATTCAGCACATTGCGGAATTCGGTGTTGTGATGATGCTGTTCCTGGTAGGGCTCGAACTTGAACCCCGCATGTTGTGGGAGATGAAAGGCAAACTGCTAGGACTGGGTGGTTTGCAAGTCCTGTTGACTGCAGCACTGGCCACTGGCATTGCTATGGTTTTTGGCTATTACTGGACGATCGCGCTTGCGATCGGTTTGGTGTTATCGCTTTCGTCAACCGCCATCGTGTTGCAAACATTGAATGAGAAGGGACTAATGAAGTCAGATGGCGGGCAGGCAGGCTTTTCAGTACTGCTGTTTCAGGATATCGCTGTCATACCAATGCTTGCGCTGATTCCATTACTCGCCATGCCGGAGTTAATGGATGTTGCAGGTAGTGCGGGCGGCGATGCGCATGGCGCGTCAAGTGGAGATGGTCACGGGGATGATCATCATGGTATCAATCTCAACCTTGTCGAAGGTCTCTCTGGCGGCCTGCGTGCACTGGTAACGCTTGCAGCTATTGCTGCTGTCGTCGTTCTGGGTAACTTTCTGGTACGTCCGTTATTCCGTTATATTGCGCATGCGCATTTGCGCGAGATATTTGTCGCAACCGCATTAGTCCTGGTTATCGGCATTGCATTGCTGATGACTGTGGTAGGTCTTTCACCTGCGCTCGGGACGTTTCTGGCAGGCGTGGTACTGGCTACCAGTGAATACAAGCATGAACTTGAAAGCAATATAGAGCCATTAAAAGGGTTGTTGCTTGGACTATTCTTTATCACTGTGGGTGCCAGTATCGATTTCGGGCTACTGGCTGACAACTTTGTTCTGATCGCGGGCTTGACTCTGGGGTTAATTACGTTAAAAGCGTTAGTGCTCTTTGTGCTGTCGTATATTTTCCGAATAAAGGGCAGCAATCGTTGGCTTTTTACCCTGGGCCTTGCACAGGCAGGCGAATTTGGATTCGTGTTACTGTCATTTACAGTGGCCAATGAAGTCATTCCACAATCGGTTGCTGATAGGTTATTACTGGTCGTTGCATTGTCAATGCTGCTGACACCGCTGCTTTTCTTGCTGTATGAAAAAGTGATCTCACCACGATTTGCAAGCACAGATCATCGGGAACAGGATGCCGTTGATACAACCGGCAACGTGATTATCGCCGGCGTAGGCCGATTTGGTGGCGTCGTAAATCGTGTACTCAAATCAGCTGGATACAACACAGTCGTCATTGATTTCAACGCCGAGCAACTTGAAAACCTCAGAAGGTTCGGCATTAAGGCTTACTACGGTGATGCCAGCAGGCCTGACATGTTGCATTCCGCAGGCATAGATAACGCAGATTTACTAGTCGTTGCGATCGATGAAGATCATCAGGCCACTGAAATTGTTAAATACGTACGTGCGAATCACAAAGACGTACATATCGTCGCGCGGGCAACTCACCGACATCATGTTTATGAACTTTACGCAGCAGGAGCAAACGATATTGTTCGTGACACGTTTGACAGCGCTACGCGCGCGAGCCGAAGTGCCTTGGAAGCCCTGGGTGTGCACAAGTACGAGGCGGAGCAACTCATTCGCGGGTTCGTGGAATTTGATCGCTACGTGCTCCGGGAGGTCGCCGGTGCGTATGATTCAGAAATACCGCCATTAGAGAATCAGGCATACATAGATAAAGTCAAAGAGCTTGCACCGCTTCAAGATGAAGTCATGCAGGGAAAAACCAGCACATTTGCTGGTGCCATGTCTCGCGGCTGGATGCCACCCGGCAAGCTGGATACCGATCCGGCGTCGTAAGGGCAATGTAAGGGAGTCATCAATAAATCATGAGTAATGCTGCAAGGTATACCGAAGGTCCGGTATTCAGGCATGTCAGCGAGGCGGCCCTGACGTCGGCTGTTGGTTTGTTTGCAATATTCATTGTCGATCTAGTCGACATGTTTTTCATCTCGCTACTCGGCGAGCCTGCACTGGCGGCTGCAATCGGGTTTGCCGGCATATTGCTATTCCTCGGTGCGTCGATCTGTATCGGTGTTTCTGTTGCCGTTTCTACTGTCGTTTCACAGGCTATCGGCGAGGGTAACCAGAATTCAGCAGACTCTAGTGCAAGCGATAGTGAAAACAACAAATACCCGGAGCGGGCGAGCAGGATGGCAATCCACGGTTTGATTTTCTCGTTGTTGCTTACCCTGCCGGTCACGGCTCTGACATTGTGGTTTGCCCCGGAGATTTTGGCTGTGATCGGCGCAGAGGGTGACGTGCTGGATCTGTCTGTCGGTTATTTCCGGATTGTCGGCGCATCATTGCCGGTGCTCGGGGTAGCCTTTGTTTGTAACGGATTACTCCGCTCGGTAGGTGCGGCAAAAATGTCAATGTGGTCGACGCTTTGGGGCGGCATTGTAAACGGAGTGCTGGATCCTGTTTTTATTTTTCTGCTGGGACTTGGCTTGCCCGGCGCCGCAGTAGCGTCGGTTATCTCGAGGTTCACTGTAGCGGGTGTTGCTTTCTACAATCTGCAACGAAACCATGGTTTGTTGAAGCGGGCGGAGCCCGCCATGTTTCTTACTGACCTCAGGGAACTATTAAGTCTCGCGTTTCCATCTATTCTGACCAATTTGAGTGCACCAGTCAGCTCGGCGTTTGCTACTGCGCAGATGGCTCGATATGGTACAGAGGCGGTTGCAGCAGCGTCAGTTATCGGGCGCATCGCACCAGTTTTGTTTGCAGGACTATATGGGCTGAGTGGAGCTGTCGGTCCCATTGCATCACAGAATTATGGTGCCACTAATTATCACCGTGTCCACGAGACACTGCGTGCCAGTGCACGATTCGTCATTATTTATGTTCTACCGCTTGTGGTGATCATGTTTTTCGCTCATCGATATGTGGCACAAGTTTTTTCGTTAAACGAAGAAGCTGCCGATCTTCTCAAGTTTTACGCAACCTTTATTGTTGGCTCTTATGCACTATTCGGATTGCAATTATCCGCTAACCCAATGTTCACGGCACTACGCCACCCCGGTTATGCAACGGTAAGCAACATCACCCGGGATTTACTCCTGGCAGTTCCATTGATGGCGGGGTTTTCTTCGTTATTTGGTGCAGCCGGTGTACTCGCCGGACAAGCACTTGCCAATTCGATTGCTGGCGTGTTGGCTTTTACATGCGCCTGGTGGTTAACGCGTCGTGTAGAAGAAGGAAAATCAATCGACCTGTCATGGTCTTCAGTACACCTCAACCATCACTTTCATGTCATGCCGGGTGCTAACCATCGGGGACACTAATTGCTCCTTTCACTGAAGCCGGTTGCAGCCGCTATTGTGTAAGTCTTAAACTGCGTTTCTTAGCTCGGAAACGAATCCTAAGACTCTCGTGCCGTAAGATTACTACGTAAAATCATTTGTTATCAATAGTTTGTAGTGGCCTGACCCTTAGGCGCTTAGGCGGCACTTAGGCACTATGGTTTGAATACTTGCATTCCCAGGCACGAGCTTTGATTCTATACCAGGATGTCTCTTGCGCAAGAAATCACGTACCCCTTCAATAACTCTGCAAGACTCAGGTAGCAAAGCTGATGGGGGATGTTGAGACTGTCTCTGATTCAGCTAATTAGATGGAGTGGCAAAATAATTCCCGACTGCTTTGGTGGTACCCGAATCTATAAGATGCTGAGAAAGCTGACAACAACAAACAAGTAGGCCAGTTGGCAAAAGGCCATTCTAGCCAGTAGGTATGATAGGATTTGCTTGCAACCTCTTTATATTTAAAAGGCAATATCTGTGAGCGAGAGTACCCAGATCTCTTTGGCTGATGCAGCTTTTTTTAATGATTTTCCTGACGATATTATTCGACGCCTGCAAGAATCAAGCACAAGGCGTCGGTACAAAAAGAACACTAATGTAATTAATCTTGGCGACGATTCGCGCGCAGCCTATTTACTTCTTTCCGGTTCGGCTAAGGCATTCACCGAGAATTGCGACGGTAACGAATTCATTGTAAATACGTTTGGCCCTGGCGACTGTTTTGGTGAACTGGGACTACTCGATGAAAGGCCTCGGAGCGCAAATGTCATTACCACCAGTGACAGTGAATGTTTGGTTATCTCGAAGAGTGAATTTCGGCAATGCATATTCGACACACCTGACGCTGCTGCAGCAACAATCCTGACATTAACAACACGAATTCGTGATATGACTGAAGAAGTAAGTTGTATCGCTTTGCTGGATGTTTACGGTCGTATAGCCCGATTGATAAAAAATTCAATCGATTCCAGTCCTGACAATGCAACAGCACCAATGACACACCAGGACATAGCTGATCGAATCGGCTCAAGCCGTGAAATGGTTAGTCGGATTATGAAGGATCTGAGTACAGGAGATTACATCAAAACTGATAATCGACGAATTTCAGTCCTTAAAAACCTTCCTGACAAATGGTGACACAATTTTACTAAAAAACGCATGGCCTACTCAATTAGGGGTTTCAAACGCAACATAAACTCTAATAGAGGGCACGTGATACTCATTTGAAAACTCTTTTTCTTACTGATCAGCCACCGACTTTGCAAACTCTTTCATCATCCCAATCTTGAATCAACAGGCTACTCACAATGTGTATTGTGACTGATCCGTATTCCAGAGTCTGAGTGACTTTATCAGCTATACCAACATCAGCGGTGCCATCCGCCACATTGATATCTAGGCAATTGTCACCCAGAGTAGCTACTGTTTTTGCATTGATGTCCATCTCTCCCAGCACAATGTGATAGCTTATGGTGTCAATCAAGCGCTGATTGTTTTCTGGTGCCAGCAGCACATCTTCCAGCAAAAAACGTGAACCATCAGATTCTAGTGCTTTATTTGTAGGAATGAATATCGTCATTGATCCTGCTTCACCCAGTTCACTTATTAGTCCACTCTGTTCAAGGGCATTAGCAAACACAGATATCTCACTTTGGGATTCCAGCCAATCTGTAAACGCCGCGATAGTTTCGTCGGCACCAAATAAATTTGAAACATTTACGATACTTGCAAGTGCTGCTGCTTTGAACAGTCTGCTGGGGAATAACTGAAGGTTAGATACGTTCATACTTGTCTCCGTGACGTTGAATTCACTGCAGATATTTAATTTCCTCTGCCTGAATACAAGTATCGGGGAACAATTCTTCAAAACCTCGGCATATGTAACCACAACTTGGTGAATATTCACCTTTAGAAATGGGAAATATTGGCAACAATAGTCGGTTCGATAGCTTGCACCTGGCGCCGCACTTCATGTTTTCTATAAGAATTTAGGAAACAGTCAATTTAAGGTATTTAAAAAATACGTTTTTCCTTTTCAAAAATCTTTGTAACTCAGACACTAAGGTGGCCCCGACTCCCGTAATACGCCTTTGACGGCAATAGCGCTCCACACAATGAGGAATCGAAGTTAAACTGGCTTGTATGAGTGAAGCCGCCAATCCCTGCCCGCAGTGTTCCAAACCCAATCCACCATTCAATCGGTACTGTTTTGCCTGTGGCACGTCATTGGAAATTCAGTGTCTTCAGTGCAGCGAGAAAAACCCACAAACCGCAAACTTTTGTGGACAGTGCGGTGGAGAGTTAGTCCAGCACCGAGGAATCAAGGAAAACGGAAATTCGGTCCCGGAAGCCAATTCAACAGCATTATCAAAACAAAAGGATTCAGTAAGAACCGGATCTGATGATCTGCTCGAGCGAATTCTCGAATCAAAGGAAAGTTTTGAAGGTGAGATAAAAACTATTTCAGTGTTATTTGCTGATCTTGTTAATTCAACGCAATTAATACAAAACCTGGGAGCGGAAGCAGCACTTGCTTGTCTTCAACCTGCGATCGACATTATGACCTCGGCTGTGGAGCGAAACGGTGGCCAGGTAAACCGAATTCAGGGTGACGGTATTATGGCTCTGTTTGGAGCTCCGCTTGCCTGCGAAGATCATGCCGTACGTGCTTGTCTGGCAGCGCTGGAAATGCAGAACAAAATCTCCCAGCTCGAATCCAATTCCTTCTCACTTCGCGTCGGGATGAATTCTGGTGAAGTAATCGTACGAACCATTAAAAACAACTTAACTCTTGAGTATGAGGCTGATGGACCGTCCGTACATCTGGCTGCAAGAATGGAACAGAAGGCCCAGCCCGGTGAGATTATTTCTACGCGAGCCACGGCGGAACAAGTTAAGGGTCAAATCGAAGTTTTGGCCTTGGGCCCTTCCGCAGTAGAAGGTTGGGAAGAACCTGTACTGTTGTACAAAATTCTAAGTGCCGTCACCCTGGCAAGTCGTTGGGAAATTCGTGCACGAAAAAGCCTGACACCTTATACGGGTCGTGAAGCTGAACTGGCTGTTCTATCCAACGCTCACGCATTGGCTGCAGATGGACAGGGGCAGATTGTTTGCATTGATGGTGAAGCAGGCATGGGTAAATCAAGATTGGTTCACGAATTCCTGACAGGTCAGATAGGTAAGGATTGGCTGGTAAGAGTCATCGCCTCTCGTGTTGACAGACAATCGAGTCCATTCTGGCCAATCAAAACGTTAGCTCACGAGGTAGTTGCCACAGGTTCGGAAAATTCAACTACCGAGCCGGAACATAATTTGAAACGCTACCTTAAAGCGTTGCCAGACTCGTTGGCATCTGCAGGCCGTTCAATTGCCGCCTTGACAGATCACACAGACCTTGTTGAAAACTGGGAAACTCTCGAGCCAATGGAGCGTCGACAGATGCTAATCGATGGGTTTAAATCTCTGGTTCTGCACCGCGCCAGCCTGCAACCGCTGTTGCTGGTGTTCGAAGACCTGCATTGGATAGATTCAGAATCTGCTGCTGCACTGAGTGCATTAGTGACAAGTTTGCCAGGTGCCAGAATACTAATTGTTGCCAGCTATCGGCCTGATTTCAATGACCCCTGGCAGCAACATAGTTGGCAACACCAACTTCGGTTAAATGGTCTAACCAAGTCGAACGCAAGCAAAATAGCTACATCTTTGCTTGGCACAGATGCTTCGCTTATTAGTCTTACTCAAGCGTTGATTGAACGTTCCGATGGCAACCCACTGTTTACAGAAGAAATTATCAACGGCCTTATCGATTCAGGTCAACTCAAGGGAAGCCAAGGTGCCTATGTCTTGAGTTCACCTACGGCCCAGATAAATATTCCGGATTCAGTGCAAGCAGTGCTGGCAGCCAGGATTGATCAACTAGAACCTGATACAAAACGGGTCCTGCAATGCGCTTCCATCCTTGGACGATCATTTACACACTCATTGCTAGCGCACGTGACAGAACTGTCGACAAATGATTTAACGTCTCACCTGGCCAGATTGGTACAAGCGGAATTTCTATTTGAGCGTGAATCGCTGCCACGACTTGTTTATGTTTTTAAACATGCTCTAACGGAACACGTCGCGTACAACAGTTTATTGAAATCAGTCCGCACCGTACTTCATGCAAAAGCGCTGAGCGCGATAAAAATACTCTACGGTGATAACCAGAAGCATCAGTTAGCTGCAATGGCCCATCACGCATTTCTTGGCGAACAATGGGAAGAGGCTGTAACTTTTTTGCATAAAGCAGGGCTTGATGCGACAGCTCAATCAGCCTATGCCGGGGCCCGTGAACATTTACAAAACGCTATGCAGGCACTGGAACATCTACCCGAGAATAAGAATAAAAAAACGCTGGCGTTACAGATTCGTCTCGACATCAGACCGGCGCTTGGAGCTAGTGGGGACTACGGCATAATTCTGCAACTGCTTGACGAAGCCGAGGCACTAGCTCGTAGCACCGCGGACACCGACAATCTCTCAACCGTACTTGCCGATAAAATTCATGTGCTATACCAGCGCGGCAATATTGAAATGGCAATCTCGACAGGACAATCTGCGATTGCCACGCTGACTGCTGCAGATGAAAGGATTATGGCTCAAATCAATTCAAATCTGGCGCAAGCCTACTTCTTTCGCGGAGATCTTGCCAGAGCACTAGCTAGTGTAGAACCCTTTGTCGATAAGTTGAATACTGATTGGAGACATGATCGAATCGGTAGTACAGCTACCAGTTCAGTATTGTGGTTGTCCAACAGAGCTGGAATGCTAGCGGAATGTGGTCGTTTCCCATCTGCAGTTTCGTTGGCTCAACAAGTATTGGATATAGCTTCTGAAACACAACGACCGTTTGATATGGCACTTGCGGAGGGTTGGTATGGGTTCATCTTGTCAAGACAGGGAAAAACAAGTGATGCGATAAATCATCTACGTTTGGCCTACTCAATTACAACCCAACATCAGCTAAAGTTCATGCAGATTTGGAATGGTTACTGGCTAGGCTTAGCGCTACTCAATACCACTGAAATTGAGGAAGTTATTCAATTGCAGACAGAAGCACTGAAAAGTTGTCAGCAGCTTGGCTTGGTATCGGTTGGCATACTTGCACGGGTTGCGCTAGCAAACGCTTTGAATTTAGCAAATCAACGGGAAAAAGCGTTTGCGGAGGCTCAAAAGAGCTTGAACCTGATTCAGAAAACAAATATGAATTGGGCAAAACCGGCAGCTTTGCGTTGTCGCGCAATATCGACATTGCATCAAAAATCAGATACACAGAACGATAGACCGTTATCAGACCTGCAAGAAGCTATCGACATCTGCGTGCAGCAAGGCACTTATCCGGAGCTTGCTAATTGCTATCAAGCCCAGGGTGAACACTATTGTTCGCTTGGACGGGTAAGTGAAGGGGAAAATGCCATGCAAAAGGCCGCTGAACTACGCCTTGAGATGAGTCAAATTTAGTTTTGATTCGTATAAATACGTGTCTATACGGGTAGCACAGTTAGAGCATGATGCTGAGCCTACCACTTGGGGCATTATGTCGTGGGTCGAACGAATATCGTATACTGCTGAAGAAATAAGTTCCTTGGATACAAGACCCGTCCGTCAATCGCTGGATCGGCTGGCCGTCGCTCCATAATGTGGTATTTCTTCAACCGAGGAAGGCAAATAAATTTCCGACGACGATCAAATGCATAAACATGAGCTGGCATTAAAGATTATCGAGGCGGTTATTAAATTTAGCCCAATTACTTTTCGCAGCCATTCGTTTGGCCCGCGGCACCTTCTCCAGCACACTAGAACGCAGACTCAGATATTAAACGGAGCAAAACCATGCGTGAACTCGTCACCGCCGCATTGCAAATGGGGCCCATCCAGAAAGCAGACAGTCGAGCCGATGTGGTCGCACGTATGATCGCACTGCTGGAACAGGCACATCAGGCAAAAGCCACGTTTGCCGTGTTTCCCGAGCTTGCGCTTACTACGTTCTTTCCACGCTGGTACATGGAAGACCAGCCTGAAGTTGATCAATGGTTCGAAGCGCAGATGCCGGGGCCTGACACCGCACCACTATTCGAGCGTGCCCGTGAACTGAAGATTGCTATCAGCTTCGGTTATGCCGAACTCACAGCAGAGGGGCAACACTTTAATACCTCTATTCTGACTAACCGTGAAGGCGAGATTATCGGTAAGTACCGCAAGATACATTTACCGGGGCACTCGGAATTCGATAGCGAGCGCGCGTTTCAACATCTGGAGAAACGCTACTTTTTACCGGGCGATCTCGGTTTTCCGGTGTGGCACAATCTGGGCGGCATTATGGGTATGCTGATCTGCAATGATCGTCGCTGGCCGGAGGCTTATCGGGTAATGGGATTGCAGGGAGTTGAAATGGTAACTCTCGGCTTCAATACCCCTTCAGTCAATTCACAGATGGGCGATGAAGGCCCACAGGACCGTTTGTTTCATCACCGGCTAAGCTGTCAGTCCGGTGCCTATCAGAACTCGACCTGGGTGGTAGCGGTGGCCAAGGCCGGCATTGAAGACGGACATCCGATGATCGGTGGCTCATTGATTATTGACCCGAATGGCAAAATCGTCGCCGAGACGACAACCGAAGCCGATGAAATGATTATTCATGCCTGTGATCTGGACGCATGCAACTTTGGCAAGACGACAATTTTTGATTTTAAACGCCACCGTCGCACCGAGCACTACAAGTTAATCACCGAACGCACCGGTGCCAAACCCCCTGCTGCCTGATGTTTGCCGATTTCGCCGAGCTGTCTGCACAGGAGCGCTACAAGCTGCTGATCGCAACAGTGATGCCGCGACCGGTTGCTCTGGTCACCACACTGAGCAGCAGCGGAGTAATAAACGCAGCGCCATTCAGTTTTTTTAATGTATTTTCAGAAGAGCCGGCACTGGCGATTCTGGGGCTGGAGTCACGACGCGACAACAACGGTTTAAAAGACACAACAAACAATCTAAAGGCAAACGGCGAACTGGTAATCAATCTTGTTGATCGCTCTATCGCCAAACCAATGGTTGACTGTGCAGCAGCATTATCACCAGAGGAAGACGAACTTGCTTTTGCAGGTTTGAGCACCTGCAGCTCGTATAAAGTCTCAGTACCCGGTATTGAAGAAGCACCGGTGCGACTGGAGTGCTCCTTGTTCGAGCTACGCCAAATCACACCTCGCAGACACTTGTGTATTGCCGAAGTTCTGGCTGTTTCAGCGCGGCACGGTATTATTGACCCGCATACACTGCGAGTCGACCTGAACGCCTACCGGCCTGTCGGCCGTCTAATGGGGCAAAGCTATGCGGAACTCGGTGAGATATTCGACCTCGCTATTCCGCCGGTACCGACAAAATAAATCAAATGAAACTGACAGAAAACGCAGCAGGCGTGTACATCATCTCGGCCACTCCCTTCACTGACCATGGTGAAATTGACTACGCCAGCGCCGATCGACTGGTGGAGTTTTATATTGAACGTGAAGTAACCGGTATGACCATACTGGGTATGATGGGAGAAGCACCAAAGTTAGCTTCTGAAGAATCACTGGCTTTCATGCAGCATATGCTTAAGCGAGTCAATGGCCGGGTGCCGGTGATAGTCGGAGTTTCAAATGCAGGCTTGACCAATATCGCATCCCTCAGTCATCAGGCCATGGATCATGGTGCGGCCGGTGTCATGATTGCACCGGCCGGTGGGCTGGGCACTGATGAAAAACTGTATGGTTACTTTGCCCAGTGCCTCGAAACTCTCGGTGCTGACGTGCCCGTATGTTATCAGGACTTTCCGCTCTCCACCGGCGTACATTTGTCAGCGGATTTGTTTACCCGAATGGTCATGGACT
Source organism: uncultured Granulosicoccaceae bacterium (assembly GCA_938005265.1). Classification (GTDB taxonomy): domain Bacteria; phylum Pseudomonadota; class Gammaproteobacteria; order Granulosicoccales; family Granulosicoccaceae; genus CALFCE01. The sequence continues at coordinate 42,438 of CALLOA010000033.1, forward strand.
TTGATCAGCTGGTGATGCTGAAACATGAAGACTGGCCGGGTTTAAATAAGCTCAGCAAAGTACGCGCGGCCGGCGGTCGCCGGGTGTCGATCCTATGTGGCAACGGTGGCATCTTCCTGCCGGAAGAAATGGCGCGCGGTGCCGATGGCGCCATGACAGGTTTTGCTTATCCAGAGATGCTGGTGGACATTGTAAATCTATGCAATTCACAGCAATACGATGACGCCAGCGATGTGTTCGACACGTATCTGCCACTGGTGCGGTTGGAACAGCAACCCGGCGCAGGCCTTGCCATTCGCAAAGAGATTCTTAAACGCAGGGGTGCAATCAGTTGCAGTGTCACGCGCAAACCCGGGCCATCGCTCAGCACAGAAGATCACGCCGAAATCACACGATTGCTGGCACGGCTGGACAAGCGTCTGGCAGAACTTAAAACCAACCGAGGATAAATCATGGCGTTGTTCGATACTGTTATCAGCGGTGGTACCGTCGTAAACTCCTGTGCAACATTCACCGCCGACATTGGTATTCGCGATGGCAAAATTGCGGCACTGGGTACCGACCTCGGTGAAGCAAAACAAAAAATAAATGCAACCGGCAAGTACGTGATGCCAGGCGGTATTGAAACTCACTGTCATATCGCTCAGGAATCTGCCACCGGCGCGATGACTTCCGATGACTACTACAGTGGCAGTGTTTCAGCCGCATTCGGTGGCAATACCACCATTGTGCCTTTTGCCGCCCAACATCGCGGACAGACCATAAGTGATGTTGTGAAAACGTATGATGATCGCGCTGCACCGAAATCAGTACTCGACTATTCCTATCACCTTATCGTTACAGATCCAACAGACACAGCCATCAACGAAGAACTGCCGGCCGCGTTCGCACGTGGTATTACCTCATTCAAGGTATTCATGACGTACGACAAGATGATTGTCTCGGACGAACAGTTTCTCGATATTCTGGTGATGGCGCGTGATAACGGCGGCCTGACCATGGTGCATGCAGAGAACAACGCCATGATCAAATGGATGGTCAAACGGCTTATCGACCGTGGCTATGATGCACCGAAGTACCACGCAGTCAGCCATCCGGCAGCGTCAGAAGTCGAAGCAGTAAAGCGAGGTATTGCACTCGCATCATTTGTCGAGTCACCGCTGTTGTTCGTTCATATATCAACCGATGCCGGGGCGCGCGCTGTTGCAGACGCCCGCATGGACGGTCGCATGATCTTTGGCGAAACCTGCCCACAGTATATGTTTTTAACAGCCAACGATCTGAACCGTGAAGGTGCAGAAGGCGCGAAGTTCTGTTGTTCGCCACCGTTACGTAATACACAAACACAAACCGACATGTGGCGACACCTCAACGCTGGCAGTCTGCAACTGTACTCATCCGACCACGCCCCCTATCGCTTCGATAAATCCGGAAAGCTTGCCGCAGGTAGTAACCCACCCTTTAATCGCATTGCCAACGGACTGCCCGGGATTGAAATGCGTGCGCCGTTATTGTTTTCTGAGGGCGTTAACAAAGGTCGCATCAGTCTGAACAACTTTGTCGCATTAACCGCCACCAATGCTGCACGTATCTTCGGCATGAACGACCGCAAGGGTGCCATTGCCATTGGCTACGACGCCGATATCGCTATCTGGGATTCGCAAAAGCAAACAACGGTCACTGCATCCGGCATGCACGACAATATGGATTACACACCTTTTGAAGGCATGGAATTAACAGGCTGGCCAATTACAGTGATTAACCGTGGACGCGTTATTGTCGATGGCGGAGAGTTGAAAGCAAGCGCCGGTGATGGTGAGTTTATCGCCCGT
>CALLOA010000034.1 GCA_938005265.1 uncultured Granulosicoccaceae bacterium
CTGTTCCGTGTGGAATGAAGCCAGATCATCACCTGCTACCCATTCTGTACAGTCAAGTCCGTCATCAACACAGAATTTTTGCCACTCTTCTGATTGATACAGCTGGCTGAACAAATCGATGTAGAACGCCTTGGCATCGTCAGACATACCTGGAGGCCCATTGATAGAACGCTGCATGTAGTACTCGATATCGATACCGAGTTCTTTTGCTGTCGGAATGTCGGGATAAGCCGCCATTCGCTCACCGGTAAATTGCACCAGAGGCTTGGTATCACCTGCACGGAAGAATTCATTTTGCTCAGCCGGGTTATTAACGGTTGAATCAATGTGCTTGCCTACCAGGTTCTTGGCAACGGTACCGCCACCGGGAAACGGAATGTAGGTGACTTCGTAGTCAAATGCTGCTTCCATCATGGCAGTAAGAATGGAATCTTCCTGACCGGAACCAGTACCACCAACTTTCCAGCCTTTACCAGCAGCTTTAACTGCTGATACGTAACTGTCGAGGTCGGTTATTTCACCTTGATCGTTATGAACCCAGAGTAGAAAAGTATCCAGCGCCATGCGGCCAATCGGAGTAAAAGCTGCCACATCCACACCCAGATCTTCCTGAATAATCGGAGTCGTGTAGAAACTGTTAAGCGTTACCAGCAGGGTGTGGTCATCGCCCGCCTTATCTTGCAGATAACGCAGTGCTTCACCACCGGAACCGCCTGGCTTGTTGATCGGAATGAATGGTCTTGGTGAAAGGTTTTTCTTCTCGATAAGCCCTTGCAGCAATCGGGCAATCTGATCAGCACCACCGCCGGTGCCAGCCATTATGATGAATTCAACAGGCTTTTTCGGCTTCCAGTCGGCCGCCAGGGCCGTGGTTGAAACGGCCATTGATACTCCAGCCGCTACAGCAAGAGTAACCAACGGTTTTAGTTTATTGAACATGCCTTACCTCCAGGTACAAAGTGGGTTTGTTAGTCATTTGCAGACCGCATTACAGACTTCGAAAGCAATCCTTTGGATACCTCGACGCTGCTTTCCCGCAACGACTTCCTTCAATCTCAGAGCAACAATTTGAAACTTGAAGCTACTGACAAATAGCAAATTTATTAACTCGATATTCTTGTTGTTTTGTTTTTTATTCTTTCCTGTCTTTAATTCCCGTTCTTTTCATGTTTTCCAGATTTTTACCGATAGCATTTGTTCCTGTGCGGTCCTGTGAGAGACCTGCTGAAAACTCTAACCGCTGATTAAGTTATTTGGGGTTTCGTCGTTGCGTTGGGTTCTGTGGTTGTACTGGATCTTGTCTAAAGTATTTTGTATACCAAAGCATCAAAAAGACGATATCACTGATAAAACTATCTGGCAAGACATTCGTGAGCCATGGTGTTTCCAATTTCCATCGGCGAACTGACAACGATGACCCCTGCTGCCTTAAGTCTTTGAATTTTGTCTGTTGCTGTTCCGGCACCCACCTGCTGTATGGCACCGGCATGACCCATTCGACGCCCTTCAGGCGCACTGGTGCCAGCAATAAAAGCAATAACCGGTTTGCCGAAAGGTTTTGATGAGAGGAAATCTGCTGCTCGCTCCTCCTCATCCCCACCGATCTCACCAATCATCACGACACCACCGGTGTCATTATCTTCACGAAACAGCTTGAGCACGTCGACAAAAGACAAACCATGCACAGGATCACCGCCAATACCCACACAGGTGGATTGCCCTAATCCGCACTTGCTCATTTGCGATACTGCCTCATAGGTCAGCGTAGCTGCGCGCGACACAACACCGATTTTGCCCGGTGTAAATATTTCATTAGGCATGACACCCATACGGCATTGCCCGGGCGTGATTACACCGATGCAATTCGGCCCGACTAACGTCGTTGTCGAACCTTCAAGTGCATAGCGCACCCGCACCATATCCAGCACCGGAATTTTCTCAGTGACACAAACCACCAGACCGATCCCGGCATCAATGGCTTCAAGTAGTGCAGATGCTGCATGTGCAGGAGGAACAAACACAACACTGGCATTCGCCCCGGTTTGGTGTTTGGCGTCAGCTACCGAATCGAACACCGGCAAGCCCAGATGCTGCTGCCCTCCCTTGCCGGGTGACACGCCACCAAGCAATTGGAAACCACTAGCCAATGCAAGCTGGCTATAGAACGTTGCCTGCTTGCCGGTAAACCCCTGACAAATCACACGTGTTGACTGGTCAACAAGAATAGCCATCAGTCGGTTTCCTCCACTTTGATCGGCCTGTCACTAGTGGAACCGGATGACCGCCCAGCCTTGCGAACCAGAGATCGTAAACGTTGTATAGCGCCCACCCTGGACTGCTTGCCTTGCTTTTGTTCGCTGCTACGCTGTGATATCGAGGCGGCACTACTCACTATACTTTTTACAGCTTCATGCAAGTCTGAACATACAACCACTGACGGCAAGGCAGCCTTTATCTGCTCACTGGCGGCATCTGCCTCCACGCCAGCCAGGCGTACAACGACAGGTTTTTCAGCATCACCTGGCGCCAGTGCAACATTGCTGGTAAGCAGGGCATCACAAACGGATGTACATCTGAGAATACCGCCACCAAAAGCATTGATTAAAATGGCATCTACCTGAGGATTGGCAATCAAGACATCTATGCCTGCCCGAAT
>CALLOA010000035.1 GCA_938005265.1 uncultured Granulosicoccaceae bacterium
CTGGTGTTTGCCAGTAGCGTGCAGCCAGGTAACACACACTTGGCCATGAATCGCTGATATAGCAAGCAAGCGAATATCGCTCTCCCACTATCGCAGAATCTGCTGCCACCAATAAATCCTGTTCCGTCAGACCCTTGCCACCCGATGCTCGAGACGCTTCAAGGAAAAGTTCTACCGGTGAAGTGTCGGTCCAGATTAATCGGTAAAGCAAACGCACGTATTCGGCAACCACTTGTATCAAGTGTCCATCAGGATGTGTCAAGGCAACATGCTCACAACAGGTTCGTTGCACCAACTCCAGATTCGAGTCAAGATCATTGCCACGCAACTCTTCACGCTGAAGTAGAGCCAATGCCAGCGGTGCGACGGTTACCAATGCGCCCATGGAAGGTGTATCGTGGGTCACACCGCCGCAGTCTTTCGGTTTCACACCACGCTGCCAATTGGCAAAAAATTCTCGATGATAGGATTCAGCATAGGTATCCGGGTGATCAGGTGGATCGGCTGTCATGAAGCTGATGTAGGCATCCAGCCAATCATCAGCATCATAAGTCGGGCGGCCGCTTATCCACTGCATCATGAGGCGTGCACACCAAGCATTCAGCGTATTCTCTCCTGCAGGCATACCATGGTGGTAATGCACACCACTGCGATTCCAGTATTTTTCCCGCCCCTTTAAAATGACGGAGCCAACCACTTGCGGAAGGCTTTTTGAGTTAACCTGGGCGCGCCCGCCACCTTGCTGCGAATGCAATGACATTATCGAACTTGGGTGTTCTGCCGGTGCCGCCTCCATACGCTCTATACCATTAGGCGGAAACGCTCGCCAGATATCGCCACGACGGTAATACCAATGTACAGGCATGGACAAAGCATCGCCAACAAACAATCCTTGTAAGCTGCGCTGCAATTTAACGTTTTGATCAGACATGGGACCTGCTTTACCGGTTTTTATTTATCTTCGGGCGATTGCGGAAGACCCGTCCGCCGCATTGAATACGACTCTGCTGCCTGTTTGGCTCAACGAGAGCATCAGGCAGCACCAAAGCAAATTGTCACTGTTGATATATTGCCATTTAGCCAGTACCGGATAATTTCCCCCGTCTGACGTTTTATATTTCTATACTAGCCAGATCATATTGGCCGCTAACTGAACTACATTCAGATAGAAGCTAACCATCCGGAGGATCTGTGCACAAAATAATCCTGGCCCTCACCACACTCTTCATTATCTACCTGGCCGGCTGCAGTAGCGGTGGCAATAGCGATACCTCGACAGAAGACGGTGTGCTTGATGAAGTACCATCCACCGAACAGACTGGGACTGATACAGACGCTCCTGAGCAGCCTCAACCTGCAGAAGAGGTAATCCCGGACAGTCCACCGGTTACCGTGGATCCCACACCCACGAATCCACTGGAGGGCATTGGTTCTGTGCAGAACCTGGGCTCAGGATTTGGTTTTCTGGAAGGACCAGCCTACAGAACCAGCGACAATTCAGTGCTTTTTAGTGATATCCCGGCAAACACCATATTTCAACTGAACGCAGACGGGTCCATCGAACCTTTTCTCGAAAACCAGCCCACCAATGGACTGTTGTTTGACGCCGATAACCGACTATTGATTGCAACTCATGGTGGACGTACGCTGGCTCGTCAGGAGGAAACCGGGAGCATTACCGTTTTGGCAGACCGGTTCGAAGGGGCATTGCTCAACTCACCCAATGATATTGCGCTACACAATAACGGCGATGTGTATTTCACCGACCCTCCGTTTGGCATCGCTCCTGATGCCAGTGAAGTCGGCTGCTCCGGGGTCTACCGTTTGACAGCCGACGGTAATCTGTCCCGATTCTGGTGCAACGGAATAGATTCCAGACCCAATGGCATCGGACTTTCTCCCAATCAGGACCAGTTATACGTAGCATTTACATTTAGTGGTGACATTCTTCGCTGGTCCGTAGCAGCGGATGGCAGCATCGGTGAGATGACTCAATTTGCAACAACAGCCGGTAACGCTGACGGGATGGCAATTGATGCTGACGGTAATTTATTTGTTACCTCAATTGCCGGTGTGGAGGTATTTTCGCCCGATGGCACACTTTGGGGCACCATTGAAGTACCGGAAACACCATCGAATTGTGTACTGGGAGGACCTGACGGTAATACACTATTCATCACAGCAAGAACCGGGCTTTATTCTGTGCAGCTGCAATGAGTATGATGTCCACCCTTTCGCCAACAGACAGACAATGACAAACAAGATTGTGCAAAACCACCCCGACAAAGGGGTGCGCGAATTCGAACTGGTTGGTGATGAAATCAATTACCGCATGTCAGGGCCGATGGGTGATGAGGAACTGTCAGTCGTGTTATCAGCCCTCTCACCTGATCCGGTCGAAGACGGTTCGATGTTGTATTTCGTTAGTGGAGTCAATCGTGAACCCCTGATAAAACTGTTTGTTGATTCACCCGATGCCGAGAGTTTTGCAGCCTTTGTCAGCACCTTGAAGCGACGAATCGAAGAAGAAGACTTCGGCAGGCTGGCCGCCATTAACCGGGAATCCGAAATCACGAAAGACCAGGTGCAAACAACCATCCGAATGCTTGAGACTTATCTGGACAGTAACAGTATCGGTGAATTGCTCACAACGCTGCGTGGTCTGGCTGATGCACCAGGAGATCGAGAGCAATTGAATCGCGTGGTAAACGCATTTCACAACCTCGGGGCGCAACAGGGCCCGGCGCTTACCTATGCGCCGTTTTTCAATACTCTGCTTTCCAGTACCGATCTGGAAGACCACTCTTGATATCAAGTTCGAAATCACTTTCGCAAGCCCCGGCCTCAGGATAAGTCATGGTAGCTAAAGTCGAAATTTATGGAACGAGCTTCTGCCGCCACTGCCTTGCCGCCCGCAGGCTGCTGGATACAAAGCAAATCGAGTATACGGAATATCTTATCGACTTGATGCCACTGGAGCGCGAACAGATGTTGAGCCGTTGCGGGCGAAAAAAGGTGCCGCAAATATTGATTAACGGCGAACCCATTGGTGGTGACGAAGAGCTACATGCACTTGATGCCAGCGGCGAATTGGCACAATTATTAGAATCAGCTTAGCCATAAAAATACCTGGTAAACGAGCTCCATGCAGAGTGTACTACCAACCGGAATTGGGTACACTATTGCTTCACATCAGACCTTCTGCCAGCTGAGGGAACATTCTTGAGCAAGAACTACGCGTTTAAACCCCTGGAATTCAATGTCAGAGATGAATCGAGTCTGATCGAGCGTTCTGAAGATTTTATGCGCCTGATGCAAACGCGTCGAACGGTTCGGGATTTCAGCTCCAAAGCCGTTCCGGAATCAGTTATTGCTAACGCCATAACTGTGGCCGGCAGCGCACCCAGCGGGGCAAATATGCAACCCTGGCACTTTGTAGCGGTTAGTGATCAGAAAACCAAAAGCGAGATTCGCGAAGCAGCAGAAGTTGAAGAGCGTGAACTCTATGACCATCGCGCATCTGATGAATGGCTTGAGGCCTTAGCGCCAATTGGAACCGACGCGAATAAGCCTTTTCTCGAAACAGCGCCTTGGCTTATTGTCGTATTTGCCCAGAAATACACGCTTGATGAAAATGGAAAAAAGCGAAAGCACTACTACACCCCCGAATCAGTTGGCATAGCCACAGGTTTTCTGATAGCAGCACTGCATCAGGCAGGGCTTGCAACGCTCACTCACACACCCAGCCCGATGGGGTTCTTACGCGACATTCTTGGCCGGCCAGACCATGAGAAACCCTTTCTGTTGTTAGTGGCCGGTTACCCGGCTGACGACGCGCAGGTGCCAGACATCGGCAAAAAGTCCGGAGAATTGCTGGCAACCTGGAAAACCTGAACAGGTTATCGAGCCAATATCATGTCATACACTATCAGCTTAAGGCCAAGTGCAAGAAGCACCGAACGGAAACCAATAACAAAATAACGGTCATCAAGATTACTTAACACCGCTCGGCCCACACGTGTACCCATTATCGCCGCTGGCACCATACAGGCGATCGTCCACCCATGTTCCAGAAAACTGAATCCCACCAGCGTAAAACCGGCTATCTTCAACAGATTACCAACAAAGCCAAAAAAACCAAGCGTTCCGACAACCTGCTCCTTACTTAGATCCTTGCGCATAACCAATACGCCAAGAACCGGGGCAATTACACCCACCATCATATTCAGAACACCAGTGACGAAACCCATGGGAATGAAAACCCACAGCGGCAAATCTTTTGCCTCCAGTGATTTTAATTGGCGTGTCGCCAGACTGATCAATACAAAAATGCCGATAAGGCCTTCTATGACACGAGTTGGTAACCCCTGAAACAAGAGCAACCCAAGAGCCACTCCAAACGGCATTAGTGCAATGAAGCGAATGATGATTGGCCATGCCATGTGTTGTCGAAACAACCAGACGCGTGCCGTGTTCGAAGCCAGTTGCACAGCACCATGTACAGGAATGGCAGCAAGTGGTGACATGATTTGCAGCATGATCGCGATCAGTGCTGTTCCACCACCTGCACCGACCACCGCAGTCAGCGCAGAAGTACAAAACGCAGCGATGGAGAGAAACAGGATTTCAGGTGTGGACACGACTGCGTAAGATCGGGTTTTGGCTTCTTGCTCTATTCTATCGCTTAACCGTGAGGCTTGGGTTTTACTTTGCCAGCGGTTCATTCTTGCCAACTGGCCCTTTCCCCAGTGATTTCGGCCATCGGTAGCCAAAAGAACAAGCGGAACTACTTGGCATTCCCGCAGCAAGAGCCTAATACATTAAGCAATATTATTCAGCTAACCCGACCATGGCCGATGGTGACGCTTATGGACAGAATTTTTGAGAAAGAAAACCTCAGATTTATCGGTATGTTGCTGTTCGGCCTATATTTTATGTATGAGGCCGTATCAACACTAACAGCTCTGAATTCTACCTACGAAATAAGTCAGCCTTTTGAAAACGGCATGACGGCCATGGCAACGGTGACAAAAATCAGCCAATATAACCGTTCCCGCATCACTGTAGAGTTTGCTGATGAAAAAGGCCGGCAGCAAACCGCACGCGCGTTGGCCTACAACGTTGAGTTTGTCAAAGCCGGAGACAAGTATTACGTATCCTACTACCCCGACAACAATATCACTCATGTAAGAGTCCCCTCACTGGGTATGTCTGACGAGTCCTACCATGGCCTGCGAGGAATGTTTTTTGTCTGGATCGCTGGTGCTCTGTGCGTTTTTCCGATAGCGTTTTATAAACGCTTTGGCAACAAGACGCCGAAAGCCACCAAGGTATTCTCAAATAGCACGCGGGAATACCGGGTGGGCACATCCTACTCACGCTTGTTTATACTCGCATCGCTGTACTCGATGTTCCTGTTTTTCGTCTTGTTTGCAGGCGCTGTACTTATCCATGTTTTAGAAATGATTGGCAGCCATTACGGCATGCCTATTTCTGACAGTGTTGCCGAAAAGCTTTTGCATTTATGGATCGCTTTTATGGTTGTCGCCATTGCCCCGGAATTTATCCGCGTGCTCCTTAACGATCCACTGGTTGTCTCAGCGCGTGGCATCTCATTGTATGGCGACAAACCAATTCCCTGGACAGAGTTGTCGCAAATCAAATTTGCTGAAAACAGCGACGGCCGGATGTCTGAAAGATTGATCTTGGCGTTACAAAAAGATGCTTCAACACCGGGTATGAGTGTGTGGCAATTGCCACTGATTAAGCTTCGCCCCGTGGTGTATCTGAATCTTTATACCACGCGCTATGACAAACTTGACACCATCGAAGCCATCAATCACTTCGGACTGAGAGCGATTGACCCGGACGCCGCATTAACCCTCGCCAGTAGCTTGGAAGAATCAGGCTTTATAGAACAGTCCCTGAACAAATCGACCAACACAGACGCGGACAGTGAAGAAAAGGCTGACCAGCCATCGACACCCGAAGAAAAAACGAAAGACGATTATTATATGTCCAACGGCTTTCACCTGCACCAGAGGTAAAGTAACCTATCCTGCTTACTTCTTTCCCCGCAGTGCTTCACTGCATACCAGCTCTTAAAACAGCAACAAAAAGAAAACAGCAACAGAAAGAAAACAGCAACAGAAAGTAAATTTTTGCAACTTCCACAGCTGTACCAAAACCACAAACACCCTCAACGCAATCACCTTGCGGGCGGAGAAATACTGCGCATCAGGCCGACAGTAATGCACTTTTAGTCGTTAGATGGAATCGAAGGTTACCCGCCTGGGCTGCGTGTTAGAGAAAAAAATGCAAAGTCTTTCGTCAGTACCGGCTGTACTCCCGAACTATCTGGCCGCTATTTCCCATACACAAACAAAAAAAGGAATGCACCGGGCTCAACAATGCATGTTACGCCTGGTGAACAACCGCTCAGAGCATCATGACGTTGCTGTTAGATCAAATATTTCGCTATTGCCGTTGCTGCCATAGCAAACCTGTCTTTCACACAGCTCACAACACGTGGGTAGTGCACTTGCAGCCGCATGCCAACAACGGGTGCAGAACAAGGAATGAATCGACCTCTCGCACCCACTCAGGTTCCACAGCATTCCCGGGAAACAGATAAGTCATGGCAACATTAGCATACGACCAGCTACCAGCTGATGGTTTACTACAGGGGGAAAACCCTCTTGCAAACTATCAACACGGAAACAATGACGAAATGCTTTCGGTCTCGTCTGACGGTGTTTTTGCAAGACCGGGAACTGAAGATCTAATCAGGCAGTTGGCTGGTATGACCGTAGGACAATTGCACGATTTGCAGTTGTCCGTTAACGCAGAAATCCGCCGCTCTGACATCACGTTTACGGTCCATGACGGTGGTGAAAATGTTCACCAGCCTTGGCCCCTTGACGCTATCCCTCGCATTATCGCAGCCAATGAATGGCAGAACATTGAAAACGGGCTGATACAACGTCTTAAGGCACTGAACTGCTTTATTGCCGATATTTATGATCAACAGGAAATCGTCATAGATGGCATTGTTCCAAATTACCTGATATCCGCGCCCTGGAAATTTCTCACTCACTGTATCGGGGTAAAGCCAGCTTACAACACGTGGGCACATATCAACGGCTGCGATCTGGTACGCGATGCCAGCGGCACCTACCGTGTTCTTGCAGATAATCTTGGCATGCATTCTGGCGTTTCCTACCTGCTTGAAAACCGACGCATCATGAAAAAAATTGCGCCGGAATTTTTTGCTGCAGGCAACGTCGCATCTGTGGATCACTACACAACAGACCTCAAGTTAATGCTACAGGCGTTAAGCCCTAACAATACGGCAAACATAGCGGTACTAACTCCCGGTATTTCCAACTCAGCCTATTTTGAACATGCCTATCTGGCGCGTGAAATGGGGGTTCTGTTGGTAGAAGGACGGGATCTGGTGGTGTCCGACAGGGACGGGTTTGTCTATGCTGACACGATCGACGGGCCAACACGTGTCGACGTTATCTACCGGCGTGTCGAGGATGATTTGCTCGACCCGGAGTGTTTCAATCCGCACTCGACCATGGGCGTCAATGGGCTGATGCAAGCATGGGCTGAAAACCGGGTCGGCATGGCCAATGCGCCTGGCACCGGCGTGGCAGACAACAAGGTCATCTGTTCCTACGTCCCCGACATGATCAAGTACTACCTGAACGAATCCCCCCTGCTTCCAAACGTGGATACCTACCGTTGCTCTGATGACCACGGTCTTGCCTTTGTACTTGATCACATGCAAGACCTCGTTGTTAAACCTGCAAGTGAATCAGGTGGTCACGGCTTGTTGATAGGCCCGGATTCCACTTTGGAAGAACGCAAGCATTTTTACAGACTGATTAACGACATGCCGCGCAATTACATCGCACAGCCAATCGTACAGCTTTCTACATGCCCGACGGTTACCGGCATGGGTCTGGCCGCACGACATGTAGATCTTCGCCCCTACGTCTTACAAGGTGAAACTGCCAGTGTCACCACAGGTGGCTTAACCAGAGTGGCGTTGCAGCAAGGCTCATTGAATGTCAATGCATCACAAGGCGGCGGTTCCAAAGATACATGGGTGGTGACATGCTGAAACGCACAGCCGAGAACGCAGTCTGGCTAAACAGATATCGTGTACGCACCGAATTACTAGCGCGACTAATCACTCTTCACTACGAAAACCTGTTGGATGGACGAAGCCTTTCCACCGACAGCGAAAGACTCACAGAAAGTTCCGAATACTGGTTACCGTGTCTTCTGGTTGCCGGAGTTGAAGAGCCCGGAGAGCTGCCGAGCGCAGGCGATGGTGGTTTAACTACGCTCATTTCGGGCGCGGATAACAGCAATTCATTGTTGAATCTGATTCAGCATTTGCACGTCAACTTACGCTGCTGCAGAGACTTTCTACCACAGGAAATATTCGATACTCTCAGTCACCTTTGCTTACATGCGAACCAGGTCCTTTCACTAAGTTCCAATGCTAAATCAGTGGTCGCCATTTTGCGTGATATTGAATTGCAAATGATGACGATTAACGGGCAAATCGAACAGCGTATGGCGCACAACCATGTTTACCGGTTCCTGAAAGCAGGCGAACTTATTGAGCGTGCTGATCTTGCTACCCGTGTGCTCGTAATGACACAGGATTCAGCATTTCGTGAAGCACCTGTTCTTGAGCTGGTTTCAGACAAGAACAAGAAAACAGAAAACAATACAGCAAGGACCAACAGTAGCAGGAAATCTACCCGTTCAGCCCTCAGCAGGCAGTCAATCAGAAACCTTGCCATGAAAACCATGGGCGTTGATCCTTCCAATACTGCTGTACAGGTAGGTCCCACAGTGTTGCCTGCACCTGGTGCAGTTGACATGCAGTCAGTAGAAAGGCTGATACAGGATATCAGTCAACCACAATCTCTGGCCTTTTGTATTACTCAGCTGGAAGGTCATCTTTGCGAGCTTGATCCAAAACAAACGGCGGCAAAGCGGTGTAGAGAGCTACTCAGGCGGGTTTTGTATATCGACAACACCCGATCTGACTGGTCAATAGAAAAATTTTATACCTTTATTGATGAGTACCAGGTCGAGGTCTCAGAAATGTACCTGGATATCTTCGATCGGTACATGCGAAGCGAGAGCTCCCGCGACATCAATGGTAGGAACTTCGCAGCCAGCGCACCTGAACGCAACGTGCAGTGACACCAGTCATCCAGCCACAAGGC
>CALLOA010000036.1 GCA_938005265.1 uncultured Granulosicoccaceae bacterium
GAACTCACCGCAATCAGCCCCGTCGACGGGCGCTATGGCAGCAAAACCGCAGCTTTGCGGCAGATTTTCAGCGAGTATGGCCTCATCAAACGGCGCGTACTCGTAGAAGTGGAATGGTTCAAGGCGCTTGCGGCTGACGCCAATATTGCCGAGCTACCTGCCCTCAAGGCCGACGACCTTGCGCTACTTGACGCTCTCGCAGGTGATTTCAGCGAACAAGACGCCGCGGCTGTGAAGGCGATTGAACGCACAACCAATCACGATGTGAAGGCGGTCGAGTACTTTCTGAAGAAAAGAACAGCCTCGCAACCGGCGCTGCAAGCCGGTGCTGAATTCCTGCATTTTGCCTGTACCTCAGAGGACATAAACAATCTGTCTTACGCCTTGATGTTAAGAGACTGTATCGATGACTTTTTGCGCCCGGCACTTGATGCACAGATAGAAAAATTCAGCGCTCTCGCAAAGGAATTTGACGGCACACCGATGCTGAGCCGCACGCATGGCCAAACTGCATCACCTACCACTGTCGGTAAAGAATTCGCCAACGTGGCTGCACGTCTGCACCGCCAACGCCAACAGTTAGCACAGCTGGAAATACTCGGCAAGATCAACGGTGCAGTGGGTAACTACAACGCGCATGTCTCTGCCTACCCGGATGTAGACTGGCCGGAGTTCAGCAAACGTTTTGTTGAGAGCCTCGGCCTGCAACACAACGCCTACACCATTCAAATCGAACCGCATGACTACATGGCTGAACTGTTCGATATCAGCAGCAGAATCAACCAAATACTAATCGATGCTTGCCGCGATTACTGGGGCTACATTTCTCTGGGTTACTTCAGCCAGAAACGCATCGATGGTGAAGTCGGCTCATCCACCATGCCGCACAAAATCAACCCGATAGATTTTGAAAATGCAGAAGGCAATTTCGGTATTGCCACGGCGCTGATGACTCATCTGGGCCAAAAACTACCCGTGTCGCGCTGGCAACGTGACCTGACCGACTCCACCGTTTTGCGTACTGTGGGTGTGGGCTTTGCTCATATGTCGATTGCAATGCAATCTCTGGAAAAAGGCCTGTCCAAACTTGAGCTGAATGCTGCGGCGATAGATGCCGATCTGGACAGCGCTTGGGAGGTGCTGGCGGAGCCTGTGCAAACAGTCATGCGTAAGCATGGTGTGGAAGACGCCTACGAGAAGCTTAAGGAACTAACCCGGGGCGAGGCTATCAATTCAGACACGTTACGTTCATTTATCGACACACTGGATATCGACGAAAAAGACAAGATTCGCCTGCAAAATCTGACGCCTTCCAGCTACACCGGCCTCGCTGCAAAACTGGCGCAGGAACTTGACAACTACCTCGCCGAAGGCGGATAAAATCACTATGCAACTGCAATGGCCTAACAAACTTGATGAAGCGTCTTTCTTGCAACAGTATTGGCAGACGCGCCCGCTGCTGATTCGTCAGGCATTCCCCGAATTGGCAGAATCAGGCAATCCGATATCGCGCGATGAGCTGGGTGGTCTGGCCATGGATGAGGACGTTACCAGCCGTATCATACTGCGCGAAAGTGACACGAAATGGCATTGCCGCTACGGGCCGTTTGAGCAATCGGAGCTTGAAGAACTGCCAGCACAGGACTGGACGCTACTAGTCAGTGACATTGAAAAACATCTGCCGGAACTGCGTCACTGGATTAAGCCATTTCATTTCATTCCTCAATGGCGCATTGATGATCTTATGATCAGCTACGCGCCCAAAGGTGCATCCGTGGGTGCTCATACGGATAACTACGATGTCTTTCTACTGCAGGCAGCGGGTACTCGCGAGTGGTCAATCACAGAAAACCCGGAAGCAGATCGCAGCCTGTTGCCCGATCTTGATATCGGTGTACTGGCAAATTTTGAAGCGGAAAACACCTGGGTTCTTGAACCCGGCGACATGTTGTACCTTCCGCCCGGCACACCTCATCACGGCGTCTCAAAAGACGACGATTGCATGACCTGGTCTATCGGTTTCCGCGCACCGTCGCACCGCGAGATCGTCACCGAGATTGCCGAGCGACTTGCACAGGATGTTCCCGAGGAAGCGTTTTATTCGGACCCCGGTATTTTGCTGCATGAACACAGCGGGCAGATCTCACCCAATGTTGTCACTCGCATCAGGGAGATTTGGAATTCCTATGTCCTGCCTGATAACGAGCACTTTGAAGACCTGGTGGGGCACCTACTAACGCGTGCACACGGTAGCGACGAGTCTGCTAAAACACCGCCGCCACTTACTGAACCGGGCGAAACCGATACGACTGACACGAGCCACGCCTTTGCAACAGCACGGAACCAGTTACAAACACAACTGGATGCACACCCATCATGGGAGCGCGACAGCTTTGCCAACCTCGCTTTCATACCGCAACACAATCTGCCTGAAAGTGACGAGAAGTCACCGGCAAAAATGCTGCAAAAGATTAAAGCTAGCGTGAGCCGTGGCAGCGCCGAGGATGAAATAACAACGGAAAGCGCCGAGCTGAACCAGACCGGACAACTGTCCGAAAGGAAATCGTTTCCGGTAACGCTCTACGCTAATGGGCAGGCAATTGCATGTTCAGAATTACTTGCTACAACCCTGACCTACGAATTTCAGTACAACACTACTGACCTGGTTGAAAGCTGCACTGATCTGCAAGACACCAATGCGTTGCTGTGGTTAATCGACAATGGCATGTTGCAGCCACTAGACTGATGATCTGTTCGCAAAGCTGTTTATCCCTAACGATTCACGCAGATCGCTGGTAACTTCTGCCATCGGGCCGAGGACAATCCCGGTTGAATCTGCAATGCGTACCATGCGCTGAAAGTTGGAGGCAACACCCGCTGCATCTACCATCACATCTTGCCCCGCAGTTTTAACCAGTTGATCACGTGCTATTGTGATCGTATGATCCTCGCCACTCACTATAGCCTCGGCGAACGCCAACAGCTCGGTTGCAAATTCAATCTCACCTGCCGCACCACCTGCCATAACGGCATCAAGGTTAATACTTTCGTCATGAGTTTCGCTGCTCGCACGGAGCATGCTGGCATGAGCGGTGGTTCAGTAATAACACTGGTTCAAGGCAGAGACACGCCCGGCGACCAGCTCCATTTGTGAACGTTTCAATGCACGCCCGGCATCAACACCCGGCTGCCGGACAGATTTCATTTCAAGATAATGCACCGCCGATAGATCAATTAAGGTGCGGACTTCATCAGGCACCAGACTCATTGCGCGGACAACGTTACCCGTTTTTCCTGAGGGCCAGAGATCAGCTTCCGGTGTGCCGGCATTCTCGGCGTTGAGCATGGGGACCCAGGCATCATCGCTGGCTTCCACGGTTTTTGGCTGATAACGATTCGGCTCTTTTTTATCGGTTTTTTGAGTGTTACCCAGTGCTGCCACATCATCAAGCGTCGGTAAGGGGCGCAACGCCACCCCTAGTGCACGAGCAAAACTGTCAATACTGACTATCGATACAACAGTACCGACAATCTCTACGTATTCACCATCCATCAGTCCCTTCTGCAGCAAACCTTCATACCAGGTTCTGGTCAGGCGCGAAGCATCAGTGACGATTGCATGTACGGCTTCTATCATCAGAGGTGAAAGGTTGGTGGTATCGCTGTGTTGGCCAACGAGTGCGTGTGGAGACAGGGCGAGCTTACGTTGCCTGCAGTACTCACAATCGGCAGCTTCACGTACCGCGGTGGCAACATCGATACGTTGCTTGGCAGTTAACCAGGTGCCGGCTGACTGCAGGCGTTGCCAAAAGCGCGTATGGCTCTCAGCAAAATCCGTTCGCAGCGAATAAGGTACATCATCATAGTTTACAGCCTGCACGGGTCACTCCTGTTGGAAACCTGATCAGAAGTCTACTTGGGTGAGACCAGCCTGTGCAACTTAACCTGGCGCCGGGCGTTCAAGAATAAAAACGCTTGCAGTAACTATTCGGTCAGACCGGCAGCATAACGAATACCGCCTATTAGATGAGCGCGGAAGTCCGGTTCGGCATAAGTAGCCGTTGTGTGACCACCACCGGTGTACCAGGCACGGCCGCCATCAAAATCGTGGAACCACGCTATCGGATGATCAGCCCCCATGCCGCCACCGGAATAGGTGTTTTCATCCAGCGTCAACAGCACATTGACCCTTGTTCGAGGATTGGATTGAAAGTCATACCACTCATCAGTTCGAGTCCAGGTGTCAGCCAGATGAGCAGTGGATGGGTGTGTGCCATCCTCAACATTCATGGTTGCTGGCTGAATCTGGGGGTGACGCGCAAAGTAAGCACCGACCAGATCGCCATACCACGGCCATTCATATTCAGTATCACTGGCAGCGTGAATACCTGCATAACCACCACCGCCACGAATGTAATTCTCAAACGCTGTTTGCTCATCAGCATCCAGCACATCGCCAGAGGTCAATACCCAAACCACAGCATCGTAGTTAGCAAGGTTTTCTTCGGTAAACACGCCGGCTGAATCTGCAGCAAGATCCGTTTGCATACCGGCCGATACTGCGAGTTCTTCTATTGCCGTCAGCGCGTCTGGAATCGAATCATGGCGAAAGCCGCGGGTTTCGCTGAACAATAACAAGCTGGGCAGGCCAAAAGCATCGGTGCCAGCAATCAATTCATCAAGGTTACTGACACCATCGCC
Source organism: uncultured Granulosicoccaceae bacterium (assembly GCA_938005265.1). Classification (GTDB taxonomy): domain Bacteria; phylum Pseudomonadota; class Gammaproteobacteria; order Granulosicoccales; family Granulosicoccaceae; genus CALFCE01. The sequence continues at coordinate 4,702 of CALLOA010000036.1, forward strand.
ATCACTGTCCCAACGATCGGTATCGAACTGGTCAACACGAATCTGGAAAGTTTCCGATGCATTGCTACCAGTTCTGAAATCCTGCTCAAAGCTCGCCAAGGGCACTTCACCGTTGCCGTCAGAGAACGTGACTATCAGCGGATTGACTGTATTGGTTGGCAGGTTTTGGGAGACAGACCAGAATTCATCCCCAACCCAGGCAGCCGTTGTAACGATATCCCCCCACACCAGCCGAACCTGTAATGCGTTGGACTGGAACGCCGGAACTTCAATGTCAAAGTTAACAAGCGTCATGTTCTGCACCATTGGATCAGGTACAGCCGTATTTTGATTGTCCGGCTCAACGGTTGTGGTGTCTTGCAACACTGTTGGACCTTCGCTTTCACTATCCGCCTCGCCTTCTGCATCAGTTGTATCAAGGACATCTGATTCAACAGTTGCGTCAGCGAGCATTTCATCAGCCACAGATGAGTTGTCGTTAGCAGCAGGGGATTGAGAGTCGCTGGAACCAGAGCAGCCAGCCAGAGTTAACGCTGTAATCAGAAGCGCAACCGTGATTCGAACGGGATTGCAGACAGATAGGTTCATAGGGTGTAGATTCGTTCACAAAAGGTGTGGCACGTTCCCGCTCTGCGGGCCAAGATACTACTTGCAGTATAGTGGCACCACGGCAGTTATATCGTGCAAACCACCGGTTTTTTCTGCATCGTCACCCTATGAACACAGCAATTAATTGTGGAAATTTGTCAACTGTGAACGGGCCCGCCTTTGAAGGGTACCCCATTAACCATCTATGAAGGCGCTAAAACCTGCCGTCGGGAAACAGATGAGTTTACTTGTGTGGCTTCAGGTTATACAGCAGCTGCTTACTCGATAGATGTGGAGCGGAGTAGATTCAATTCGTACCAGGGTGTGAAATGCGGTGATTTTGCTAGGCGGCAGTTGCCTTCAGCGTACCCGAGCGAGAATGCTCGGATGCGCTCTGACGGTGGCTTTAACTGTTCTCCAAAGACTTATGCCATCTCCGCAACCGGTGTTTCCACCAATGTACCGAATAGCAGGTTTGGTTTATCTATGAACTGCCGCATGATTGCGTGGCCTTTGGACCACTTCAGAAATTCCTCACGAGTCAGTAAACCATCCGAGTTTAAATCTGCACCGGAACGAACAATGTGCGCATCCACTTCGATTTCATCATAGTGACGAACCGCTTCAAACGTCACCGCCATGCCGGTGTCGCGGCTTGAAAAGTAAGGATCAAACAAGTTCTCGATCATGTGAACACCACGCAAGCCAACGGTACGTAGCATTTGGTGCACCTCGTCCGAATCAAGATGTCCATCGTTGTTGACATCGAATAAATCAAACAACAAATTTGAACGCAGAACACCATCACCGGGGCAGAACAATGTCAAACCCATGAGGGCTTCAGCCGTGGTAATCGAGTGATCGTAATCGATATCGATCACGTCATATAAGCGAGCTGCTACCTGTTGCAGATGCCCTGCACCTTCAAACACAAGGCCGCAAAGTTTCATAAACCCTTTCTTGCCCAGAGGTGCTGAGTAAGGTGTGCCGTCTTCGCCCAGCCGGAACAATCGAGGATCGCTTTCTCTGAGACGCTCAAACCCGTCAAGTAGAGTTTCAGGTGAAACCGGCTTCAAACCGGTATCTTTCACCAGCCGCTTTACAGCCTGCATTGTTACTGTAAGATCGCCGGTTGCGAAATTCTTACAGCGCACAATTTCGTTCATTTTTGGTACATCAATCACTGCCGGAACAGAGTGCTTTGCACTCTTGGGTGGCCAGGTATCATTGGGATCTTTCAGAATCACACCGGATACCTGCTGGGTGAGCTCATCAACAGTTGAAAGTTCGCAAATCAATTCATACGCACGCTGCTTGTCGCCTAATCGAATATGACGATACAGCACGTTATACGACACGGTGTCCACATTTGGCAGATCAAAAACATCGAGCAGAGAGTGAGGCTCATCAGCGCTGATCCCTGCCGCATTTTGTAGTACGGCCAGCGATTCGCGGGAAACGTTTTCGATATCGAAATCATCCTGGAAACGGCTGAGTGCGCCCAGTATGGCGAAGTAGTCAGGCCGTGGAGGCTGGGTAAAAGACCACAGCGGGCGCATTTGATCAGTCAGATAGTAAACCTCTCCCGCCTTGTGAGGTCGGCTCATGATCGGGTTGCGGTGTGGGAAGCGACCGAAAATCAATACGGCTTCGGCATGTTCAACGATAGACTTGATAAAATACCAGCTCACATGCTGGTTGGTTTTACGCACCGCCTTGGGTGACGCTGAAACAAGATCGTTGCTCCATTTGGTCCATTTTTCAACAGACTTCTCCTGCATACCACGCCGTTCAGGATGAGAAAGCGCAACGTAAATCCACATACGCTCGACTTCATTGTACTCAGTGGTATCCCATCCCTGCTCAAGAACATGGTTCAATAAGGGAGTGGTAAGAACATCATTAGCGTAAGCGACAGGCGTACCGCGATAGACACAGCGACCGAATTGGTCCAATACGATGATTTTTGCGAGAGTGCCGATGGGAGTATCCCAGACGGGATCAGCAAAAAAGTTATCAGCCCCTTCGAGGTGGAGTTGCTCACACCATTCACGCTGGGCTTCACGAAATGACGCATCTTCCGAGCCACGAGCAAATACCCCTACCCGCCACTTCAACATGCCATTGCGCCAGTTGTCTTCAGACGTATCGGCAATGGCGCGCATGGGCCCCAACCAGAAGTCCAGAACAGCCTCGGGGGTTCTTGCTGGAATACTCATCCCTAAATTATTCATCCTTAAATTTTCCCTGTCATCAATCTCCGGGCGTTAGGCTAATACGATTTGCAGCAAATTGCAAAAAGGAAAGACAAAAGGTTTACACCAATCAGGATTTTTTCCCAATCCTCAGATCTTCCAAATTAGCCTTGAACCACTGCATGGCAATTACTGACAAGGCATTTTTTATAATTCCTTTATCAAACAATTGGATAGCATCATCAGCATTGAGTTTAATTACGCGGATATCCTCATTCTCTTCTTCCAGGCCGTGATAGCCTCCCGCACTACTCAAATCTGCAATAGCTGCATATAGAAACACCTCTTCTGTTGAACTGCCGGGGCTGGACAAATAGCGAGATATCGGAATTAAATCATTCACCTCCAGCCCTGCTTCTTCTTTGGCCTCACGCCTGACCATCTCTTCAGGTGATTCGCCCGCCTCTACCATGCCCGCTATAACTTCAGTCAGCCAGGGGTCTTCCTGATTCATCGCGCCGATTCGAAACTGTTCGACCAGTACGACGGAATCATCAGTTGGGTCGTAGGGTAACACTGCGGCCACATTGCCACGCTCCAGCAGTTCCCGCTCGACCGGCCCGGTCTTGCCACCTTGAAACAGGCTGTGTTCAAAGTGACAAAGATGCACGGTATAAAAGCCTTGATGCACCGGTTTGCGATCAAGCATTTTCCATTGTTTTGTCATGTTAATTCCAGTTGAATTCAGGCTTAACCGTTAGTGCCAAGCAACTCAAGCACTGCTCTTTCCGCTTCAGCCAGATCCTCTCTCGTATCAACGCCATGTGAGGGTGGTGCATCCGCTTCTGACACGTGAATTCTGAAACCATGCACCAGGGCTCGAAGCTGCTCGAGTTTTTCCTCTTGTTCGTAGCATGTTTCAGATAATGATGTGTAAGCCTTTAGAAACGAAGCTCGATAGGCGTACATACCAATATGGACAAAGGATTGCGGAAAACCCTGACTACTGTCCCGATCAGTCGGATTATCACGGCGCCAGGGGATCGGTGCACGACTGAAATACATCGCGTAGCCGTTGATATCCGTAACTACCTTCACACGGTTGGTATCATGGTACACCTCAGCACTATGAATGGGCGAGCACAGTGTTGCGATATCAGCCGCCTTGTGTTTTAACAAATTATTTGCCACCTGATTTACGATAACCGGTGGTGTTGCCGGTTCATCACACTGCAAACCCACGATGACCGTTTCGGGCGACCAATCGAGTTTCTCAACGACTTCCGCGATTCGTTCCGTGCCATTAGTGTGCTCAGGCCGCGTATTGATATACGGAATATTGCTAGCCATGCAGAAGTCAGCAATACGTGCATCATCGCCCGCCACTTGTATATCATCAGCCCCACATTCGACAGCACGATCATAAACATGACCTAGCATGGGCTTGCCGGCAATCTCGGTTAGTACTTTGCCGGGGAAACGCGTTGATCCAAAGCGTGCGGGAATAACAATCTTAAATCCGCTGGATTCTGTTGAAGACATGGTGAGGATTTTCCTGCAGAGCTTGTTGTGATCAGGATCGCTTATTGCCAGACATTATATCGTGCAGACGTTCAATAAACGTGTCGGTAAACTCCGGGTCAAGCCGAACTGACGTTTCGCTATACCATATTCGCGATGCATCGATAGGTAAATCCCGGCATTTAACTTTGTCTTTTTCTGTTATCAGGTAAATCGTTTCCTGCTGCTGGTTAAAATCTGCTGTACCAAATTTATAATGATCAGATTCGGCTTCACGACGGAATACCAGACCAAGAGATTGCAGATAATCAAAAAATCGTTGCGGATTGGCAATCGCAGGTTTGGCAACAAGTTCCTTACCGGCAAAAATCTCTGCCAGCGTTCGCCGGCAATCAGCGCCACCGGTTTCAATCCGCTGCTGCCCGTCCAGGCGACACAAGGCAATTGTCTCCAAGGTGTAGCTGAATGACCGTTCATCCAACACCGGAGCCTCATCCGGCCCCTTAATACCCTGCGAGGTTCCCAGCTGTTTTTCCGGGCGTTCATTTCTGACAATAAAATCAACGCTGGCAAGCCGGGATAAAGGTTCTCTTAGAGGGCCGGACGGCAAATGCCAACGGTTACCAAACATCGTATCGGTATTAACCACAGCAATTTCGATATCGCGCTCCAATGCATAGTGCTGCAGCCCGTCGTCACACAAAACCACATCAACACTGTGCCTATTGAGCAAGGCCCGCAATGCATCGACACGCTTGACATGAACACAAACGGGCACATCAGTTAGTTCATGAATCAATACGGGTTCATCACCGGCAACAGCAGCCGTCGTTGTTGAATCCAACAGCAAAGGCTCGGGCAACGGTTTGCCGCCATACCCTCTGCTGACAACAGCAACTTTGATTCCTTTGCCTTTAAGTGCTTGCACCAATGCAATCGTCAATGGTGTCTTGCCTGCCCCACCCGTAGTAATATTGCCCACAACCACCACCGCCACAGGTGCTCTCCAGGTTGTTAACAAACCCGCACGATATGCGTATCGACGCAATCCTGTGACCAGGTAATACAACAGCGCAAAGGGTGATAACAGCCATGCAACAACCCCGCGTTTAAACCAGAAATCAGGCATTCAATCTATTTTATTGTCAGTATTTTTCTAACGGGCGCTCTGTTCACGCCAGGCAATAATAACCCCGGCACCCACAATCATCAGCATTCCGCTCAATTGCAGATCATCAGGCCACTGATCAAACAGCATTTTGCCCCAGAATGCCGCGAAAATCAGATAGGTAAAATCAAGTGGTGCAAGCAGGCTTGCATCAGCCGTCTGGTAGGCTCGCGACAAGCAGATATTACCCAGCAGATTCATCATGGATGCAACCACCGCGAAACCAGCAACCAATAGTGTAAGTTGCGGCCAACCGATTGCGATAAACGGCATCGACTGCCGGGCAGATAGGGGCAACGGAAACAGTGTCAAGAGGCTGATGCCGACCAGACCGGATACAACGAAGACCAAACCTGCCACAAGCGCCAAAGCCAGTGTGCTCTCATTACGGCAAACACTGCGAATACAGAGTATGTTACAGGCAAAGAAAAAGCCTGCTATCACAGGCATCATTTGCACCAGGGAAAAACCTTCCTGCCACGGTTGCAGAACAAGTAAAGCGCCACCTGCGCCCAAAATCACGCTACCCACGCGCCACTTGCCAATCTTCTCCCTAAGCACAGGCCCTGCTAACAAACAGACAAACAATGGGTAGGTGTACAAGCCTGCTGCCATCTGTGTGACTGATAAATGTGGCGCGCCACCGAAAAAGAAAAACATGCAGATCGCGAGAAAGATTGCGCGTAACATCACCCCGCGCAGGTTGCGAGGCTTTAACAAGCTGTAACCGCCGGCAAAGGCTGCGAGTAAAATAACAAAAAGGACGTTGCAGAATGAACGCAAGGTCTGGATCTGCCAGAAGGAGGTTTCTACAGACATCAGCTTCATTAGCGAATCCTGCAAGCCAAGGGTAAACGTGGCAATCAGCAGCAGAACGATGGCAAGTAGCGGCCGATCCTGGCCAGCGTGATTGAAAAGCCCTATTTTCATGGTATCCACGCAGGGTTCTGCGGTCGCGAAACCTGCACAACAGACGACCTGTTAGGAAGTGGAACTGACACCTTGCGCCTGTAAATTACTCAGTTGCGCGTAGTGCCCCTTCAGTTGCAGCAATTCTTTGTGTGTACCCTGCTCGACAATACGACCTTTACTGAGCACGATAATTCGATCCGCATTCTCGATGGTTGACAATCGGTGCGCCACTATCAATGTCGTTCGGCCTTGACGCAGGCTTTCAAGGCCCTGCTGAATTTTACGCTCGGATTCTGAATCCAGTGCCGAAGTAGCTTCATCAAGTATCAGAATGGGTGCATTTTTAAGGAACGCACGTGCAATGGCCAGGCGTTGCCGTTGACCACCGGATAGCAAAACGCCATCCTCACCGACCTCTGTATCGTATTGTTGCGGCATCGCAGAGATAAAGTCGTCAGCATGGGCGCGCCTCGCGGCATCAACTATCTCGTCAAGACTGTTACTTCCCAGGGAACCGTAAGAAATATTATTGGCCACTGTATCGTTAAACAGATTGACGTCCTGGCTGACATAAGCAATAGAGTCACGCAAACTTTCAAGCGTATAGTCCTGCACCGGAATATCGTTTATCAGCAGTTCACCCGATGTCAGTTCATACAGACGCGGCAACAAATTTATAATACTGGTTTTGCCACTGCCTGATTCACCGACAAAGGCGACTGTTTCACCTTTGACAATATTCAGATCCAAATTATTTATGACAGGCTCTTTCTCTGGTGTATAGCGGAAAACAGCATTACGGTAGGTGATTGTTTCGACGTCACGATTGAGTTCGATCGTGCCATTATCCTTTTCAGAGTCAATATCCAGTAAGGCGAACAAACCTTCACCGGCTGCAATGCCTCGTTGCAGATTGCTGTTCAGTGTCGTCAGACGGCGCATCGGAGAGAACAACATCAGCATTGCTGTCACAAAGGACATAAACTGGCCAACACTGATCGAATCAGTGAACATGCCACTGGAGGCAATATAAACAATAATCGCCAGTGCGATTGCTACAAGAAACTGCACCACCGGTACATTCGAGGCACGCACGAACGCTTCGCGCATATTAAAGTGACGGTTACGTTCATTGATCGCCTCAAACTGTGATTCCTCATAACTGCGACCCCCAAAGATTTTTACCACACGGTTTCCATCTATTGCCTCCTGTATGACATGGGTGACCTCTCCCATGGAACCCTGGATATTGCGACTGATTGCACGGAACTTGCGGCTCACACTGGTCACCAGCCCACCAATAATCGGCCCTACAACCAGAAAACACAGTGACAACTGCCAACTCTGGTAGAACATCAATGCCAGTAAGCCGATAGCAGTCAGCGTATCGCGAATAATGACAGTAATCGTGGTGCTGGCAGCACTAGCGACTTCCTGGCAATTAAACGTAATACGTGAAATCATTTCACCACTGGTGGATTCATCATAGTAACTTGAAGGCAGCGTGAGGTATTTATTGAAGACATCCCCACGCAATTGTTTGATTACGCGCCAGCCAATCCATGACATGGTATAGCTCGAACCGAAAGCACTAACACCGCGTACTATAAAAATCACGATGATGGCAATCGGCACCATGACAATGGCGGTTTTATCCTGATTGACAAAACTGCCATCCAGCAAAGGTTTCATCAGCCACGCAAAAGCAACTTCTGTGCTGGCAGCAAATGCCATACAGATAATTGCAAGGACAAACCGTTTGCGATAGGGCACGACATACCCGAGTAACCGCCGATAGGTGTCGCTACCCTTGGGTATTTGGCGAGCTTGCGCCATAAAATTACAACTTACTCGCTAAATGATGTGGCTATAGACATGCGGTTCAGACCAAGCTGGGCCGCTGCATCCATCGCTGTGACAACTGCCTGGTGTGGTGTTTTCGAATCCGCACGAATGGTCAGCGGCATATCGCGATTACCGGCGGTGAGTGAATTCAGTGCCGCAATCAAGGAGTTGGCATCTGACTTGACCAGTTCCCGATCATTAACAAAATATTTACCCAAGGCATTGATCACCACTTCAACGTTCTCTGCCGGCACATCAACCGGTTCCTTGGCAGCTTTCGGCAACTGCACCGAGATTTGTGACTCACGCTGGAATGTGGTTGAGACCATAAAGAATATCAACAACAGGAACACAACATCAATCAATGGTGTCAGGTTAACGTCCAGGTCTTCAGATTTGTTCTTTCGAAATTTCACTCAGCCTCCAATACAACCGAATCACTTTGGGCGCGACGCCGTCGTGGTAGATCAATTAACGAACGGCCTGAGTGGCATCCAGATTAACTGCGCCACCCTGCATACCCGATTGATTCATGCCCTGCCTGTTGGCGCCAGCTGGATTTGAAACACCTGGGCGATTCAGCACATCAAGAAAGGTACGTGATTCTTTCTCCATTCCCACTACCAGCGCATCAACCTTGGCACGGAAGAATCGATAGAACATCAGTGCCGGAATAGCGACCATGAGGCCACCCGCAGTTGTGATAAGTGCCTGGGAAATACCGCCAGCAAGTTGCGAAGGATTGCCAACGCCCAAAGTCGTTATGTTGGTAAACACGCGAATCATGCCGATAACCGTTCCCAACAATCCGATAAGCGGCGTCACAGCAGCAATAGTACCCAGCGCAGGCAAATAACGCTCAAGCTCATGAGCTGCATGGCTGCCAGCATCTTCTACTGCATTGCGTAAATGCTCACGGTCACCGTTACGGTTCATAACACCGGCAGCGAGCACGCCACCCAGTGGCGATGCCGAGCGCAACTTCTGGATATTTTCGCGACTCAGCTGATTGGCGTTCAGCTGCTTCCAAACATCTGCCACGAGATTGTTTGGCAGCACTTTCGAGCGGCGCAAGGTCCAGAACCTTTCAACAACAATAGCAAGTGCAACTACTGAACAGATGATGATTGGTAGCATCAACAGGCCACCAGCACTGACAATTTCCCACACAGTGTTTTACCTTTAAATTCGTTGGCCGGGTCGCAGGCACGGACCGGCATTAAAAAAACCTGGAGAAATCTCTACCTGCCATAACCAATAAGCGCAAAGACGGCGCAAATACAGGCGTATCCAGGGTACTTACCCCGGAAATGTACAGATAGCATCCAGCTAGCGCCAAAGTGACCATACACGCCAGCGTTGACGCCGGTATTCCTGAGGCGCGCGTAGCAGCCCGCCACGTCCAAAATCAAATCTCACGGCACCGGACTGATCACTGCGAAAAGTTCTAGTCCCCAGAGATTTATAGCGCAACACAACCGAGCTATCAGGAAAACCGTACCGATTTGCCCAACCAACACTGAATACCGTATAGCGTGGCCTCAGAAATTCCAGAAACTCAGGTGTTGATGACGTCGCACTGCCATGATGCGGGGCGACCACCAAGTCAATTTGCTGACGCAGCAACTGGCTGCCAGCGTGAGTTTTCAGATAATCAATCAGGCGCGACTCGCCGTATTTCTCGATGTCCCCTGGCAACAAGACGGTACTGCGCCCATACCGTACCAACAATACACAGGAAAGATCATTGTCACTTAACAAGCCCTGTTGCCTGATATCAGCAACCGCTGGGTACAGCAGCCGGAATTCTACCCCATTCCAGCGCCAATGTTTGCCCTGTTCACAAGCTTCATCCGCTCGCAGCTCCTGAAATGCAGCTGGCGCAATGATGCGGGTTTGCGGATACAGTTTACGCAGAGCCGGCAGGCCTCCCGCATGATCATTGTCCGAATGCGACACTACGGCGACACTGGGTGCCGGCAAGCCCTGAGAGCGGAGGAAGGGCTTTACTACATTGTTAACAAGCGAAAATCCGTCGCCATTTTTATCGGTTCGGCCAATGCCGGTGTCATACAGCAGCACCTGTCCAGCCGCTTCAACGACCACCGACAGGCCCTGCCCCACGTCAAGTACATGAACTCGCAATCCCGGCTGCCTCACAACCACCCCCTGCAGCAGCAGCGGTAATATTAAAGGCAGAGCCAACCATCGCAGGCGTCCGCCGCGCGGCTTGGTAACACAAAGGCAGGCAGCAATAGCAAACGCTGATGCAGCCAGGGCAGTTTCCGGAAACGTAATCGCAGCAAAGGGCCAGGCATTAAACCACTGCAGCAGCACCAGCATCAGCGTCAGTCCTTGTTCGGCAAGTTGTAGAATCCAGGCCGCAGCTTCCTGCCACACAAATCCAAGTGCAAGGCCTGACATGATCAAAGGAAGAACCACAAAACCGACGAGCGGGATAGCAAGGAAATTGGCAACCGGGGACACCAGTGAGCCTTGCTGAAAAAAAATGATCGACAGCGGAAACAACACCAACGATAGAGCCAGCTGTATAGCCCCGGCACGCATGACCTTTTCCCATAACCACAGGTGTATCGCGGCCAATCGCGATTTCACCATGGGCAGGTTTGTGTTTAGACAACTCAGACTGGCAGTCGATTTATTTTCGTCTGTCAATTCATTTTCGTCAGTTTTGGCGGCCGCTTCGGCGTTGTCTGTGGACCCTGTATTTTTACGTATACGTCCAGAGCCCAACCAGACCAACGCCACGACGGCACCAAACGACAACCAGATACCCGGGTACAAGGGCGCGAGCGGATCAAGCAATAAGGCCATGACCAGCACAACAAGCAATACATGCCGCAGGGATACCTGGCGTTGCTTTATGCGCAGGAAAACAATAACCGCGAGCATCAGTAAAGCACGTTGCGTCGGCAATGAAAAACCGGCTGCCAGCGCATAGAAAAAACCGGCAAGCAACGCGGCAAAGCCAGCCATGAAACTGCGGTTGGCTCGCATAACGGTTTGCTGCACCGCGCTATGCTGGTAGCGGCCGGCAAAACTGTAGGCAGGCAAAAACAGCAACCACCAGAGGCATCTGGCGAACAAATAAGCAAAGCCACTTACCATGCCGATATGCATGCCGGAAATTGCCAGCAGGTGAGCTGTCCCGGTTGCTTGCAACAAATCGCGTGTTTTTGTATCAATTTCCGAACGGATACCCACCGCCAGTCCAAGTACCAGTGCTCGCTCCTGGCTGGCAGGTAACAGACCACGAATCCGTTCAGCCAAACGCAGACGAAATAAGTCGACCTGCCCGCCCCGGCTGGCCCCAGTGAGCTCATAAGGTTCGCCGGTTCTCACGTAGGCCGTAGCATGAATACCCTTACCGGCAAGCCAGTGAGCGTAGTCAAAACTACCCGGGTTGGCGTAATTACGCAGCGGTTTGGCACGCAACGTCAAACGCCATTGCTGACCGGGTTGAAGGTCAGGCATATCACCCTCTGCATCCCGATACCACGACAGCAAAACCCGACATGGCAGCGTCGAGTGGCGACAGACATTGCCTTCATCAATTTGGAAAAGCGCTTGATGCTTGCGCCCGCGGGCCTCGGGTATCGAGTCGATATGTCCCGTCACAGCAAAATCAGTCGGCACCTCGAATGGCACCTGTTGGCGTGCGGATAGACCACTGACGACCAGCACTAAAACGATGCCAATGACTGCCGACACAGCAGCCAGATAGACCGGCCCTGCTACCAGCTTCCTGAACAGGATGAGAAGGGCAACTGAAGCCGACAGAATTGCAGGTGCTGCAAGCGTACCGATGTTATGAGGGAAAAAAGTTGAGAGTGCGGGTGGTAGAAAGAGCACCAGCATGATACCAAAGCTGAAACCAGAGAGTATCAGCCAGCTATCGACGTAGCCGCTTTGTTTAAAATTGCCTGGCTTTAAATGTAACGGTTTGAAATAGTGTGGTTTGCAGCCGGCAGTGGAGCCAGTAGTTGCCGGCAACGGCCTTACCTTGCCCGGTAAACACATGTGCAATCGTCCTTGAATTTATACCTGCCAGCATCCTGCCGGAGGTTAGCGTGTTGGAACGCTGAGTCAGTAGTTGTGCCTTTAGTTGCCTTTAGTTGCCTTTAGTTGCCTTTAGTTGCCTTTAGTTGTTTAGACTGTTTGTTTAGCCTGTTAAAGGAAAGGCGACGCAGACGTTCATCAGGCCAGACCAGTATCTGCAGATCCAGCTTTGCTGATTATACCAGCACACCTTGCTTCAGAGTCAGAGTTCGATCAAGTCGCGCAGCCATCTTTAAATCATGGGTGACAATAAGAAAACTGGTGCCCAACTCGGCATTGAGCTCCAGCATCAGATCATAGACACGCATCGAGGTTTCTTCATCCAGATTGCCGGTGGGCTCATCAGCAAGCACCACCTTTGGCTGGTTGATCAGGGCACGGGCAATCGCTGCACGCTGGCGTTCACCACCGGACAATTCGCCCGGCTTGTGTTTGACTCGCTCACCAAGCCCCACACGACCCAGCAGATCACGGGCTCGTTCATGCGCTTCGGCGCGCTTGCAACCACCTATCAGCAGCGGCATGCTGACGTTTTCAAGTGCTGTGAATTCCGGCAACAGATGATGAAACTGGTACACAAAACCCATCATTGCATTACGTAATTTACCCCGCGCAGCTGGTGATAGTTTATCCATACGTTTGCCGGCGATTTCCACGGTACCGCTGGTAGGTGAATCAAGCCCGCCTAAAATATGCAACAAGGTACTTTTCCCGGAACCTGATGTACCGACAACGGCCACCCTTTCGCCGGCGCGGATATCAAAGTCCAGGCCTTCAAGCACTTTTACATCAAGATCACCCTGACGGAAACGTTTACCCAGACCTGTCGCCCGCAAAACCACATCAGCCGGCATCGCCCTGGCATCCGGCGCTGCTGACTGTGATTCGCTCAGCGCGTTTGCGGTGGCTTGCGGATCGCTGAGGATCTGCGTTCGATCGAGTTCCCCGTCCATTGCTTCCTCAGCACGTAAAGGTTCGTTCATTGTCCGCTACCCTTCCCTTGGAGGCCAAACAGGCAAAATTGGCATGCTTTGGCGGTTTTTCTCATAAGCAGACCAGGGTTCCTGTTATTCATATGACAAAGCCTCGGCTGGATCGGTGCGTGCCGCGCGCCAGGCTGGATACAAGGTAGCAAGGACACTTAAACTGAATGACATCAGCACCGTTTTTATGACTACTGAAGAGCGCAAGTCCGAAGGCATTTTATCGATGTAATAGACTTCCGGGTCGAGAACCGGACCAGTGAACTGCTCAATAAACGGTACTACCACATCAATATTGGTGGCAAGCAGTACTCCGCATATCGTACCAAGCACGGTACCCAGTACCCCTATTAGTGTGCCTTGCACCAGAAAGATCGACATCACGCTGCGCGGTGACGCGCCCTGTGTTCGAAGGATGGCTATGTCAGCCTGCTTGTCCTGCACCATCATTACCAGTGTCGAGACAATGTTGAACGCTGCGACGGCGACGATCATGGACAGAATGATAAACATCATCGTCTTTTCCATTCGTACCGCAGCAAAGTAATTGGCATTCTGCATAGTCCAATCACTGACGTAGTAATCAAAACCCAGTTTTTCTCGCAGCGAACGCACCACGTAAGGCGATTCGGCTGTGTCTTCCAGCTTAAGTCGAACTCCGGAATAGCCTTCGTCAAGCTTGAGTAACTTTGAAGCATCTGCAGCATGCACGATTGCCATGCTGCTATCATATTGAAACATCCCGAATTTGAAGATACCTGTGACGGTGAAGCGCTTTAGCCGGGGCACAAAACCGACCGGGGTAACACTCGCCTCAGGGGTTATTACGGTTACCTTGTCACCAACGATGGCACCCAGCTGGTTAGCCAGATCGGAACCCAGCAATATCCCGTATTGCCCAGCTACCAGCGCCTCACCCAGCTGTGCTCCATCTCGGAGTTTCAGCGGCAACTCGGAGACCTGGTGTTCCTGTGCCGGCTCGATACCGCGGAACAACACACCACTGGAGCGCCCACCCAGAACGAGCATCACCTGCCCTTCGATATAAGGGGCTGCGCCCAGTACCCTGGCATCCTGGGCCGCTGTATCAGCCAAGGCGTTCCAGCTGTCCAGAGGCTCACCATACTGCGTGATTGTGGCATGCGAGGCGGCACCAATAATGCGTTCGCGCATTTCCTTCTCGAAACCGTTCATCACCGACGTCACTGTGATTAGCGCTGTGACGCCCAGTGCTATACCGATAATCGAAATTAACGATATAAACGATATAAAGTGGTTGCGGCGCTTGGCTCGCGTGTAGCGCAGACCGACAAATAGTTGATAGGGTTGAAACATAGAGTCCGTGAAGAGGCGGCACGGCAGCCGGCTTGAGATTAGTATAGGTCAGGATTGTTTATTGTTGCATGATTAAGACAGCCGGGTGGCATTGTCAGTTCCTCGGCCACGCCGGTTTACCTGCTCGGCTACACCGGTTTACCAAAACGGCGAGCAATCGAATTATGAGGCACATACGTAAAAGCCCCATGCGCTTATCATGCATACACGCCCCGTGCCCGATTGCGCGGCCCGTCGCTGCTGGATACGCTTGCCAGCGTCGCAGGACCGGAACACCGCGACTTACTTGGTCATTGGGTATGTTACGAGGTTGTTATAGAATAGAAAGGCAACAATATTGCCGGATTCTGCACCCCACACATCGATTTCTAAAATCTGGTTCGCGATTGACCCACCTGCCCACCTGAAGTGCCCGAAGTGTCAAAAAAGAAAATTAACCACACACTACTGCCAATTGCCAATCCTGAGCACAGGCAATGGGGGCAACTGTATGGGGCGGCCAAATCTCTGGCGTTGGCAGAATACGCGGCAAGGCTCGATGAACTATTGGTGATCGTTTGTGCGTCAATGCCTGAATTGCTCAGACTTGAAAACGAGCTCAGGTTTTTCTGTGGCGACCAGATTCCTGTAGACAGTTTCGTCGAACTGGAAACTTTGCCCTACGACAGAATGTCTCCTCACCCTGACATTATCTCGCAAAGAATTCGAACGCTGCACAATTTACCGGCTCTTAAAAAAGGCATTTTGTTAATCAGTGCTCCGGCACTGATGCAGCTTGTCGCTCCGCGTGGTTTTCTTGATCAACATTCCCTGCTAATTGAACGTGACCAGCAACTGGAGCGGGAACAGTTCCGCGAACGTTTGATTGAAGCCGGATACCGCCATGTCAGTGTAGTTGAGGAACACGGCGAATTTACTCACCGTGGTTCGATTATGGATTTGTTCCCTATGGCAAGCCGGCACCCCTATCGGATTGACTTCCTTGATGATGATGTTGACAGCATACGAGTGTTTGACCCTGATACCCAACGTGGCATCGAAGAAATCGACAAAATAGAACTTTTACCGGCTCACGAATTCCCGTTGAATGAGGAAGGCATCCGCCATTTCAGACGCGCTTTTAGGAATGCGTTTGATACAGATAGCCGTAACAGCTCGATCTATTCCGGCGTGACCAATGCGCAAGCACCTGCCGGAATTGAATATTACGCCCCGCTATTCTTTGATTCGATGTCGAGCCTTTTCGACTATCTGCCAAACAAGGCCTCGTTCGCAATGCTGGATGGTAGCGATACAGCACTCGATGAATTTTGGGCATCAACTGCCGAGCGCTATGAACAACGCCGCCATGATATCGAACGCCCGATATTACCGCCGCCACTTCTCTACCTGGCACCCGAGACAATTCGAGAAAATTTACAGTCCCGCGATTCATTGCAAGTGGGGACATTCGAGCTTGACGTAATGGCGGGCAATAAGGCTCATTTGTCACGATTCAATTTTCCCAGCGAGTCGCCCGGCCTGTTCCCGATTAACAAACGCGCAGAAAAACCGATGGAATTGCTGCAACAATTCATCGATGAATTTGATGGCCGCGTATTGCTCACGGCGGAATCACCCGGGCGGCGTGAGAACTTGCTGGAACAACTGCTTGGCAACAAGATCAAACCAGCTACGGTTGATAGCTGGCAGGACTTCCTGTCTTCAAAACAGAAACTGTCGCTGACCACAGCGGTAATAGACCAGGGTCTGCAACTGCCTGTATCGGAACAGTCCGAGCTCGATCAGGCGATTGCTGTAGTGACTGAATTACAGCTCGGCGCCGGGCGTGCACGAACGCGTGAGAGACGCCGGGCAGCGCGTGATTCAGCGGCCATTATTGCCAATCTGACCGATCTCAATATCGGCGCTCCGGTTGTGCACATCGATCATGGCGTGGGTCGTTATCAGGGTCTGGCGATTCTGGAAGTCGGAGGCATCGAGACCGAATTTCTGACCATTTCCTATGCCGGGGATGACAAACTGTATGTACCGGTTGCCGCGCTCCACCTGATCAGCCGTTACATGGGCGCGAACATGGACACAGCACCTCTGCACAAGCTCGGCAGCGAGCAATGGCAGAAGGCGAAAAAGAAGGCGGCTGAAAAAGCCCATGACGTAGCAGCCGAATTACTGGAAATACATGCCCGTCGTGCTGCTCGCAAAGGCTACTCTTTCAAGGACAAGTCTGGTCACTACCGGCAATTCTCAGAAGCCTTTCAGTTTGAAGAAACCCCGGATCAAATGAATGCCATTGATGCTGTGGTTGACGATCTGCGAGCAGCCAGACCCACAGATCGTGTGGTTTGCGGCGATGTCGGATTTGGTAAAACTGAGGTAGCCATGCGAGCGGCATTTGTTGCAGTTGACGATGGCAAGCAGGTCGCCGTACTCGTGCCAACCACCTTGCTGGCTCAGCAGCACCACCAGAACTTTCTTGACCGCTTCTCGGATTGGCCTGTGCAGATTGATTCCATGTCACGCTTCAAGACAGCTGCCGAACACAAGGAAATACTCGCCAAGCTCGAAAGTGGTGGCATCGATATCATTATCGGTACACACCGCTTGCTGCAAAAAGATGTGAAGTATAAAAATCTTGGTCTGGTCATTATTGATGAAGAGCACCGTTTCGGAGTGCGCCACAAGGAACATATGAAAGCCTTGCGCTCCGAGGTTGATATCGTGACGCTCACAGCGACTCCGATACCGCGCACACTCAGCATGGGTCTTTCGGGCCTACGTGACTTGTCCATCATTGCAACACCACCGCAACATCGCCATGCCATCAAAACGATTGTCAGTGAATGGTCCGACAATCAAATACGTGAAGCCTGTGCTCGTGAGCTATCCAGAGGTGGCCAGGTTTACTTTCTACACAATGAAGTAGCCACCATTGAACGCATGGCGCACACGCTACAGGAGATTATTCCGGAGGCGAATATTGGTGTGGCACACGGGCAAATGCGGGAGTCCGAACTGGAATCGATAATGTACGATTTTTATCATCAACGCTTCAATGTGCTGCTGTCCACCACAATTATTGAAAGCGGCATCGATGTGCCCAGTGCCAACACCATCATTATCAACCGCGCTGACAAACTCGGCCTTGCACAACTGCACCAGCTGAGGGGCCGTGTGGGTCGATCACACCACCGGGCTTATGCATACCTGATCGCACCGCCACTGAATGCACTATCCAGCTCTGCACAAAAACGCCTGCAGGCAATCGAATCGCTGGAAGATCTTGGCGTCGGATTCACGCTTGCCACACATGACCTGGAAATACGTGGCGCGGGTGAACTGCTGGGAGAAGGCCAGAGCGGACAAATCCAGGAAATTGGATTCACGCTTTACACGCAACTACTTGAGCGCGCCGTCGACGCGCTGAAATCCGGCAAACTTCCAGATAATGACGAGCCGCTGGCGCGTTCGACCGAGATCGATATGGGGGTTCCGGCTCTGCTACCGGATGATTACGTGCCAGATGTTCACCTGCGCCTGATTCTGTATAAACGTATTTCCAGCGCCGAGCACGATGACACCCTGCGTGAATTGAAAATCGAGCTGATAGATCGCTTTGGGCTACTGCCACCGCAGGCGGACTATTTATTCGACTCGACGCGGCTAAGACTGCGTTGTAGCGGCTTGGGCATTGAACGCATGCAACTAAATGCACATGGTGGGCGTATCGTATTTCAAAGCAAGCCCAATATCGACCTGACAGTGCTGATACAATTAATTCAGACCAAGCCGGATACCTATCAATTTGATGGCAAGACCGTGCTACGCATCAGCCGTGATTTTGAACATCACGAAGAGCGATTTGAATTTGTCGACGAATTGTTTCG
>CALLOA010000037.1 GCA_938005265.1 uncultured Granulosicoccaceae bacterium
ATGAGCGGTACGCTGGGTGGTTACAGTGATGATGATTTTCAGCTGGAACCCGAGATAACAGATTGGGGGCCGGTTGCGCGGCTGCAATTTCCTTTTACGTTACCGGGTATCAAGCCCGGTTGGCAGATCCCGGCCGGTGAATTGCGATTGCATCATGCGGACTGGCCCTAAAGCGGGTTAGCTATTCAAGTTGCTCTATGTTGTAGTTCTTTACGATATTGCCCCTGTCTGAAGTATCGAATATATACAAAACCAATTCGTCTATTCGGGGTGGTTCGACTTTCGGCTCTATTTCAATGATTGACTGGCTTACAAATTTGGATGCGCTTTCCAAATAATATCTGTTGTCAACACGCGTGCACTCGTAAGATGAATTACCACTGGATTCGGATTTAACTGCTGTAACGATTTTGTCATTCAGCCGGGTTGCTGTCATTGCCGCCAGATCTGCTCCAACAATCGCATTGGTTATAGCTTTGCAAATCATTTCATCAGTAAACAGACTTCGTGCGGAATTGATTGCATGTGCATCTGCATTGCCTGAGAGGAGTTCTGTTTCCTTCTGTTGCCCTGGTGATGTATTTGTTGATTCTTCCGAAGCAAAGTAGTCGGGTGCAAACAGCGCCACCAGCGCTATCATCGCAGTTATAAGCGCAACCACTGTAGAGTATTTCAGAATTGCCACTGCAGATTTTTGTTGTAGTATTTTTTCTTGTAGTAAAAGGCGATGAATTGAAAGCTGATGATCAGAAAGCCCTTAGTGTTTGAACCTCAATAAGCAAATTAAGTTCAAATCCCGCTGCTGGTTGTTGCTGACCCCATCACCCAAGTCTGGCGGACGCTACGTTCATCTCCCAGCATTTGCAATACGAACAGTTTTTCAGCCAGTGTTTGACATGATTCGATACGCCGTGTCATGAGGTCGGTAGATTTTAGATCGAGAACAATGAAATCAGCTTCTTTACCAATTTCGAAATTGCCAATCTGCTGATCAAGGTTCAATGCCTTTGCTCCACCCAGTGTTGCCATGTAGAGTGAATAGAATGGATCAAGGTTGTTGCCTTGCAACTGTTGAATTTTGTAGGCTTCGTTGATTGTTCGCAGTATCGAAAAACTGTCCCCGCCACCGACGTCTGTTCCCAAACCAACCCGTAGATTATGTTGTTGCGCACTTTGCAGATCAAACAGGCCGGAGCCTATAAACAGGTTGGAAGTAGGGCAGTGAGCAATCGCTGAATCTGTTTCCTGCATTGCTCGCCAGTCTGCCTTGTCGAGATAGATGGCATGTGCAAATACACTGCGCTTACCTAACAATCCGTATTGCTTGTACACATCAACATAGCTGCGTGATTCTGGAAACAACTCTTTGACCCAGGCACACTCGTCCTGATTTTCGGCCAGGTGAGTGTGAATATGGGTGCCGGGGTGGCGCGCGTGGAGTTCGGCTGCACCGATTAATTGTTCTTTGGTGCTGGTTGGTGCAAACCGCGGAGTAATCGCATAGCTCAGTCGATCCTTTCCATGCCAGCGTTTTATCAATGTTTCACTGTCGGATACTGAGCTTTCGGTTGTATCGCAAAGTGCGGCTGGCGCGTTTCGATTCATCATGACCTTGCCGCATATCATGCGTAAATTGCGTCTCGTTGCAGCTTCAAAAAACGCATCCACAGATTGCGGATGAACCGTCCCGAATACCATCGCAGTGGTTGTTCCGTTAGCTAATAATTCATCCAGAAACAGTTCAGCAATCTTGCTGGCATAGGTCGCATCACCAAACTTTTGTTCCTCGGGAAACGTGTGGTTGTTAAGCCAGTCCAGTAACTGGGTGCCATAGGCCGCGATGATGTTGTATTGCGGATAATGGACATGGCAATCTACAAAACCCGGAACCAGTAAGGCATTGCGGTGATGCAGAACAGGTACCTCAGCATCATAACGAGGCAGTATATCGGCGGCTTTGCCCAGTGCTTCGACATGTCCTTCGGTGACTACCAATGCAGCGTCGTCGATATAGACGCCAGCCTCCGGGTTGCTGGAGGGGTCATCGTGAAAATGCAGAAGCTGACCACGGTGAATCTGGGTAGTTGCTAATTTCATTGGATTAATATCGGTGTAACTCAGCGCGGTGTCGGTTCGTTTGCCTAAAGGAGTATAATTCCGGTTCAATTCTGGGGATACCACTTATGGATGTAAACCGCAGAGTCATCGTGACGGGGGCGGCTAATGGTATTGGCAGTGCTATCGCGCGTGCTTTGGCGCAAGCTGGCTGGCAGGTGACAATAGCGGATATTGATGCAGATGCAGCCATTAAATTGGCGGCTGAAATCAGCGGTGAATCAAGTGGAAGTGTAAGCAATCGTAGCATTGCGACAGCAGCGGAGTTGGACGTTAGTTGTGAGTCTTCGGTGAAGTCCCTTTTTGCCGCAGCGTCGGAACCGAATACTTTACCGTTCACAGCGCTGGTAAACAACGCCGGCGTGCAAACCTGGAGCCCGTTAACCGAGCTTTCCCTGGCAGATTGGAATCGTACTTTAAGCGTTAACCTGACCGGATGTTTCCTGATGACACGGGAGTTTGCGCGTTCGCTGGCAGCAAATCGTACTGGTGGTGATATCGTGAATATAGGTTCTGGCTGCAACCGTCTGGCTTTTCCCAACCTTGTTGATTACACCGCCTCCAAAGGTGGTATCGAGATGTTTACCAAAAGTGCTGCATTGGAGCTCGGCCCCGCCGATATTCGGGTCAACTGCATCGCGCCTGGCGCCATAGAAACGCAACGCACGCTGGACGAAACGGGTGACTATGCTGCCAGCTGGGCGCCATTGACGCCGCTTAAGCGTATCGGGAGAGCCGATGATGTGGCTCAGTCGGTCAGAATGTTGCTGGAGCAACCCAATGGGTTTATTACCGGGCAAACGCTGGGGGTGGACGGTGGGTTATTTAGCAGGGCTGTTTGGCCCGAGGCTTACTAGAACATGTTACCGATGATTGAAGTATAATGCCCTGCTTGCGTACCCAGACAAGTGTTGTCAGCTAAAAGCTACTACAATTACAAAAAACCGGATAAACCAGCAATCCCGGGTCCCCTTAAAAATCATCTAGTCATTGTGATAAATACAGATTCTAGCACCGCCGGAGCGGATGAAGCCGCTTTGCCTGCACGTGAGTGGGTTGAGAAACTTGCCCCTTTTCTTGTGGCTGACAACAAACGCGCCTGGCGGGAGCTGGCCATTACCGGTGCTGTTTATATCGCTGTGTGGGTAGCCGCCTGTGTGGCGATCCAACACTCTTTGTTACTGGCGTTACCTTTGATTGTATTGGGTGGCATCATGATGGTGCGTCTTTTCATCCTGCAACATGACTGTGGCCATGGTGCTTTGTTCTCCTCGCGTAAACTCAACACGTGGGTCGGCCGCTGCCTTGGTGTTGTAACGCTCACACCTTATGAATACTGGCGGCGTATGCATGCTACCCATCATGCAGGTTCAGGGAACCTTAAACGCCGTGGCGTAGGCGATATCGACACGCTCACCGTTGAGGAATACAAAAAACTGAGCAGTAAGGAACGACTGCTCTACCGCGCCTACCGTAACCCCTTCATCATGTTTATTATCGGTCCGGCCTATCTCTTTCTGCTGCGTCATCGCTGGCCTGTTGGTTGCACAACCCAAGGGGCCAAACCCTGGTTCAGTGTTCTAACTACCAATGCAGGCATTGCTCTTTTGTTTTTAGTGCTGATCATGATCATTGGCCTTAAAACCTTTCTGTTGGTACACCTGCCCATGGTAGTAATCGGTGGGGGTATCGGAATCTGGATGTTCTACGTGCAACACCAATTCGATCACACACATTGGGATGAAGCCGAAGATTGGCAGCACGCACATTCCGCGCTACACGGTAGCTCTTTTTATGATCTACCCAAACCCTTTATGTGGCTGACTGGAAACATCGGCATTCACCATGTGCACCATCTGTCCAGCAGAATCGCGTTCCATAGATTGCCTGCAGTGCTTGAAACGTATCCGGAATTGAAAAAAATCGGCCGCCTGACTTTTCTTGAAAGTCTCAAGTGTGTAAATCTGGCTCTTTGGGATACCCAGCAGCGTAAACTGGTACCGTTCTCGGCGTTGTAATCGTTTTGTCGCTTTAATTTGCGTTCTGTCGCTTCTGTGTAAAAACTATTGTGCGAGATGCCCGTGGCCAACTGAGGCAGATAGATGAAAAGCAAAAACACGCAATCGGCTCAAGCTACCCTGGCTAATTGGCGAACCCCGCCATTTAATCGTTGGGCTTTTCATCATGTATCCGAAATTGTTCCTTCAGCTGTAATCTGGAACGACCCCGCTCGAATAGCACCGTTTGAAAACCGTGGTACGGTTGCGCTACCTGAATTCGAATTCGAAGGTAAACCGGTTTCGACCGACACCTTTGTGCAGGAGACCTGCACAGACGGCCTGGTTGTAGTTCATAACGGCCAATTGCTGAATGAGATTTATTCATCGGACATGCAAGCCCGGGATCCGCACATTCTGATGTCCGTGTCAAAATCGTTCCTGGCTTTGCTGGTCGGCATTCTTGCCAGTCGTGATGCTCTCGAATTAAATAAGCCGGCCGAGCACTACATACCCGAGTTGGCGTCGACCGGGTTTGCCGGTGCCAGCCTGCAGCAACTGTTGGATATGCGAAGTGGCGTTGCATTCGATGAAGACTATGTGGCAACTAGTGGCGCCATGGTCGAGTATCGCAAATCTACCAACTGGAATCCGCTGGAACCCGGCGAATCCCCCTCTGACCTGAACTCGTTTTTCCTCTCTTTGAAGCATGCAGATGGTCCGCACGGTGGTAAGTTTGATTACAAGTCACCTTGTACTGATGTGCTGGGCTGGATTATCGAACGTGCTACTGGCCGGCGTTATGCTGATCTGTTTTCTGAACTAATTTGGTCGAAACTAGGTGCTGAACAACCGGCGATGATCACGGTTGACAGGTTGGGTGCTCCAAGAGTTGCGGGAGGTATGTCCGTAACAACCCGCGATCTGGCGCGTATCGGTTCTATGCTTGCCAATGGTGGCGCGGGGATCGTGCCGCCAGAATGGATTGGGGATGTTGAAACCAACGGCGATCCTGAAGCCTGGAATAAAGGTAACTTTGCCGGGTACTTTCCAGGCATCCCTATGCACTACCGTTCGAAATGGTACGTTATGCGCGGTGAATCGCCGATACTATTCTGCCTGGGTATTCATGGTCAAAACCTGTTTGTCGATCGTAAGGCAGGCTTGGTATTGGCAAAACACGCATCCGCTCCTGAGGCTCTGGATACGCGATCAGAACTTATGACCATGCAGTTGTTTCTGGCTATTCGTGACCAGCTCGCGGGTTAATTTCCAACGCTTTAATCACCCGCTTGCTATTGGCTTACGCGATCGTATTGCAGTGCATAGCCTTCATCGTCCACCAACACCATGCGCTCAGCTGTTAAAACGTAAGGGTTCGCAGTGCCACTGAGTTGGTCTTTACTGATAAATCTCGATGCAAAGCCTCCGATAAAAGCGGCAGCCCGGTTACCACTAACTTCGCGCATTTCGGTCATGGCGGTCTTAAGTTGATCGCCTGCGATTTCCCACGTTCCGCTTGATTCGAACGCAAAATTGATTTCCGCACCTTCTGGTGGAGTGGTTGTGGCTACTGCTGTTCCATCCGCGTTTATGGTCACCAGGGCGACAGGGTCATCAGGTGTTTTCTCAACGGACAAGAGAGTCATGCGCCAGGTGCCAACTATATCGTCTGCCGTGAAGGTTCCTACGGTGTCAGGGCCGTTGTATGGGGTTGGTTTTTTAGCGGCTGGCACGGCGCAGGCTTGTAAAAACAAAAGGGTGGCGAGTGGTAAAATAATTTTTAGTAGTAGTGCGGGTAGTGCGGGTAGTGCGGGTAGTGCCGTGTAATGCCTGAACTGGCTTGTTGATAGCAGCTTGGTTTGTTCAGATTGGTCAGATTGGTTCTGGAATTTTAA
Source organism: uncultured Granulosicoccaceae bacterium (assembly GCA_938005265.1). Classification (GTDB taxonomy): domain Bacteria; phylum Pseudomonadota; class Gammaproteobacteria; order Granulosicoccales; family Granulosicoccaceae; genus CALFCE01. The sequence continues at coordinate 6,011 of CALLOA010000037.1, forward strand.
TGTATTGCTCGAAGGACTCATTAGGCATATCTTCCCTGAAAATTGTCCAACAAATATAGTCCCGTGAGTTTCAGGGTGGCAACTATGCTTTGGTATAGTTGGGAAATATCAATCAGATTAATCAAGGTGTTTGTATCTGCTCATGGATAATTATCAGCGTGATTTTTTAAAATTCTCAATCGAAGCAGGTGTACTTCGATTTGGTGAATTCAGTTTGAAATCCGGGCGTACCAGCCCGTATTTTTTTAATGCCGGTCTTTTTAATACCGGTGAAAAACTGGCCAAACTGGGAAAGTTCTATGCGGACGCGATTGTGCGATCAGGGATCGAGTTCGATGGTCTGTTCGGACCCGCTTATAAAGGCATACCTCTGGTCAGCGCTGTGGCGATTGCTCTCTATGAACACTATGGTATTGACAAACCCTGGACATTTAATCGCAAGGAGGCAAAAGACCATGGTGAGGGAGGAAGTCTTGTAGGGTCAGAATTGCAGGGCCGCTTGTTGATCATTGACGATGTCATTACAGCAGGTACTGCTATCAGGGAGAGTATGGATCTGATTGCAGCTAGCCCCGCAACGTTGGCAGCGGTTTGTGTCAGTATGGACCGGCAGGAAAAAGGTACAGGAGATCGTTCGGCAATTCAGGAACTGGAACAGGATTGTGGTGTGCAAGTCGTCACCATTGCGCAATTGTCGACTCTGATTGAATTTCTACGGTCCGAGCCTGACAACCAGGCAATACTAAAAAAGGTAGACGGTTACCGCCAATTGTATGGTGTCGCCTAGCGGCAGCGTTTTATTTAAATCGGCTGCGTTTAATTCAAATCGCCTGCGTTACATTTAAATCTCGAGGTCCAGCCGTGGCTTCCAGAATGGCCTGAACAGTTCGATCTTCGGGCATCTATCCATGACTACTGTCAAGCCTGCTTCCTCAGCCAGTTTGGCTGCCTCGTCATCATATACACCGATCTGCCCCCAAAGTACTTTTGCCCCTACATCGATGGCTTCTTGCGCAATAGCGTAGAGTTCCTCGGAGCGGCGGAAGACTTGCACCATATCAATCGGTCGCTCAATATCGGCAAGAGTCTTGTAGACTTTGATGCCACGGATTTCGCTCAACGCCGGGTTGGGATTGACCGGTATCATGTCATAGCCTGTTTCATGCAGGACGCGTAAAACACCGTAACTGAATTTGGTTTTATCACCACTTGCGCCCACCATGGCTATGGTTTTTACGGAACGCAGAATCTCCGAAAGATGTTCCGTCTCATAGTGGTAGGGGCTTGGGATTTCAGCTTCAGGCATTTAGTTCTCCTCGGATGCTGTGGCGAGGTGTCGGGGCAAAGTTTGTTTCAGCTCGCTTGGCATTTTTTCGACTTTTGCTTGAGGTTTGCTCAATGTTTGCGATTTCACAGTCTTTGAATACTCAGGATCACAACCAGATATCACTGGTGCAATCACCACCCGGATAACGTGTTTCATGGCACCTGCTTGGTCCATTCGGTTCGTTACCAAAGTTAACCATAAAATCACTGTTTATCTGCATGCCACCATTTTCAACATCGCAGTCGATCATCAACATCACACCTCCCTGAGTACGAATCTCCGGGTAAAACTGATTGTCCCAGGTTGAAAACAGGGAGGTTGTAACGTAGAGCCTTTTTCCATCCAGAGAAAGTTGGTACATCTGCGGCCCTCCCGCGACCCTAACGCCATTAACTTCCGGGGCTTTACCGAGTAACCCGCCCATCCAGACCTGGCCGGTAAGTTTTGGATTGTGTGGGTCGGTAATATCGTACTGACGCATATCTCCGTGCAGCCAGTTATTCAAATAAAGATACTTGTCGTCCATTGATATCAAGATGGCTGACATTACGCCGGGAATGGGAATCGGCCATTCAGGGTGTGGTTCGTTGTCTATATCAATAATTTTTTCCCACTCCCATTTACCAGCATCAGACTTCCAGAAGTGAATGACATTAGCGCTCAAGGCTGCGCCACAAAATCCGTGTGTGCTATCGGGGTTGTGGTGAAATTTAACTTCCAGCGGGATTAACCCGTCTTCCCCCAGATACAGTGTTTCAATCGGTTCGCGTTTTTCAAAATCCCAAATGTGTAAACGACGCCCGTATTTCAAATGACCGACTTCTTCGAGATCAAAACCCGGCATAAAGGTATTAGGTGCAGCCCACTCTGAACTCACCATGACATTGTGGCGCGGTTGGTACCAGAAGTCGTAGCTGAACGGGATTTCACCCATTGAATTTTCCCAGCGCCCGACGATCTCGAATTGTTTATTCAAATGCAGATAACCACCCGGAGCTTCACCTTTAGCATCACCGAGAAAGGAAATAATAATTTCCGAACCCAGGCAATGCACTGTGTGGGGGCCTGACAGGTTGGCCTTTTCTTTGATCTCTGCACCATCGATGACTTTATGCAGCGACGGTGCACGCGGATCGGTGCCGGTATCAATCACATGAATATTATTTGAGCGGACACCCGGTACCAACAGATACTGCCGGGCCATCGATGCGTCGCCATGGCAGGAGGAGCAGGCATTCCACCCCATATGATGCAGTTCATCGCCTATGCCTGGCATTTCCAGTCGATGTATGACTTCAGAGTAGGTTGGGCTTTGTGGGTCCGCGTCAACCGTAGCCAGGTAATCCGGTTTTTGTATGCCTGTGCCGGTGTAGATAGCGATGGTGTACAGAAGCTTTTCATGGGGGGCTTGCATTGCCTCCGCCGGGCTTGGGTAGCCGGGTCCACAGCAGGTTGTTTCCGTCATCTGGCTCTCGTTGTTCCGGATTTTGTATATCGTATATTGATAATGTTAGTATCGCAATATGAGAATTGAAATTTATTCTCCACTGCGTGAAAAAATTTCGGGCACGAAGAAAGAATCTGTTTCTAAATTGATATGCACCTCGAACGAATAATCAAAATTCTGGAGATAGCTGGCCAGCATAATGAAGTGACGGTTTCTGACATCTGCAAGGAATCAGGCTTGCCGAAACCCACCGTCTATCGTCTGGTACAGGATCTTGCCTCAGCCGGTTTATTGGAGCCGGTATCTAAAGGTATATTTACCATTGGCGCGCGATTGAAAAGAATTGTTTTTAATGATCAATCTGATAAAGCCCTGCTGGAACTTATCTCACCTGTACTCAAGAAAGCTGCACTCAGCTATGGAGCCACGTTTTTTCTATCCAGATTGCGAGAGCAGTCTGTTGAAATCATTCATGTCGAGACCCCTGATAACGGAGTCTCTTATCTGCATCCTGGTTTGGGCAAACGACCATTGCATGCTTGTTCCTGTTCAAAAGTAGTAGCCGCGTTCTCACCTGAAGTATTAGTTGAAAAATATCTTAAAGGCCGTTTGAAAGCTTACACCGAATTTACAATCACCCGATTCACAGATTTAAGTGCTGAGATGGACACTATTCGTGAACGCGGCTATGCGGAATGTGTTGAAGAGCTTGAGCGTGGAATGTGTTCTGTTGCGTCGCCCTTGGGTCACAGTGAGTTTGGCAGGACGCTCGCTCTTGGTGCGACAGGATCGGCTCGTGTATTTAATAACTCTTTTCGTGAAAAACTGGGTAAGCAGCTTGTTCACCTGGGTAATGAACTTTCTGCGGAATTTGGCTGGAACGAATCCACAGATCAGCCAAATAGAAAAATCAACGAGAAAGTAGCGCATTCAAAATAGCCTGATTGATCATCAGTATTCCATAGAGCGCCTTCCCGGTTACAGCTCTACACCACAAACTACACGAGAAGAGCATGCAAGCAGATAACTTCGGGTTTGGTACGCAAATTCGGAAATCCCCTTATTTCGACGCGACTTTACGTTGGGGGGCAAGGGATTTCTCGGTGTACAACCATATGTACATACCGCGTGATTTTGGTGATCCCGAACAAAATTTCTGGAATCTGGTGAACGATGCGATTCTTTGTGATGTGGCTGTTGAGAGGCAAGTGGAAATTACAGGGCCTGATGCGGCTGAATTTGTACAAACACTGACGCCAAGAAACCTCACGCAGATGGCAGTCGGGCAGTGCAAGTATATTCTGATCACGAATGCTGATGGTGGCATATTGAATGACCCCGTACTTTTGCGGCTGGCTGAAAACCACTTCTGGATATCACTTGCTGATAGCGACATACTGCTTTGGGCGCAGGGTGTTGCCGTGCATGCAGGATTGGATGTCACTATTCGTGAGCCGGATGTGTCGCCACTTCAGTTACAGGGCCCAAAATCGGGTGAGGTAATGCAGGCTTTGTTCGGTGAGAGCATTAGTGACTTGCGTTACTACTGGTTACGGGAAGAACAGCTTGATGGCATCCCCCTGATCGTGTCTCGTACCGGTTGGTCAAGTGAGCTAGGTTATGAAATTTACTTGACGGATGGTTCCCGTGGTGACGAACTGTGGGAAAAAATTATGTCCGTAGGCGAACCGTTAGGACTTAAACCCGGTCATACTTCTTCCATTCGGCGCATAGAGGGTGGCATGCTTTCTTATCACGCGGATGCAGATATCAGCACCAATCCCTATGAAGTAAGATTGGGGCGATTGGTAGACCTTGAGATGGATGCAGAGTACATCGGAAAATCTGCTTTGCAGCGCATCAAGGACGAAGGTGTGAAGCGTCTGCAAGTAGGAATACTGATTGAAGGTGAGCCACTAAAAGGCCCTAATACAACATTTTGGCCATTGGAGATCGAGGGTGAAAATATTGGCCGGGTGACGTCGGCCGTCTACTCGCCCCGCTTAAAACAGAATATCGCTTTAGCCATGGTCTCGGCTAACAATGCTACTATCGGAACCGTGATTGACGTGATGACCAGCTCAGGTAAAACCAGAGCTACGATTGTCGACTTTCCTTTTTACGATCCAAACAAAAAAGTAGCTACTGGCTGAGTTTCTATCGGAATGTCAACAAACTCCGGTAGCCACCCCGCTGGCAACTAATGGAGATTGTTGGAAATGTTAGAGAAAAAATTCGGCCGCACCGGTGTTGACGTTTCCATACTCACTATGGGGTGCGGTGCAGTTGGTGGCTTAATGACCAAAGGTCGTGCGAATGATCAGGACTATGCTGTTCACTGGGCGCGCGACAATGGCATCAATTTTTTTGATACTGCTGCCAGTTACGGAGATGGCGCGTCTGAAACAAACCTGGGGCGCGCCTTGCAGGGCAATGCTGAAGGTCTGGTCGTCAGCACAAAAGTTGGTATCAGCGAAGCCGATCTAGGTGATGTCTCTGCAGCGATTGAACAATCAATCAATGATAGCCTGAAACGGCTACGGCTCGATCATGTGGATCTACTGCAATTACACAATACGGTTGGTCATTCTGATAGACATGGTTCGATCGATTCTGATCAGTTGTTTTCAGAGGTAACCGCTGCGTTCGAGAAAATTCGAGCGTCCGGCAAGGCCCGGTTCTTTGGCTTTACAGCAAAAGGTGAACCCGATGCCCTGGCTCAATGGGTGAAGTCCGGTGCATTCGATAGTGCGCAAATATTTTATAACCTGCTGGTGCCATCAGCAGGCGAAATTCCTCCTGCCAATTATCCTGCCGTGGATTATCACTGTCTTCTTGAAACTGCCAGGCAAAACGGTGTTGGCGCAATCGGTGTACGTGTTCTGGCCGGTGGTGCACTGTCTGGAAGCGAAGAGCGGAATGCTTTGGGAATGCCTGTTGTGACACCTATCGGCAGTGATACCAGCTACGCCGACGATGTCGGGTTGGCCCGGCAGTTTCAGCCCCTGATTGACGCAGGGCTAGCGTCAAGTTTGACCGATTTGGCTCTACGCTATGTGATTTCCAACCCGGCGCTGCCCACAACCGAGATAGGTATCGCCAATCTCGAAGAGTTGCAGGGGGCTGCTGAGTCTGTGAATAAAGGGCCATTGACTGATGAAGGATTAGACTGGGTGAAAGAGATTCAGTCCGGTTTTTGTAAACGTACTTAACTTAACGGAAAATCCGATGAAACTTGTTACCTATCGCCCCTCGATTGAAGACGAAGCACGCCTTGGTGTTGTTGTTGATGATCTGATCATAGACGCAGAATCGCTGGGTGAAGCGATGGACGAGGACATTCCGGACACCATGCTGCAATTGATCGATGCCGGGCGGCCAGGAGTGCAGCTTCTGAATGCGCTCGTCGAAGAGGTTGGTGACAAACCGCCGATTTTTACATCAATACACCGATCAACAGCGATTATTTGTGCGCCCATCCCGAGGCCACGCAAAAATATCTGGGGCATCGGATTAAACTACACAGAGCACGTCGCTGAAAGTGCACGCGCTCTCGACACGTCAGAGGAGTTGCCACAGAAACCCGTGCTATTCACCAAGCCACCTACAGCGGTAATCGGGCCGGGTGAGGCTATCTGCCATAACAGCAATATGACCCAACAGCTGGATTGGGAAGTGGAGCTTGCGGTGATTCTAGGGTCTGGTGGAAATCACATAAGTAAAGATCAGGCTCTTACACATGTGTTCGGTTATTCGGTCATGATCGATGTGTCCGCTCGTGACAATCGACGGGCAGGGCAGTGGATATTCTCGAAAGGGCAAAATACGTTTGCGCCTTTCGGGCCGTGTATCGTCACTGCAGATGAGATACCGGACCCGCATAATCTGGAACTATGGTTAAGTAAAAACGGAGAAGAAAAACAGCGCTCGAATACACGCTTTATGCTGTTCGACATTCCAACCCTGATTGCCGATATATCCAGTGGCATGACACTGGAGCCGGGTGACATCATTGCAACCGGTACGCCTGCCGGCGTGGGCGCTGGTCTGGATCCGCAGGAATGGATGTGGCCGGGTGATACGATCGTTGCCGGCGTTGAAGGAATCGGCACGCTGCGTCACCCCGTAGTGGATGCGACACCCTAGGAAATCCACCGATGCCAGGGGAGTGTCGAACACCTGGTCTATCTCATAATTTTCCAGGGCTTGGATATTTTGGGTACCCCATCAAGTTTACAGGGCAAAAAATATTCAGAGTCCTCATTTCTATCTTGCAATTGTAAAATTGCTGCAAACCTTGAACGTTATTCACAAGGTGCAGGATGTATTATCATCTTGCACGTTGTTGCTATTCATGTTGTGAAAGCTTAATACATCACACTGTCCCGCAACGGTTACTAACTAGCTCAACAAAAACTAACAAAAAAGAGCACAACCGATATGCGTAAACTTCTTCTTGCACTACCGTTGGTCGCAGGAGCTTCCTGGGCTGGAACCACCTACGTCAGTAGCTCGCAAACCCAACCTGCTTACGACAAATTACTCTCGCAACTGAATCAATTAGAGCCACTTCAGTTTGTATCTGAAAGCTACAACAAAGGCTTTATGCAAAGCACTGCCATCACAAAAGTCAGGTGGCTGGGTGATGACGGTTCAGAGCCAATTTTTCGTCTCAAACATGTTGTTGATCACTCACCGGTAGGTGTTGATAACGCTGGTGCGCGCGTTGGTGCCAACAGTGTAACAACGACTTTGATAATCGAGGATATGAATCCGGAAGTGGCGGCGGCACTGGCCGGGCAAGATCCTATTACTTTGCATACCCGCGTAGATCTATCAGGTAATACATTCAATAATCTTGAGCTCGCCAGTCTCTCAGCAAATGACGGTGAAAAGAGTATCGAGTTCGAGGGTGGCAATTTTGAATTTATCACCGATTCGAATGGTCATGTACAGGGTGAGGGGTCAACACTGCCATTGCAAATGAGCGGTTCTGATGGGTGGGAATTACGCATTGAAGAATCACCGCTAAGCCTGGATATGCATTACATTGCCGATGCTCTTTACTCAGGTGTTGTCGATTGGAAATTGCCAGGTATTACTGCCAGTAATCAATATATGGGGCTGGATATTTCACTGAGAGATTTACATGTTTATTCAGCGACAGAGTTGGAAAACAACTTTCTCAAAAGTGGTGTATCACTGGCTGTCGGGCATCTGGATTCGCCAATTCCAGTTAACTCTCTGAATTGGGAGTTTTACATGGCTGGTATGCCACTGGATGGAATGATCGAATACCAGCGGTTGTATCGTGAAAGGTTTGAGCAGACATCTGACAACACGAACCCGGAAGATATGCTGGGCCAGGTGCTGGAAACTTATAAAGCCTTGTTAGCACCTGGTTTTACGGCCAAGAACACTCTGGATGTGGGTAATGATGGCGGCGATATCAATACAGAGATTAGTCTAAGTTTTCTTGGTGATGGGTCTGACAGCGGGTTTGAATATATGTCCAGCGTACGTGATGTCTTGTCCTCCATGGCAATTAACGCCAAGGTTGATGCAGATGTGCAAGCCGTTAACATGACGCCATTAGCAATGTTTGCTTATTCTCCACCGGCTTCCAGCTTTATCATCAATGACGGCAGCAAATTTACCGCTGACCTGACTTTCCAGGATTTACTGCTATACGCGAACGGTGAAACTCATGACATCATTGAGCAATTTGGTTTGGCAGCAATGTTAGAGCAGCCGCTGGATTTTCTTGGGCGCTACTAAACCATAGTTATTTTTCAATCAAACTTCACAATTATGACGCCGGCAGTTCAAGGAGCGCTACCGGAATATTGGTTAATAAGTTTGGCAGAAAATTGGTAAACAGGATTCTCGCTCATTCATAGCATGAGCGAGATTTATTTTTCCTGTCTGAGGATTAGTTGCTAGATATCTAACGGTATAGTGATCCGGGGCTTTGTGTGCAAGCCGATCACCAGAATCGTCTATTGAGGGAATACCGTGAGGAAGGAATATCTATCTTACTTGCATGCGTTCTTTTTGTGCTTGGGTTTATCGGGAAATCAGGTGTTGTTATCAAGATTTTGACTGTGCCTTGGACTGTATTGTATGACCTGTGCAAGATTTTCCGTCCACGCTGTTGGTGTAATTCAACAATAACGCTGCCGACTATCACCTAATACTTAGTTTAAAGGCAAAAAACGGCCCTGCCGTTCAGAGCTGGCGTGTCGATTATTTCAAAAGTAAATTTCGCCGACTAGGTAGTCGACGGTATGTCCTGCCAGAAGCACCCGATCACTCTTATCCATTGAGCATGCCAGATCCCCGCCTCGGCGGGATATCTGACGTGCCCGCATTTTCTGTTTGTCTAGTATTTGCGACCAATAAGGAGTCAGCAAGCAATGTGCTGATCCCGTTACTGGATCTTCATCAATTCCAAAATTTGGTGCAAAATATCTGGACACAAAATCGTATGAAGTACCCGGTGCGGTGGCAATCACACCCCGGCTGTCCAAGTTGCTGAATTTGGTAAAATCAGGGTTTAAAGCATAAACACTTTCTTCAGACTTAAATATTGCAACATAGTCAATCTGGTCGGGAGAGTAGCGTCCAAATAAAACAGATTCAGGTGTAGCACCTAGCGCTTTGCTGACATCGTTTTTGTAATCACATTCCACTATGGGTATAGCAGGAAAGGACATGGACAAAGAACCATCCTCGAGACGCTCTACAGAAAGTTTTCCTGATTGACGAGTTTCGAATACCAACGGGTTGGTCAAGCAGCCTTGATGTTTAACCAGTACATGTGCCGCGGCAAGAGTGGCATGTCCACACAATGCCACCTCAGCAGTAGGGGTAAACCACCGTAATTCCCAGCTTTCGTCACTTGGTACGATAAAGGCAGTTTCAGCCAGATTATTTTCAGCGGCGATTGACTGCAGGATACTATCGTCGAACCAGTGATCTAAAGGCACGACAGCAGCGGGATTCCCTTCAAAAACACTAGTTGTGAACGCATCAACTTGGTATATCTTCACTTTGACTCTCGTTATTGGCAGTGACGATCAAGACTTTACTTTAGGTATCCGACATCTACTAGTACCAACAGTAGGACGGGCAGCGAACCAAGTAATTCAAGATAAATCCTGTGGCTATCACTGTTACTCTTTCTCCGACACCAATTCGTATCACTTGCTATATGACCTCAACATTTTGTCTGGACAAAAACCCTGATACCAGACGAAGTCCCTTTTTTAATATATCGGGATTATTGGCGTACCCAATACGAACATAGCCTTCCATATTCAAAACAGAACCTGGTGTGAACATCACACCGGTTTCTTCAAGAAGGGTGAGACAAAAATCACGGGATTTCATTGGTAAATTGTACTTAAGTAATGCGATTGTGCCGGACCTTGGTTTTACCCAGGATATGAGTGGTTCATTCGATACCCATTCCTCAAGTAGAGCCAGATTACTCCGTGTAATTTCCCTGCTGCGCGCGAGTACGCTGTCGCGATGTTCAAGTGCAAGCGTGGAGAAATGATCATCGATGACGCCAACAGAGATCGTATCGTAGTCCCGGTGAACAGTGACTTTCTCAATTACTTCAGGCGGCCCCGCGATCCAACCAAGTCGCAAACCGGCAAGTGCGAACGCTTTGGACATACCTGCTGTACTGACGCCTTTTTCGTACAGGTCAGCGATTGAAGCCGTCATACCATCGCCATGTTGATCGGTTCCACGATAAACCTCATCGCACAGAATCCAGGCATCAGATTCTCTAGCGATAGCAACGACTTCTTCAAGCATTGCGCGATCCATTAGTGAACCGGTTGGGTTGTTGGGATTGGTCATCGCAATGAGCCGTGTACCTGCTACAACCAATTTGTCTAGCTCTTCCAGATCAGGCAGAAAGTCGTTTTTCTCGCGTAGATTTAGTGTATGGACATCAGCGCCGATGCTGGCCGGAATGGAATAGTGCTGCTGATAGGTTGGCACTACGGTCACAACACGATCACCTGCAGTAACCAGTGTTTTGTGAATCAGCATATTGGCACCAATGGTGCCGTGGGTGACGATAATGTTTTCTGTTTTTTGTTTTTCATAGAGTGCGGCAATAGCGCTGCGCAGTCGAACCGAACCATCAATGTCGCCATAAGTCATTTTTAGAGGCAGTAGCTCGGCAAGACTTGTCTCAGATTGTCCGGCCAATGCCAACAAGTCGTTAATCGTCAGGCTTTCCACGCAGGTTTCGGCAAGGTTCCAGTCGCATCGGGTTTCCCATTCATTCATCCAGATTTCGACACCAAAGGGTTCGATGTGCATGGTTTAGTTACTCAGTTCAGTTAAAGATATGCGCTATATCGCGCAGCCCATTGTACTGCTTTCTGTTCCCAAACTAATCGAGTGAAAAAGATCAGTCTCGTAGCCCTGGCTAAATCGCAGCTACCTGTAGAGAGTTCTGCGAGATGAGTGCAGTACAAATATTTTTTTCCTGATGCTGCCGGGAAGTGAATGGGCAGTATCACAGGGCCACTTTAGGCGGTTACAAGCTGAAAGAGTTTCGGAAATATTGAGCTGCTGCAATTGCTGGTGCTGTGGGCTTTTTAGCCTGTACCAAAGCCAAGCCGTAATCTTCCAGTTCAGGTAAGCCATGCGCCTTGCCGAGCTCTACTATGTCTTCGTTGCAGCTCGATTTTGGTATTGGCGCAATAGCCATATCCGCGACAACGGCCGCACGTTGCGCGGATAAAAACGCGCTCATAAAGGCTATTCGATAGTCGCGACCCATTGCCTCAAGACTGTCTATGGCCAGTTTTCTCCAGGAGCAACCCTCTTCCCAGACCGAGATCGGCAGAGGATCCTGCTCATAGGAGATTCCATTTTTTGCGCCAGCCCAAACTAGTTTCTCACTAAAAAGCAATTCCATGTCTCGATCAAGTTCATTACCAATATTGCAAGCTACAACCGCGAGATCCAACTCATTTTCGCGAACACGCTTCTTGAGTCGTATCGACTCATCCACGACGACGTCCACCGTGACGCAACAGTGAGTCTGACTAAATTGACGTAACATGCCGGGTACTGAATTCTCAGCTAGATTATCAGGCACACCCAACCGTACAACTCCTGCGACTTCGGGTTCAACATACCGTTTAATCAACTCCGCATTTAAAGCAAGTACGCGCCGACCGTGCGCCAACAACAATTCCCCATCGCTAGTGGCACTGACCGATCTGGAATCGCGCTTGAAAACAGGCCTGCCGATTATCTCTTCCACCCGTTTAACCTGCATGGAAACAGCCGATGGCGTGCGGTGAACCGCTTCGGCAGCGGCGGTGAAGTTACCGGTTTCCGCAATGGCAACCAGAGTGCGAAGTAGATCCAGGTCCAGTAACGGTGTGGGTTGAGCATTGGTCTGCATGTTTGATTCTCCGGCGCCAAGGGGCCCATATCGGCCGAAACAGAGGTGCACTGCCGATAATCAATAAAATTCAATGATGGACTCAAAACTATTCGTTTGATTGAATCATAGTTAGTCCCTATTGTCTAGCACAGGCCATAAATTTGGTATTTGAGGACTTAAGGAGATTGAAAATGAACACACGTTGCTGTGAATTTGATGGATTGCAGAAAACCCAAAGTCAAGTCACGAAAAACGACCTGCTATCACAAATAAAGACTCATTCTCTCAAGTGGATTGCTCAATTGAGAAAACGCCGCGAGAAAAGAATACAAAGACGAATCGACCGTGATGCATTTCTAAGACTGATGGTGTTGGATGACGCCATGCTCAAGGATATTGGTGTAAAACGGGAAGATGTTATCTGGGCCAGCCAGCTACCCCTATCGGTCAACGCGTCACTTGAACTTGAGAAAATTGCCAGACAACCATCGCGACGATAAGTATGTGAAATACTGTTATTGAGCAGTTTCAAAGTTCTCACTCAATAACTTTGTCATTGTTAATCAGGCAATCAATAAGAGTGAACACTTCCCTGCAAAATGTTCACTTGTTCGACGCCATCAATCCTCGGAAGCGGTCATTCTCAAAAAATGGGTCTAAACCGCTTTCGAGACCAAGTGGAAGTGGAAGTGCTGAGGTCGTCGTGCACAACCTATCGCCGGTATTAGCCGCAATATAAACGGTGTTTGCATTGTGGTGCCGTGGAGCCTAAGCGACACCACAATGAATACACGTTGCAGGCTTGATTTTTATCACAGTTGCTTGTCAATTCTTTTCACTTACAACATGCACTTAAGCTCGCCCTCCTGAGCTGCTCAAACAAAGCCTTGGATGCCTGTGCAATAATGGTCATGAAATTTGAACGTACTTAGGCACCTTAGATTTAAGAATTTTTACTAGCTCAGGTTGCATGCACTCGTAGTTGTCGGGAATATCAAGGCACACGAGCCTTTTACCGTTTAACAGTGCCTTATATTTTTTTGATATTTTGTGTCTATGCGTTTTCTCCATAACAAGAATTACATCTGCCCACAGAATGAGATCACCGGATACCGGTGTTTCTGCGTCGCTATTGGTTCCTGCCCCGATAGCTTCAATGCCTTGGTACTCGGAAAACACAGCTTCTGCAGTCGGACTTCTGAGACGATTTTCGCTACATACGAATAATAAGTTCATGCTCTATTTTGGGTATAACTCATTCAGTTCCGACACTAACACGTGATGGTTGTAATGCCGTCTAGATTTGTTTGTAGATTTGCCTGGCCAAAAAATTCTGTCAAACAGTCAGGTAGACTGTTTTGTGCACGACTTTTAGTAATTCATCAACGTTAACGGGTTTATGTAAATGCTGATAGCCCGATTCAGTAATTTCTTTGAGGCCATCATCTGTGGTATCGCCAGTAACAATTAGTGTTGGTACGGCTATCCCTAGGTAGTTAAAAATAATATCTATCGCATCCAGACCACTCACATTTTCGGCCAGGCGAAAATCCACAAGAATTGCATCCGGGACCAGTTCCAGAGCCTGCAGTGTTTCTACGGCTAGATGTGGATCGGTTGAAGCGACTGTGCGATACCCGGAATTTTTCAGTATTGCCTCAACTGCATCACAGACTTCGTGGTCGTCGTCAACGACCAGAATGAGTTTATCCATTGCATGGGGTTTTGTTTGTCTGGCCATTTCCAATAGCTCAAGTTGGTTTCTCTGAGCCAGGGTATCGTCTGCTGTTACCGATAGGCCAATCGGGATTAATACACTTACGCTAGTGCCTTCACCAAGCGTAGATTTCAATTCAATTCTGGCATCCAGTAGATGGCATAAACGTTTGACAATAGAAAGTCCCAACCCAAGACCTTGTTGTGATGATTGTTGAGAGTGCGATTCCAGTTTGGCAAACTCTTCGAATACCAGCTCCTGCTTATCAGCAGGGATGCCTATGCCAGTATCGGTAACATCGATCTTTACGTAGTTTCCCAGTTTTCGCGCGGTCAGCGATACTTTTCCCTCAATGGTATTGTTGAGCGCATTCATCAACAAATTTCTGATGATTCTGCGCAGCAACACAGGGTCTGAATATAGAAAAGACCCGTCGTCTCCGCAGATGAATTGCAAGGACTTGCCGCGCGCCACACTGAGGCACTCTTCTCTTAAGGGTTGTAACAACTCTTCAGCTGAAAAATTACTTAATTCAGCTGAAACGACATTGGCATCCAACTTTGATATATCCAGCAAACTATTGAGCAGCTCGTTCAGCGAACCAACACAATGCTCTAGTTTTTCAACCAGATAACGGCCATCTTCATTTACCTTATTCCCGAGTGCACCAAGGTAAAGGCCCAGCGCATGCAATGGTTGTCTAAGATCATGACTTGCGGCCGCAATAAACTGGTTTTTTGCCATAAACGCTCGTTCGCTTTCATGTTGTAGTGCTTCAACGCGTTTCCTCTCATTATTCAACGCCACTAAAGCGGGTGAATGTTCCAGATTCTCTTTGGTTTCCCAAAATCGTAGGGTTTCAAATTCATCACTAGAGAGGTCTTTGCTTGTCAGATCCTCATTTTTCTGTTGTTGTAGCTTGGCCACACAAACCAGTAGCCCGAAAACGTTACCATCTTTATCTCTTAACGGAACTTTGTCAGTCGTTTCACGCATTTCCTGATGGTCGTCTTCTTCCAGTACAACGGGTTGCAGAACTACATGTTCACCGACGTCTGTAACCTCTTTGTCCAGTGCCCAGTAGCCTTTCCAGTCGGAGCCGGATTTGCCCAATACCAATTCGGGTGATGTACCAATTTCAAGATCGTTCTTGCCGATGATCCACTCTGGCGATTTACCAAAGGAGTGACAAAATTTCTTGCTGACTTGTAGAAAACGATGATCAAGGCTCTTGATGACCATCCAGTCGTTTGAATGCCTCATCACTGTATCAAGCATTATTTGAGAGTTTTCAGCATTCAGCTTTTGCGTAGATAGCTGTCGTTCAGACTGTAGCAGCTTCATGATTCGTGTATCCAGCACTGAAGTACCAAGTTCTTTGGTGTTGGTTATTTCCAGTAGTGAATGATCCAGGCCGGAAGGGGTTTCCAGTACGGCGAATAACTCCTCGTAATCATCAGCAATCAGGAGGGTTGGTAAAACCTGAAGTGTTGCCAGATGTTCGGCTTGAGCTTGTGCTGGCAGGTTGTTGTCTGGGTGAAAGTCCTGCCAATCGACTATTTGCAAGTCGGCAGACGAACTAATATCGGCTTGAATGAATTGAAAACGAGCGGATTGGTTGAGCAGCTTGAGGAGTTTGCCGCAAGACATGCCACGGTGTATCCAGACACGTAGTGTGCGACGGTCTTTGACAATGGAGCCAGAATGCGTATTAGAAGGCCCGGCTGTTCCCTGAGAATGTTCCACCTTGCTACTCAGACTAATGAGTGACTGTTCGGAACAGTTACTATTCGTAACTGCGACTATTAACAACAGCGTTTACAACTACGGGAATTTACAGCTGCGTACAGTATGGAGTCAAAACGGCTAATTCCCTTGATGTTTGGCTAATTCCCTTAAAACACCTCTAAAACAAGCGTTGATATTATGGCGCGAACCATACTATCTGGATTTGAATGCGCTTAAACTTTAGTATCAAACGACTCTAGCATAAAAAGTCAACATTCTCTGCAAGATTAAGAACGAAATCAGTATGTATCACAGCCTGTTCTATAAGTTTGTGTACAAGGAAGGGAGGTAGTTGGAAAAAATCAATAACTTGTCAATCGCGAATAAAAGTAATTGCAGTGAGTGGCGGATAAGATAAATTGTTGTGAGCTGCATTTATCTATATATTTGTCAGTTGCGTGAATGGATATTGTGATGCAAATAGCTAATACGTCTAACACAATCAGGGTGAGCGACTGAGATATTCCAGCCACTGACCTTCGTCATCACAAACTAAAGCAATTGCAAGCCCGAACAGGTTAAACCCATGAATATATTAAGCTGGAATATACAGGCTGCAAAAGGTGTTGATGAGGTCATCAGTGTTGAACGGATAGCCCACACCATTCAAGATATGGGGGGGGGTGAGGTGATTTGCTGTCAGGAGGTTTTACAGGAGTTTGAATCGGACGGTTCGGTATTAACTGATCAGGTAGCCGAATTGGCGTCGTACTTTCCCGACCATTGTGTGCATTTCGGTCCTGCTATTGACAGACTGATTGATGGGAAACGCCTGCGTTTTGGAAATATCGCGCTTTCAAGCCTACCTGTTCTGAGCCTCGCTATGCACACACTTCCTCAGCCCGCGCATCCTGGCTCTGCTTGCATGGCTAGGCAGGGTATCGAAATGGTGGTGGAGTCGAGTATCGGGCAGCCAATCAGGATTATCTCAACCCATCTAGAGTTCTTTGCAAGCAAACAACGTAAAGCCCAGGTGAACTATCTTCGGTCAACCTGCCGTAATGCTGTTGACCGGTTCATCAATCCTGCCAGACAGGCCACTAACGCGGGTTTGTATTCTACCGCTCCTGAAACGTTGGATACCATCCTCTGCGGTGACTTGAATCTGACCCCGGATTCGATTGAGTACGCCGAGTTGAATGGTGGTGAAAACCGTTTGCTGCATGATGCGTGGAACGAGTTATATCCCAATGAAGAGCATGCGCCAACCTGTGGCATATTTGATAGTGAGCAATGGCCAGCTGGTCCACACTGCCGGGATTTTTTCTTTGTAACCGCAGCGATCTTGCCCAAACTCAAACAACTTAAAGTTAATACAGAAACAAATGCCTCTGACCATCAGCCATTGCGGTTATCTATCAGTTAATACCAGCTATTACATGGCAAGCTGCATTTCTTAGCGTATGCCAGCACGCATGAAACTCTGAACAAACTGTCGTTGAAACAGTAAAAATGCAATCAACAGCGGACCGGATGTCATCAATGTTGCCGCATTAATAACGGACCATTCGACGCCAGCATCTATCGCGGCAAAAACACTCAGGCCGACTGTCACGGGTCTGGTTTCAACCGAATTTGTAATGATTAGTGGCCAGAGGAAATTGTTCCAGTGATGGCTCACTGATACCAGGCCGTAGGCAAGATAGGTCGGTTTTGCCAAAGGCACATACACCTTAAGCAATAGCCCCAGAAAAGAAACCCCTTCGACACGAGCAGCATCATCCAATTCGCTGGGTACTGTCATAAAGGTCTGCCGCAGCAGGAAAATACCAAAGCCTGAAGCAATGTACGGTAAACCTATCGCGACGATCGTGTCCACCAGACCAAGTTGCCGAATGGTTTTGTAGTTTTCAACGATAAGGATATCCGGCATTACCAGTAATTGCAGCAATACCAGAGTGAAAAGAATATTTCTGCCCGGGAACTTGAAGCGCGCAAAAGCAAAAGCTGCAAGCGTGCAGAGCACGAACTGGCTGGTCAGTATCAGAGTGACCAGCAAAAATGTATTCAAAAAATAGCGGGCAAAGGGTGCCGCATTCCAGGCCTTGACGAAATTATCCAGTGTCAGCGGTGCAAACAGTTCAAATCGTGTTTCGTAAGCGGCTGGGTGGAATGCCGTCCAGATGGCATAGAGTAGAGGTAGTGCCCACAGAAACGCCAGTAACCACATGGCGAAAGTATTCAATACGGTATCGAAATCAAATTTGAATTCAAACCGGCGACCAAGATTTTTTTTGTTTACAGTGTTAACGGTAGTTTCTGTCATGGTCTTCTACCGGTAGTGAATTTTTCGATCGAATAGAAAGAACTGCCCAATTGCCAGTATGGACAACAGAATCAACATAACCACGGTCAGAGTAGCAGCGTAACCGGTTTGCCAGTATTGGAATGCTGTCTCATAGATGTAAAACAGTAAGAGGCTGCTGGCGTTGTTTGGGCCACCGTCCGTCATTACAAAAATATGGTCAACCAATCGAAAGGAATTAATGACAGCATTGACCGAGATAAACAGGGTCGTCGGCATCAACAAGGGAATTACGATACGCCGCAAATAGTAAAAATTACTGGCACCTTCGACATCGGCTGCCTCTTTAAGTACAGGTGGTATGGACTGTAATGCGGCCAGATAAAAAATCATGAAAAACCCTGCTTCCTTCCAGATTGCAACCACAATCATCGCAGCAAGAACTGTGTCCGGATTTCCCAGTAAATTGCTTGCCGGGAGATTGAACAACCCACCGCGTAATTGGTCTATTAGTCCGAAACCCGGGGTGTAGAAAAATAGCCATATATTGGCGACAGCGATGAGTGGTAAAACAGTGGGCGCGAAGTAGGCCATGCGCGCCAATGTGCGCCCTTTTAGCTGGCTGTTGACCCACAACGCCATTGCCAGTGCTAACAGAATTGACGTCGGTATGGTGCCGACAGCAAACCAGAAATTGTTTTCAAGTACAGTCCAGAACACTTCATCTTCGATGAGTGCCTGGTAGTTTTCAGGGCCAATAAATTTCGCAGGGCGGCGGCCTTTAGGCGTCGAAAAGAAACTGCTGATTATGGTATTGACGGCCGGATAATGGGTGAACGTAAATAAAAATATCAGTGCCGGGCTCAGGAAAAGCCAACCGTATATCCATTCTCGTTTAGCCATATCGGCAGTTGGTTTGAGTGTTAGCTGAAATTACAGGCTTAAGCGGCAGCCGGAGAAGGCTGACGCTTAAGCCAATTTGCTATGAAAGAAAAATCTGAATGTTATCGATAGTCTTTTAAAATGGCTTCCGCTTTTTCCTGGGCTTCTGCCAGTGCTTCTGCAGCACCTTTTTTGCCGGTGATAGCGGCAGCAAGTGCGTCGTTGAAAATGGTTGTGACACGCTGGTTTTCATAGGTTGAAAGCTCGGCTACCGCGAAATCCAATTGGTCACGTGCCACTAATGCCGGTGGGAAATCCTTGGTATAAGCTTTCATTTCTTCTGTTTCCCAGGTGTCAGCACGTGGAGCGACGTAACCGGTTGCTATGGTCCATTTGGCTGATTGTTTGGGCGCGGTAATCCATTTAACGAAGTCGAATGCTGCTTTTTTTTGCTCGTCATCTGCTTCGCGGAAGATAAAGAAGTTGCCACCACCAGTCGGCGCGCCGCGACGTTTGTTGGCGGGTAAAAGGGCTACACCGAAATCGAAGGGTGCATTGTTGCGAACGTTGGTCAGGTTGCCGGTCGATGTCCACATCATTGCAGTCTGCCCTTCAAAAAAGGCCTTTGGTGTCGCACCCCACTCAATGATGCCGGGTGCCATTACACCGTGTTCCTTGTTCAGGTCGATCAGGTATTGCAGCGCTTCAACAACCGCCGGGTCATCGAAATTGGTTTCGTTGCCTTCACTGTTTGCCAGTATCACATCGTTCTGTGTGGTTAGCCCTTGGAATAACCAGTAGGGGAAACCCGAAGAAGGGATACGAACACCCCATCGCGAGACGTTGCCATCAGCATCTTTTTTAACCAGTTTCTTGCCGAATTCGATGGTCTCTTCCCAGGTTGATGGGGGTGTTTCCGGGTCCAGCCCGGCTTCGGCGAAAGCTTCCTTGTTCCAGTACAGAACCGGCGTTGAGCGCTGGAATGGAATGCCGTAGGTTTTGCCACCCGTTTGGCTGTTCTCCATAAATGCGGGGTAGAAAGATGTCAGCCATGCCTTATCTTCATCGCTGGAAGCTAGATCATCAAACGGGATGATGACGTCTTCATCGATAAGCGTAAACATATCGACTGACAGAATGACTGAGAGTTGCGGCGGCTTGCCACCGCGAGCTGCGGTTAGTGCCTTCGTGACGGTGTCCTGGTAAGAGCCCGCGTAGACTGCATCAATGTTGACGCCTGCGTTTGCAGCAACGTATTCGTCAGTTAGTTCCTGAATGGTGTCTGCTGCAGCTCCACCCACTGCCACCGGGAAATAAAATTCGAGATCGACAGCCCAGCTAAGAGACAGTGGGCTGCAAAATGCAGCTACCAATAGTGATTTTCCTAAACATTTCCCTAACCATGATTGGGCGATTTTTCTAATCTTCATGCTTGCATCCTCCCTTTTCAATTGTGATGATTAGCTGGCTGGTGAGTTTTCACCGTTGTGGTATGAAGCCAGCGTTTGAAGCCGCGTTTGTAGCCTTAATCCAACCTAATTCGTGCGCCACTGTTGCTGTCGAACCAGGCTGTGTTTTCTTCGGCCCACACCAGCGGCAGGGTTTCGTTTGCGGCAATTTCGGTGTTGCCCGGCATTCTTGCCAATAGTATTGATTCCCCAATGCGGCAGGTGACCAGTAGATCAGAGCCTAAATATTCCATGCCCAGAATTTTTGCGCTGATGGAGGCTTGCTGTTGTGTGCCGATATGTTCTGGCCGTATGCCGATCAGTAATTCGCTAGTTGATTGTGAAAGGTTGGCAGCTGAATCATGCATACCCCTTAAAAATTCCATTCCTTTGCCCGGTGCAGTGGCCTGCAGTACATCTGCTGCCTTAATCAAATTCATCGGTGGCGTGCCAATAAAACCGGCAACAAAGATGGTCGCAGGTGTCTGATAAATCTCACGTGGGGTTCCAGCCTGAGCAATTTCACCTTCCTGCATTAGTACAACCTGATCGGCCATGGTGATTGCTTCGGCCTGATCGTGTGTTACGTACACCATTGAGAAGCCCAGCGTTTGCTGTAATTCCCGTATTTCCATACGCATGGAATTCCTCAACTTGGCGTCAAGATTTGATAGAGGCTCATCCATCAGGCAGATCGGTTTTTCAGCGATGATCGCACGCCCGAGTGCAACTCGTTGTTGTTGGCCACCGGACAATTGAGAAGGTTTGCGTGACAGATAAGGGGAGAGGCCCAATACATCGGCCGTGTGCAGCAGCCGTTCACGTTGCTGTTTTTTCGGTGTTCGGCGCACCTTTAGCCCGAACAGAATATTTTCCGCCACACTCAGATGAGGAAACAGGGCATAGGATTGAAACACCATGGCCAGATCGCGTTCGGACGGAGGTAGCAGCGTGACGTCGCGATCAGCGATTGAGACTGTGCCGCTGGAAGCAGACTCAAGCCCCGCAATTATTCTCAGTGTTGTGGATTTCCCGCACCCAGACGGGCCAAGCAGTACGGTAAAAGTGCCTGGTGCGACAGTAAGATCAATTTGCTTTAACGCAACAGTCTCGCCCCATTGTTTTGTTACAGCCGCCAGCTCGATTGCTTGTCCGGGAGTGGGGAGGCTGGAGGTTTGAATCATCAACTTATCATGCCACTAACTACCAGCTCGCATCAATTTAAACCACAAGCCTGGAGTTGCATCATTCAATTGATTGTTTTTGATGTTGGTTAGCAGTCGCATTCCCAATCCGCGTGCATGTGTTCTGTTAATGGGTTTGAGTATCAGGGTTTTGACTGTGCATTTTGTTTTGCCCTTGCTATTGTCAAGTGCCAAAAGCAAGTCTGATCGCCAACCCAGGGACCAGGTTGGCGACCAGCCATGCTGTTGCCGATTAACCCACCAGTCCGCCGTCATCGCGTGTAACCGCGATCACAGCTGAACGTGGAACTGCGTCACCGCCTTCCGGCCAATGAGAATTACCGCGTTCACCAGGGTGCTGTATACCGACAAACATGGTCCGCCTGTCTGGGCTCCAGGTCAGGCCTGTAACTTCGCACTCTTTTGGCCCAACCAGGAAACGCTGAATCTCACCGGTTGCTGGATCGGCTGCCAGCATCTGGTTATTGCCTTGCCCGGCAAAGTCTTTCTCGTTGGAATAGTTGCCGTCGGTCTGAATCCACAACAGGCCATTACTGTCAAACTTCAGCCCGTCCGGTGAGTTGAACATGTTGTCCTCGTTGACATTGTCACTGCCGCCATACAGATCATCGTGAACAGTCGGGTTACCGGCCAGTACATACAAGTCCCAGCTAAAGTCATTGGAAGTATGATCGCCATCCGCAGGACGCCATCTGACTATCTGACCATAATGGTTTTCCTCTCGAGGGTTTGGGCCTCCCGCTGGCGTGGCGTCACCGCCTGCATTGGGTTTAATGCCGCGATTCTTGTTGTTGGTCAGAGCGACATAAATTTCCGGTGCCTTGGGGTTGGCAGCAACCCACTCGGGGCGATCCATTGTGGTCGCGCCAACGGCAGATGCGGCAATACGGGTATGGATGCTGATTTCCGCCTGACTTTCCATGCCAGTGGTTTCAGGAGTCATTTCCAACCACGTGCCACTGCCGTCTTCATAGAATCGTGCAACATAGAGTTTGCCGTCATCAAGCAAATCATCCGTAGACGCACCAGGAGCGTAAACGCCGTTGGAAACGTAGCGATAGATAAATTCACCACGCTCATCATCACCCATATAAACGACGATGCGTCCATCGGGATTCACGACAGTTTCAGCATTTTCGTGTTTGAACCGCCCTAAAGCTGTGCGCTTTTTCGGGTTGGCACCGGGCTCACGAGGGTCGATTTCCACAACATAGCCATTACGATTGGATTCATTCGGGTGTTTTGAAACATCAAATCGCTCGTCAACTTTTGCCCAGCCATAACCGCGATCTTTGGCAGAGACACTGTAGCGTTTCATCTCGTCCGTAAATTCGAAATTTTCATCGGATGAGGAATAGTAACCGTTGAAATTTTCTTCACACGCCAGATAGGTGCCCCAGGGGGTCGAGCCGTTACCACAATTGTTCCAGGTGCCCAGAGATAAAGTACCGTTGGGGTCGGCCGCTGTTTTAAGCAGATCGTGACCTGCTGCCGGGCCAGTGAGATCCATTTCTGTATCGGGTGTGATTCGACGATTAAACTCGCTGTCTTTGACTATCTTCCAATCGTCACCCTCGCGTGTAATTTCAACTACCGTGACACCGTGAGCGGCTTTGCCCTTTTTAATATCGTCGTCAGTTTCGAATTTACCCTCTTCGCGATTGCCCCACATGACTTTGCGATTGGTATATTCGTTATTGACAACAAGGAGCATGCGATCGCCATGGGCGTAGACTTCCATGCCATCAATATTGTCGCCAAACGAGCGTGCCTGGCTTTCAGCTGTGCCGCGTGTGGCGTGATCAAATTCTGCCGCGTCAGACCAAAGTGGGTCACCCCAACGGGTAACAACCTGAGCCGAATAGCCTTCTGGTACAGTAATGTCATCAAGACTATTGGTCGCGATGGGAGTAAAGGCAAAACGACTATCTGCAGCAAATGCTGATTGGTTGAAGAAATTTTGCCCCAGTGCCGCAATTCCTCCAACGGCCACTACGCCTTTGAATACGTCGCGGCGGCTAAGCGCGAGTTCGACTATTCGATCGAAATCGTTGTCTTCAGGCCGTGGATTAACAACCTCATCCTGTTCGTCAAACGAAAGGTCGTCAAAATTTTTCATGATTTTGTCTCCTTGGTTAG
>CALLOA010000038.1 GCA_938005265.1 uncultured Granulosicoccaceae bacterium
ATGCCTTTGACCTTCGCTGGGTTGGCGCGATCACCTCTAGCAATGGTGAGGTGGAAGAAACTGGGTTAGGGGCGGGCGTGCTTAATGATCCGGTAGAGAGCGTAGTCTGGCTTGCGCGCCGTATGGCCCAGTATGGGCAACGAATTGAACCGGGTCATATTATATTGTCAGGTAGCTTTATCCGGCCTGTTGAATGTCCTTCGGGTACTCAGGTGGTTGCTGATTTTGGCTCATTCGGCTCTGCTGAGATAGCATTCGCCTAAAAAACATCTGCAATTTAAAAAGCTTTAAGAGAAATCCGCTCAGTGGATTGAATTGAGTGATGCAATCCAACTTAATCAATTGGGAAAGCAACTTAATCAATTGGTAGAGACACAATATTTTTTTGAGGGCCAGCTTTCTTTACAGATGATCAGCATTATCTGTCATTTATTAAAAGAGTGATCTATGGCAAAGCTAATATTGATCCTGCTCACATGGCCCTTAGGAATCTTTGTTTCATTTTCGATAATTGTAGAGGGCTTTAGGCAAGATCCATATGCGTTAGCAGTACATGAAATGTTGTTTATATTTATTGCTGGAATTCTAATGGCGTTATCCATATTTTTTTCCACGCCAGTGATTGGTAATTTATTCTCAGCTATCCGGCACATTGTTTATTATTTATTGGTAGCTGCGTTCGCCTCATTTTTAAATTTCCTTTTTTTTATACTATCGTACTTCCAAAACGTAGGCTACGATAGCCAGAATTTGATGGCTATCGGTATTTCCGCATTATCCTTTGTGCCATTTTTTGGAGCTTTTATCCTATGCCGAGAGATCAGGGCTAAGTATGTCTGAGGGTTTTTGGCCAGCTAGATTCTGGTATCGGGAATAATTCGGCGGTAACATTAGAAACGACTTAATGGACAACTCATTGCCATGCCAGAAATACAAGAAAAATCACTGGAACAACTATTAGAACTTATAGGAGGTGACAAGCCAACTCTCAATAGTCTTATAGAGACTTTTCTAGAGGAGGGCGCTGAAATTGTGTCAGATATGAAGAGCGCATTGCAGGATGAAAATATCGATGTATTACGGCGAGGAGCTCATTCATTAAAGTCCAGCGCTCAGGATTTTGGTGCCATTTCTTTGTCTGAGCTTAGCGCAACGCTTGAATCCCAGTGCAAGAACGGGTGGCCGGACCGTGCTGCTGACCAAACTGAAGCGATATCAGTCAGTTTTTCTGAAGCAGCTTCAGACCTTCGAGAATACATTGACAAGAACAACCAGTAAACGCTTGATGTTCGCTAAATTTCTATATCTATACGTTTTTTTGCTAAAGGGTCAACTTCTTCGGCTTCCTCTTTAGGTCCAACCAGGAGTAAACCCACAACAAGTAATGCGAGCGCAAACCAGGCAACAAAAGGTAGTTTTTCGCCCAATAAGATGATGCTCCACGCTATTCCTGCAAATGTGACCACAAAGCTGGATTGACTGGCGAATACAGCTCCGGCAGAGCGAATAAGTGACACCCTTAGCGTGACAGCGACAGAGGAGACTATACCGAACAGTATTATCGCCAATACTAGCGAAACGCCTCCTGATTCTCTGTCAAACGAAAGTGTAACAAAGTCATCAAAAACAACAACCAAGGGTAATAACAAGATAACCGCGGCTGCTGCACATAAACCGGTTGCTGCCGTCATATCAATACTTGATGGTAACTTAACTGTTATCAAAAGGGTTCGTAACGCATATCCAAGTGGTGCGAGTAATGCTATGAACGCGGTTATCCATATGCTATCCAGGCCTACGGAATCGCTAGTCGCAAATATCACTAATGCTATACCTGCCAGACCAGTAGCAAAGCCAATTACTCTTCGGACAGTTGCCCGCTCTATACCAATTATAGATGCAAAGGCAAAGACCATAAATCCCTCAGTTACGAGAATTAAAGCGATAATGGATGCAGGTAGTTTTTGAGCAACCAGAAAAACAATCGATTCGCTAATTACGGTTGATAAAAAAGCCCACGAGGCAATTACAATAGCAAGTTGTTTGTCCAGCTTGGGTAGAGCTCCGCGGAATCCAGCGTGAGTCAAACAAATTACTGCACATACAAAATTCACCCAAAGCGCTATACCAAAAGGATTCGCAGCCACTTCGGCGGCAATTCTGGACAGCACAACTCCGAGACCCGATACAACCCCTACCGTCAACAGAATGACTGAACTTTTGAGCGTTCGTACCTGCTGGCGTAGCCGTTTTTCGCGTTCAAAAATTTGACCCGCCATACTGGTAAAGACGCGCGCTAATTGACCCAAAGCATCTTTACGCTCTGCGATGTCATTGATACCCAGTCTGTCTGGATTGACCATACCGGACTCGAGCACTGCTGCGGCCTCGGTCAGTCGCTTCACCTGGTTCAAATGTTCAAGCTCACGATCCCTGTTACGCTTCTTTTCGAGAGAACTGCTAAGGCGTGCCTTGAGCAAAACCGGGTCGAAATTCTTTGGAAGAAAATCCTGTGCTCCTATTTCAATGGCTCTGACTACGGCGTCCATTTCACCATCCAGTGCAGATATCACAATGACGGGAATATCCCGTAATTTCTCTTCCTGACGCATAAACTGCATGACCTCAAAGCCGTCCATACCGGGCATGACAATATCAAGGAGTAATAGGTCAAAATCTTCGTGTCGTAATTTTTCAAGACCAGTCTGACCATTTTTTGCACTAATAGCGTGATAGCCAAGTGCTGTGATGGCCAGCTCGAGTTTCTTCCTGAAAACCGATTGGTCATCAACTATTAAAATTCGCTCTACCTGGGAAATCGACATAAGAGTGTATTGTGCTGCCTTGTTTCTTGAATTATTCGGAAGTACAGCTTTTGTATGCAGCCTGAAGCGCGTTGACTAGCTCATTCATGCGCATGGGTTTACTTATATAACCATCCATACCTGCTTCTAGATATCGTTCCCTGTCTCCTTGCATCGCGTTGGCAGTGGTAGCTACGATATAACTCGTTTTGATGTTATTAGAATTATCAGCTGAGTTTTCATAAGCGCGAATTGCTTTGGTAGCGTCCACACCATCCATGACCGGCATTTCTATATCCATAAATATCAAATCATGATTGTATGCAGTTTGTTGAGCCACTGCATCTTCGCCATTAACAGCAATTTTTACGGAGTACCCTAACCGCTTTAATACCAATGAGGCTAACTTCTGATTAGTTTTGTTATCATCAACCAAAAGAATATTTAATGGCATTTTTTTATAAAGATTTTCATCTAAATCTTTCTCCGAATCCCGTTCACGACGAGTGAACTTGTTTGCTTGCGCAGAGAATGTGTCTAGTAAGATGTTCAACAAAGCTGAAGGCTTAATGGGTTTTGCAAGCTTTGCACTAAATCCCGCTTCGTTAATTTCATTTTTTGGTACATCGGAAATAGTTGCTAGCGAACTCAGCAAAATAAGAGGAAGTTGTTGAGATGAGCGATATTGGCGAATACTCCGGGCAAGCTTGATTCCGTCCATTTCTGGCATGCTCATATCAAGTATGGCAATGTCATATTTCTGCCCATTTTTTATCCAGTCCAAGGCCTCGACGGGAGATTCAGTCTGTACAGATTCCATCGCCCATTCATCAGCCTGTATCGATAAAATTTTACGATTGGTCAGATTGTCATCAACAATGAGCATTTTCTTATTAGCTAAATCAGGCTTCACCTCATGTAGTGCAACTCTTCTGTTTATTTCAGTTTTTTCAAAGAATGTTGTGAAATGGAATGTTGTACCTTGACCTACCGTGCTGTCCACCCAAATTCGTCCACCCATCATTTCTACAAGGTTCTTGCTGATAGTCAGGCCTAAACCAGTCCCACCATAGACTCTGGTGGTTGATGCATCTACTTGCGTGAAGGAATCAAAAAGAGAATCGATCTTACTTTCAGGAATGCCAATCCCGGTATCTGAAATAGAGAATTGCAAGCCGATCAGTTGGCTATCATTGTCGTTTTGAACAATTAGTTCCCGGGGTTTCTCCTGTGCGGAAGCCAGCGTGACCCGAAGAACAATCTCACCTTGTTCTGTAAATTTTATTGCGTTGTTCAGAATATTAAGCAAGATTTGCCTTAACCTGCCACCATCGGCGATAACCCCCTCGGGAGTATCGCGCTCTAACAAATAGGCTAGATTTAATTTCTTCTCATCAACACTAGCTGTTACCAAGTCTAGTGCACCTTCGATGCATTCGCGCAAGTCAGTAATTTGAGGATCAAGGTCAAATTTACCTGCTTCTATTTTTGAAAAATCCAGTACGTCGTTAATGACGGTTAGAAGTGATTCAGCGCTGTCGACAATTGTTCGGGTAAAATCTTCCTGTTCTTTATCCAGATCGGTATTCAGCATAAGATTACTCATGCCAATAATGCCGTTCATGGGAGTTCTTATTTCATGACTCATGGTGGCCAGAAATTTACTCTTGGCCAATGTTGCTTGTTCAGCGATGTCGCGAGCTGATCGAAGCGTTGATTCAGCTTCTTTCATTTCGCTGATATCAAAATACGTAAGCATGTAACCACCTGATGGCATCGCAATACATTGATGTTGTATTGTTCGGCCATCCGATATTTTCATTTCTGTTTGTTCTACTGAATTTGAACGTATGTCTTTTAGCCTTTGCTCCACATACGATGTCCATTCGTGGTCTGGGATATCGTAATGCCCATGTTGTCTCGATAGCTCCATATCCTCTTCCAACATCGGATTGGATTCATAAAAATTCTCAGGAATTCCCCAAAGCACACGATAGGCCTGATTGGTTAGCCGGATTCGTAATTCTTCATCAACAAACAAAACACCATAATCTATGTTCTCCAGAAC
The DNA here is from genome assembly GCA_938005265.1 of uncultured Granulosicoccaceae bacterium. Lineage (GTDB taxonomy): Bacteria > Pseudomonadota > Gammaproteobacteria > Granulosicoccales > Granulosicoccaceae > CALFCE01. The sequence continues at coordinate 4,873 of CALLOA010000038.1, forward strand.
AACACTTAATTCGTTTAAAGCGTTATCTTTCTCACGCCCGGCTTCTATCAAAAGTTGTTGTCGGTGTTTCAGTTCGGTAATATCGGTGTAGATGGCGACTGTCCCACCGTCGCTGGTTTTGCGTTCGTCAATTCGCAACCATCTTCCGTCTCGTTGTTTTTGTTCAAATGCAACTCCTGGCCTGGAGTGTTGATTCAGTCGTTCTTGCACCCAGGTTTCAAAATTTGCTTCAGCCTCTGGCACATCTCCGTTTTTAGCGGATTCGCGAACAATGGACTCAAAACTATCTCCTGGTTTGATACTGCCCGCCAAGCCACGATTCAAGTCGCTACGAAACTGTTTATTTGACAGTAGCAAACGGTCATCTTTATCGTACAAACTAAAGCCTTCAGACATACTTTCCAGTGCAGCATTGAGTTGGCTCTGAGTTTCCTGCAACTCATCTGTTGCCTTGTCTCGCTCTTTCTCCAGCCGGTATCGTTCTCGGGTTGTATCTCGAAAAAGAGTTAATGTGCGCGTCATTGAACCAATTTCGTCTTCGCCGGCTGGTGGAATTTCAGTTTCAATATTGCCATTAGTAATGTCATTCATGGCAACCACCAAACGTCTTAGAGGAGTTCGAATGGAATGAATAACAAGCGCAGTAAGTATGAGCCCCAATAAGCTTGCAACAATTGTCAGCCATGTGGAAATACGTTCAGCAGTTTTTGCTTCTGCTATAGCGCTATCACTGCTACGCTGCACTTTGTCTTCAAGCTTGGATACCAAACTTGCCAACTGCCCATCAACGTTTGAAATGTGGGTTCGAGCTCTTGCCATAAGGGTATTGCCCATGACACGCTGAGACTCGGTATAAGCATCTACGGCACTCAGTGAAAGCTCAAGCATTTGCTCAACGTCGTTTCTAACGACAGCAACAACCCCAGGATTGGCAGGGGCTAATTTTTCTAGATTTGTTTCGAGACGTGCATGAGCTTCCTCCGCCTCAAGTTCGCTTCTGACTAATAAGCTTGCTGCCAGATCAGTTAACCAGTATTTCAAATCACCAAACGCATGTGACGCAGCATTGGCTGTCGTCATTTGCATTACAATTTCCGATTCTTCAAGAAGAGTATTTGCTCCGCGAGAGAGAGCATTGTTCAGATAGAGATTCGAGCCAATTAGAACAGTAAGCAAAAATGCACAGAGAAGACTAATGCGGGTTACGATTGACAGATTGTTCATAATAAAACTATCTGATATCCATCGAATCGTTGATTCATTATTTATACAAAGTGATACTTATGGATCCACCGAGGTCTCCGGCCTGACCTCCTTCCTTGGGATATCCAGTTACATCAACTTCACCTTTAGGACTTCCATGACATGCAAGGCATGCTTCTCCATAATATTCGGGCACCATTACTCGAAACGCAGCACCTTTGCTAGCATCAGCCTCTTCAGAGAACAGGTCTCCCTTTGGCCATGATTCAGAGTTAAAACGGGTTTCTATAACACTGCGCTCCCAGGAATCTGGTCTCGCTTTGCGATTGCGTACCAGCTCCAGTGGTGCTGTGACTTTTATTTCGGCCAGATCACCAACTTTTTCTCCAAAACGTTCATTTGTAAGCTGAGCAAATACAGCAGGAACAAAACCTTTGAAACCCAACCCTTCTTTATTGATCAACAGTTGATTTTCATTAATAATCTCCCGTATTGATTCGAACTGAGCATCTACAAGTTTTGCCTCCAGGTCACTGGCAGGATTGGTTATGCCTTCCGACCTGCCAGCTTCTTGCAAACGTGCAAGAACTCGCCGTTGTATAACATCACCCGTCAGACCTTTGTCGCCAATAAGTTCGTTATTAATGTTTGGTTGCTGGCTGGCTATTTCGCTACGAGCGGCTCGAAGAATGTCTGCGAGTACAAGCGCCGTTTTCAGACCATTTTCATTCGCACTTGATTGGGCAGAATAGAGTGGACAGAAAATTGTTAGGAAAAACAGAACAAATCCTGTCAAGTAGGAGCGATTCCCTTGTTGCTTTGGTAGTCGTTTATTGCTCTGAATAGCAAAAATTGCGTTTTTTAGCGGCAACCCGCTTGGATCTTTTCCTTGAAAAAACATATTAGATCTCCAGTACAATAACCCAATATTATAGCTAGTTAGTAACAAAATTATACAATTATTACTCTCATCAAAAGCATTGTTTAATCAGGAGCAATATTCTTGTCATTTCCCTGATTAAACTGTTTGATTGATAACCCTTCCAGAGCTTCACGAGACATCACAAGCTGTAAGTAGCAGGCAATTAGGCGAAAATTCCACCGCAAACCTAAAGAATTCAAATCAAGGCACGACAAAATATATGCGCATAGATGGACTACAGTACGCAAATTGGTCTGAAAAAATATTTCAGCAATTGAGACAAGGTGGAGTAGATGCCATACATGTCACCATTTCCTATCATGAAAATTTTCGGGAAACGGTACTGAATTTTGAACAGTGGAATCGCTGGTTTGAAACGTATCCGGACTTAATCATGAAAGGCACTGCGGCCGCAGACATTGATCGCGCGCGTGAAACCTGCAGAACCGCTGTTTTTTTCGGATTTCAGAACCCCAGCCCGATAGAAGATGATATTGGGCTTGTAGAAATTGTGCATACTCTGGGTGCACGCTTTATGCAACTGACGTATAACAATCAATCGCTACTCGCTACCGGCTGTTACGAAGCAGAAGACAACGGTATCACCCGTATGGGGAAACAGGTGATAAAGGAGATGAACCGGGTTGGCCTGGTTGTTGATATGAGTCATTCTGCCGATCGTTCTACGATTGAAGCTGCTGATCTGTCTGAACGTCCGATCGCCATTACCCACGCCAATCCGCATGAATGGGCGCCAGCGCTACGCAATAAAAAGGAAGACGTCATCCGGGCTGTCACCAGTAATGGTGGCATGCTCGGGTTTTCCATATACCCACATCATCTGAAAGAAAAATCTGACTGCACTCTAGCCAGTTTTTGCCAGATGATTGCTAACACAGCTGATAAGTATGGTGTAGAACATCTGGGTATCGGAACAGATCTCTGTCAGGACCAACCGGACAGTATTGTAGAGTGGATGCGTGTCGGGCGTTGGTCCAAAGAGATTGACTATGGCGAAGGGTCGGCCAGTAACGCAGGATTCCCACCAATGCCAGACTGGTTTAAGGATAATCGGGATTTCGGTAACATAGAGAAAGGACTTTCAGATATCGGCATGTCAGAACAGGAAGTGGGCGCGATAATGGGGGGGAACTGGTACCGTTTTTTTACTGAAAATTTCTCGCCTGCTGGCTGAATTGAATCTGTTGTTATCGCCTAAGAATGTTCATTATCTGCCTTGCGAGCCAACGATTCCCTATGCGCGATGTACGTTGTTGAGCCAATCAAAATAAAACCGCCCAGTAATACGAAAGCATCGATCGATTCATTAAATAAAGCGATACCTAGTAGCGTCGCCCAGAGTAGTTGTAAGAAGCTGACGGGTTGCAAAACAGCAACAGGGGCAAGACTCAGTGCATGGGTTAAGGTGAAATGACCCGCTGTGGCAAGTAGCGCCGTTAATGCGAGTAATGCATATTCGGTTGCAGTTGGTTGCACCCAATAAGCTACAGCTCCAGGTAACAGTGCCAGGGCGCAGATTATTGTCAGGCTCGCCACAATTACCGTTATTTTTTCGGTTTCAGCAAGCCGTTTAGTCATCAACATTGAAGCGGCAAATAGTGGCGCGGTACACAGCTGGGCAATTTGACCGATTGAAACAGTGCTGAAACCCGGCCGCAAAATCACAAAAACACCCAAAAGACCGAAGGCGATTGCCAGGATTCTTCGTGAGTAAAGGCGTTCGCCAAAAAACAAGGCAGCACCAATAGTCATTAAGACGGGACTCAGGTAACTGAGTGCGGTGACTTCTGCAATGGGCACTCTTGCCATGGCGAAAAACCACAAAGTGACACCAATGGCGTGCAGAATTCCCCTGACGGTTAGTAATCCCCATCGGCCAACCCGGGTGCTGCCATTAAGTATCTGAAAAATGACTGGCAACAGAAATACGATGCCGAAAACATAACGTATGAAAGCAGCTTCAACAGCGGGTACCCGGGTGCCAACATAACGAACGGTCACCGTCATGAAAACAAAGCACAGACCGGAAGCGAGCATCCAAAACATGCCACGGGATGTGGTGCTGAAAGTAAATGGTAGAGCCATGGCATGAAGTGCTCTTTGAAGAGATGCTGGCTTACCAGACCCGATCAAATTGGATTAGCTGGGTTTGCACTAGAATAGCAATAAGTCTGTGCAAACAGAAGCTATTTAAGCCTGTTCCTGATCGCACCGCAGCGTTCACACTTATAAACTGTAACCAGTTTCCCTTGTTTGACGTCAAACTTGCTGTTGGTTTCTATCTTCCATTTGTGATGGTTGTTTGCACACAGTGCTTTGCCTTTTGTGGTGGCTTTTTTCTTTCTAAATTGCAGTATTTTTGCCATTGACAGTTACTTGCCGTGCATACCAGTGCATAAATACCCTGGCGAACTATTATTGGTTTTGTTTTTTCAGCTGTTCACGCCTGAACATGTATGAGCCTGAAAGTATAATCAAGGCAGCTCCAATAAGCATGAGTGCGTTGGGTCTTTCATTAAAAACAGTGATTCCGATCGCTAGCAGAAAGATTATTCGGGAGTACCGGAATGGCATGACCACAGCAACCGAGGCTGCTCGAATAGACGCGATTAGTAGCAAATACCCAATGGCCCCCAGAAGTATCATCGGAATTATTAGCAACCAATTTGCTTGTGCAGGTATCAAATTTTCACCATTGAACAGAACCCAGCCTATGGTGAAAGGTAAGGCTGCCAGCATCGTGTAAGTCGCAAGACTGGACGATGGCATATCATCGGGCACCATTCTTGTAGTCAGATCCCGTATTGACAGCGCGACCAACGCAAGTATTGCCCAAAAAATGGCATAATCAAATTCAATTGCGCCGGGTTGGATAATTAGCAGAACTCCCAGAAAGCCCACTATAATTGAACTCCAGCGGCGCCAGCCCACATCCTCTTTAAGTAACACTGCAGCACCCGTGACAGCCAGTATGGGTGAGGCCTGGGTGATAGCCCCGACGGATGATATGGGCACTAGAGCAAGAGCCATCACCATACCGACCATGCCGGCAATTTCAGCCAGGTAACGCAGCATTAAGACAGGTGAAAGGGCTCTATTATCAGCCAAACCATCGCCTTGCAGTTTTGCGATAACGGTAAAGATCACTGCTGCACCTGAAATAAGCAGGAACAAAACCTGCGCGGGGGAATGCGAGAATGTTGATACTTTCACCAATGTGTCGGCAATCGAGAATGCCCCCATGGAAGCAATCATCAGGATAATACCCCTAATCGTGGAATCTCGATTCATAAACTGTGGAAAGTAGGGTGGGGTGAGCCGCTGCGAGATTTCAATTAAAGCCGCGAAAACTGTAAGTGGGGAAAAGCTGGCGGTACTTGATATACAGGCGGATGAGCAGAGAACTGATGGTTAATTAGTGTATTCGTTTAGTGTATCCGTAAGTTTAACCTATTTATACTTAGGGAATAGTGGCATTCAGGTCACGGTATTCAAAATACCCGATACAGACGATAAAACAACCGCAAGCACGACAGTATTGCACCTCTGTACGCGTTTGGTGGGTTACGCATTATGAACGTCAGGTCCATCATAGTAGTTATTGCGCTGTTCCTCATTGTCGCTCTGGTGACTCATCATTGGATAACCAGTACTACTCCACTGCCTGCAAATTCCGTAGCTTCTGGGGAAACTGAAACTGTTGTCCAGCTACATCAGAAAGCGGCCAGTGAGACTGGCAATATCCAGAATCAGCTCGATCAGTTGGTAGATTCGGGATCGGTTAACCAAAACCCGGAACTAGCTGAGGACGTGGCAATTGTTCAGGGCCAGATAGTAAACAATCTGCAGCAAGGCATATCAGGCATAAAAGTCGAAATCAGTCTTAAAGCGGCTTCAGGTTGGCAAAAAGATATTTACAGTGCGTTGTCCGCAAGTGATGGCAGTTTCATTGTGGAGGCAGTACCACCCGACATGGGGTATCGCCTTGAAGTATTAGCCCTGGGCGCTTACAAAGGAGCATTGCTGGATCCTTTTCCGGTAGAGCACAACATGGAACCTGTAATCATCAGCCTTGATTCACTCGATTTGGTTTCTGTAGATGGAATGATTGTAGATACTGACAATCTGCCAGTCCCGGAATTTGAGCTTCTGGTCCGCAATATTGGTCTCAACTACCCTGGCAGTAAAATTGTCAGTGACAGCTCGGGATTCTTCCAGCTAAGTGAATTTCCGGCAGGTGACCTGCAATTCTCAACCGACGGTGACGAGCACTTCAAAATAAATGGCATAGAAATACAACAAGCTGAGTACAAAAATCTGTTGTTGGTGGTCGACAAGGGCAGCTACAGTCTGGCAGGCAGGGTTGTCGATGAATTCGGGTCACCCATCAGCCAGGCCAGGGTGGTTTTAACGGCAATGATTTCACGGGCAGATCTTGAGTCCACGTCCTACCGATTGATTTTAACAGACAGAAACGGCAAGTTTGATTTTACCGGCCTTGGTGGCCAAGCACATAAACTGGTTGTTGATGCTCCCGGTTTTCATTCGTTTTTAACTACCTACGAGTTTGTTGATTTTTCCAACACTCTTGAAATCCAACTGCAAGGATTTTGACTTCCTTTTTTTATAAATACTGTTTTCAATGTGTGTGCGGCTGCGCATGCTCAGCTGCTTACTGCGAACCTACAATTCAGAACCGGCGCGGTATTCGCCCCAGCGCAATATAGCATTGCCTGCCAGTGAAGCAATCGGCTCAAGCGGCAGTTTTTGTGGCTTGGCATCTGCAAGCTGATCATCAAGCAAAGGCGTCTTGATACCGCAGGCAAGCTCGGCTGCAAGCTTTCCCGTTACAGAGCCTTTTGCAGTACCAAGCCCATTCTGGCAGCAAGCCGAAAATAGATTTTTTTCAATCTCGCCAAACACGGAAACATTGTTTCGTGTCAGGCATAAACGCCCGCCCCAACGATATTCCATATCAACGGTACCCAACATGGGAAACCGATAGTGGAAAGAACGATCATGGTTCTTCGCCACCTTATTGATGCGTTTGTTTGTAACTTTCATACTCGCATCAAACGTTGCCCGGTTGCGAATAATGATGCGATTCCCCCCTGTACCGGATATCCGCCGCACGGTTGTGCCAAGTGCATCAGCAGGAGTTAACGCCCAGCGATCCTGGCCGCCCAGTTGTTTGATTTCCTTCCGGGTTAACGCGCGCGTCATTGAAGCATAGGTAAATACGTGCATCAACTGGCGATGATTGTAGCCAAAACTTTGAAGGTGACCGTTAACGCAAAGTACAACCTTTGCAGCACTGACAGAGCCTAGTTCTGTAGTTGCTTTCCATGTTGATTGTTGTTGCTGAAGTGTTACAACAGGGGATTGTTCGTAGATATTAAGCTTTGTGGATTCAATCCCGGTTGCCAGCGCACGAATGTATTTTGCGGGTTGAATCATGACGCAACCCGGCGTATACAGACCATCCTGGTAGCAATGAGTGCCAGTGATTTGAGTCATATCACTAGCTGTTAGTTTCTCATAGGGTTCTGAAAGAGAATCAAGAAGCCTGGCATAGGCCTCATTGTGTGCTTTCCCTCGTTCAGTGATAGCACCATTAATTTTACCACTGGCATTGATTGTTTCATGGTCCATGCTGAATTCAGTACCCATAGCTAACGCGAAATTGATACCAGCTCTATTTAAACGAATTTCCCGTTCATTATTGCCAGCATCACCGGCATAGTCAGCCGTCGTCAGGTTGTGAGGCACATCTATCATAAAACCACTGTTTCGACCGGCTGGTCCATGTGCAACCCGGCTAGCCTCCAATACAGCAATCTTGTCCGAGGGATTGAGTTCGACAAGTCGTTTAGCCGCCGACAGGCCGGCAAACCCAGCCCCAATAACCAACCAGTCTGCCGTTACATCAGCCTCGAGAAATGCACGAGGCTTAGCTGCAGGTAGCAGACTGTTCCACGCAGAAGGGCCAGGGTCACAAGGAAATCCTGTTATCTGCACCTGCTTCAGTGTTCCGTGTTCAAGGCATCGACTGCAGGTATCTCACGCTCTCGGCGCGATATATAATCACGCAACGCTTCATCTACAGACTCATCAAGCTTGGGTTCTTCATAGGTGTCGAGCAACACTTTAGTTTCTTTAAGTGCACGCTGGGTTATTTCCTGACTGCCGTCAGCCACCCATTGTTCAATAGAATTATTATCAAAAAGGCGCGGCATAAAAAAAGCATCCTGGAATTTTGCTAGTGTATGTTCATGCCCAAGGTAATGCCCGCCGGGGCCCACGTCACGGACTGCCGACAGGGCTTCATCAAAATCATCCCATTGGATACCCTCGGCCATACGGTAGGCCATGGCACATTGCTCAGCATCAACCACGAACTTGGCCATGGAGCAGTGCATACCCGCTTCGTTCCATCCAGCGGAGTGCCAGATATAATTCGCTCCTGCCAACATCACCGCCATCAATGTGCTTGCACTTTCATAACCAGCCTGGGCATCAAAGGTCTTTGCGCCACCCAGTGTATTAGAGGTTCGCCAGGGCACATCGTAGTGACGTGCCATCTGGCCTATCATGAAATTCATCAGACTGATTTCAGGTGTTCCCGCCATCGGAGCGCCAGAGGCCATTGATACAGTAGATAGGTAATGCCCATAAATAGCAGGGCATCCCTTGCGTACCACTTGCGTGTAGGCAAGAGCAGATAAGGCTTCTGCGTTAAGCTGTGCAACAGCTGCGGCAGTGGAGGCCGGGGTGTTAGCGCCACCCAACACAAAAGGCGAACACAACACGGGCTGATTGCGCTTGTTGAAGGCACGCATTGCCGAGAGCATGGTCTCATCCCAAACAAGTGGTGAATTACCGTTACAGTTACCGGTAACAACTGCATGATCCTCAAGATACTCAGCACCAAACAATAAGGCACACATATCAAGAACATCTTCTGCGTTTTTACCCGACGTCGTCATGCCCATAAAGGTTTTATCCGAATATTTCATTGACGAGTATGTAATGCGCAAATGCCTGTGTGAGACCACATGATCCATAGGTTCGACTATGTGATGACCACTGGAATGTATTGCCGGAAGCACGTGTGAGAGTTTGTGAAAATTTGCCAGATCATCAAGCGTTGGCCCGCGACGCACATCTTCCAGGTCCCGCAGATAAGGTGCGCCGGTCATCGGTACAAACATCGAATGATCGTTGCCAAAGGGCAGATTGTTTTCCGGATTTCGTGCGTGGTAGGTAAAGGCCGAAGGTATGCTTTTAATCAGTTCACGTACCAGGCCTCGGTCAAGATGCACGCGATCACCTTCTCGCACATCGGCTCCAGCGGCTTTCCAGTCGACAATGGCCTGATCATCACGAAAAACGACACCGACTTCTTCGAGTATATCCAGCGATGCCTCATCAATCTTCTGAATCTGTTCTTCAGACATGGGCTCGCATAAAGGCAGCTTGCGCTTCAGTGCCGGTAACATCGTGCTGTTGCGAACTGCCCTTTTGGCTCTTAAAGCTGCGCGGCCACCACGTCGTTTGCGCCCCGGCATCAATACGGGTTGATCACTCATGCAACGGTGTCTCCACTGGCAGCGTCGGACAAATCAATCCAGATGGTTTTAACTTCAGTGTATTGGTCGTGTGCATGAACGCCGTTGTCACGGCCTCCGAAGCCTGATTGCTTGTAGCCACCAAAAGGGGTGGACGAATCACCTTCGCCATAACAATTGACCGTAACTGTACCGGCACGGATGGCGCGCGCTGCTCGTAGAGCGCGTTTGCCATTGGCACTGAAAACACTGGCGGTAAGGCCATAGTCAGTATCATTAGCAAGCTCTATGGCCTGCTCCTGGGACGAAACTGTGATAACTGACAGCACGGGGCCGAAGATTTCCTCCCGGGCGTGTTTGCTGCTCTTCGCTACATCATCAAGGATTGTTGGCTCAACGAATCTATCATCGGCCTTGCCTCCCAACAGCACCTTTGCCCCTGCCTTGTCCTGTAGATAGGCATTTACTTTCTGGCAATGTGCTTGATCTATAAGTGCACCCAGATGATTGGCCGGGTCCAGCGGGTCGCCCGTCTTCCAATCCCGTGCACGCGCAATGATGCGTTCAAGCAATGGTTTTTTTACCGCTTCATGGACTATCAGGCGGGAAGTGGCGGAGCAGTTCTCCCCCATATTCCAGAATGCGGCGGTGACGATATGTTCAGCCACCAGATCAAGATCTTCAGCATCATCGAGAACCACGGCCGGGTTCTTGCCACCACATTCAAGAACAACTTTCTTCAAGTTACTATCAGCTGCATAGCGAAGAAAGCGACGTCCTGTTTCGGTTGAGCCTGTGAAACTGATCATATCCACATCCATGTGCATGCCTAATGGTTCACCTACCGCTGCTCCTTCTCCGGGTAGTACTTGAAGCACGCCACGCGGTATGCCTGCTTCCATAGCCAGTTCAGCAACACGCAATGCGGTTAATGACGTTTGTTCTGCCGGTTTTACTATTACCGAATTCCCGGCAGCCAGAGCAGGCGCGATTTTCCAGGCCAGCATAAGTAAGGGGAAATTCCACGGCAAAATAGCGGCCACCACACCAATGGGTTCTCGTACGATCATGGCAACGGCATCATCTCCGGTTGGAGCGCACTGATCATAGATTTTATCGCATGCCTCGGCATGCCACTTGATTGTCTGGATAGTTTCGGGGAGATCAATTAATTCGCAGTCACGGACAGGTTTTCCGCTATCCAGAGATTCCATTACTGCAAGTTCGCGACGGTTGCGTGTTATGAGTTTGCATAAACGAATAAGCACCTCTTTTCTGTCGGAGGGATGCATAGAAGACCATTCGCCCTGGTCAAAAGCTTCGCGGGCTTTACTTACCGCAAGGTCTACATCGTTGGCATTGCAGGCGGCTATATCACAAATGGTATTGCCGCTGGCAGGATTGGTAGTTGTAAGAGTGTTGCCAGTGCCTGCCTGGTATTTGCCATTGATAAAAGCGGCTTGCGGGAATTCAAGTGCAGATGCTATGGCGCTATATTCATCATGTGTCAATAATTCGCTCATGCGGCACTCTCCTGTTCAATGCGTTCTATGGTTGTGTTCATCGTGCGAATGACTTCCGCTAATTGTCGTTTTTCATCCTTGTTAAGCGGTTGCAACGGTTTACGAGGAGGGCCGGCATCAATGCCGCGAAGTGTCAGGCCGTGTTTGATACATTGTACGAATTTGCCGCCTTGTTCGAGCACGCGCATCAAAGGCAACATGGCTGACATAATACGCCGCCCTTTGCTGAAATCACCTTGAACGGCACAGGCTTTATATAACGCTATATGGGCTTCAGGGGCGAAGTTTGAACCGGCACAAACCCAGGACCTTGCTCCCCAGGCGAAGAATTCCAAAGCCTGATCATCCATTCCGCAGGACAGCTGAATATGGGGGTAGTCCCGTGCCAGCATGTGCAGCCGATTTGGGTCTCCGGAACTCTCTTTTATCGCACAAAAATTCGGGCTGCGTCCGAGCCTGTCCAGCGTTTCCTCGTCCATATTCACGCACATACGCCCCGGATAGTTGTACAGCATGACCGGTAGGTTGACCGCCCGATCAATTGCCAGTGCATGCAATGCAATTTCACGAGAGGTGGGATAAGCATAAGGGGGGGTAGAAACCAACAAGCCCTCTGCACCTACAGCTTTGGCCTGTTCAGCAAAGTAGATACTATCTTCAGTTCTGATGGCGCCCGTGCCGACAATCAAAGGTACACGGCGATCAATAATATCCACCGCAAGCTTCATCATTTCAAGCCTTTCATCACTGGTTTGTGCATAATATTCACCGGTTGTACCGGCTACTATCAAGCCGCTTACACCAGCTTCTATCAACATATTGATCGTCGCTTCAAATTTTCCGGAATCGATAGCAAATGTATCTGTATGCGGAGTCACCAATGGTGTGTAGATGCCTTCGAATTTCATTAAACTGTCTCCACTTCACGGACCGTATCGCCGGCGTGCAGAAAATCTGCTGCGTCATTGGGTAAAGGGTCAGGAGTTACGTACTTTTCCATCTCACGTCGCGACAGTTCCCAATGTTTTAGAGTTAAATCGACTGCACGTGCAGGTTCTCGACGTTCGATGGCATCTATCATTTCATCGTGCTGATCACACGCCTCCATGATCCGAGTTCGTGATGCGTCCTGATCATTGGTGTAAAAACGGTAGCTCATACGAGTGTGATCAATAAGCAAACGGCCGAGGCTGGGTGAGAGATAAGTTGAAGCTGCCATGGTTCCTGTTATCTCATGAAACCGATGGTTGTAAATCACCATATCATTCAGCTTGTCATGTTTAACCGCTTTCCTGAATGCCGATTGCGCTTTCTTCAGTGCATCCAGCTGGGAAGTTGTGGCCTGATCCGCCGCAAGTCTTGCTATGGCTGCGTAGATCATAGGTGCGCTTTGGAAAAAACTACGCATGGTGTTGAGATCCATGGACGAAACCGTTGCACCCCGATTAGTCTCCAGAGACAGGTACCCATCACCGGCCAGGCGTTGCAGTACTTCACGTAATGGCGTCCTGGAAAGTCCGAATTGATCTGCAAGCAGGGTTTCATCCAATGTAGCCCCGGGGGGCAGGCCCATCGTGAGTACACGCTGCTTTATTGTTTCGAGTGCCTGTTCTTTTTTACTGGTTTTCATCCTGCAAGCCTGACAATCGCTAATTTGACTCTATGCCATTTTACGGACAGAGTAAATACATATTGTATACAATAGCCGATTCTATAGCGCTCTCACGCGCACAGAGTTCAGTAAATCCGATAAATCCAGGTTCTTATTCGGTCAACGGCCCTTGCATAGCGTCAGCCGCTTTTAAGGGGTCTCAGCATGAATGAAAATTGCACCCACAAGCCCTTATGCGACTCCTGAAAACCGCTTTCCATCCAGATGTGTCCGAGCAAGATATTTTGCCTGCCAGTAAACTGACAGTGCTTGAGCGTTATGCCGCTCGCGCTATTGTATTGCGTGAGGAAGATATCCTGTTGCTCTATACAGAACGGTACCAGGACTACAGCTTGCCGGGTGGAGGCCTGGGTAAGGGGGAGGACGAAGTTCAGGGTCTTAAACGCGAATTACAGGAGGAAACTGGCGCCAGGCAAATTCGAAACGTACAACCGTTTGCCAGGTATGATGAGTATCGCCCGTGGTACAAAGATGATGCCGATATTATTTATATGGTCTCGTACTGCTACAGTTGCGACATTGCTGATGAGTTGGGTGATACCTCGTATGAGACGTATGAGATAAGTAATAGTATGAAACCCTTGTGGATCAATATTCACACCGCTATCAAGCACAACGAAGTTGTTATTGCCGAAAGCGACCGCAAGGGGCTTTCAATTGAGAGGGAAACATTTTTACTGAAGACGATTGTTGATGAGTTGCTTAATGGATGAATGGATGAATGTACTATGTCGTGTGCACTGGTTCGCGAAACCAGGTGCTATCAGCAACAGGCATCATTTTGTAATGTTTCGGTAAGCCTGCGTAGAGTGCCGCACCGCTAGTATTATGAGCATTAGTATCCTTCCGCTAAAAAGTACGGGCCAAAAAGCACGGAGTACATTATGAAACAGAGTCTGATCAAATTATGGCAAGATCATCGTGGGCTGTTGCTTTTCATGATTCTGATGGCAGTTTTCAGATCGTCAGCGGCAGACTGGAACTATGTCCCTTCAGGCAGTATGCGCCCTGGCATAATTGAGGGTGATCGTGTGTTGATAAACAAAGTGGCCTACGACATCAATACACCCTTTGTAAATCACTCACTGTTGCACCTTGCTGACCCTGTACGAGGTGATGTTGTAGTTTTTAAGTCAAAAGCTGCGGGCAAACGGCTAATCAAGCGTGTGATTGGTGTGCCTGGCGATGAAGTAACCGTCATCGGGAACAAACTGATTCTTAACGGTGTTCCGATGAAATATGAGCTTGCGGGATCTGACCAGGGTAGTTTTGTTTTGCAGGAACGACCCGGCAGCCCATTCGGGGAAGGAAGGAGGATGATTAAAACCGGGGAAACCCGTCTTGATAAGTATAAAATCAGTCCAGATGGAGTGCTTTTGTGGTCAACAGATGAGAGCATTACATCAAACAATTTGAGGCAAACCTATAACGTTCCTGAAAACCACTACTTTGTTATGGGAGATGCCCGTAACAACAGTGCTGATTCGCGCTACTACGGCTTCGTTCCACGTAACGAGATTGTCGGGCGATCGAGTCGCGTGGTTCTTTCACATAATAGGGAAAACTATTATCTGCCCAGAAAAGGACGCTGGATGGTGCGCTTATAGCCGGGTAGATAGCAGTACTTCATATTCGCCAGTGATGCAAAAAGCCTGTTTCCTGAACTTTCGGCAGTACATTTGAGTTATGAACAGTTCAATCATCGATGAACTAGTTAGCCTTGATCTGGCAGTTACACAAAAGATATCTGCTGGGCAACCATTATTCAGTCTCGGAGATTCCTGCGATCACTATGTGATTGTACAAGAGGGAACCGTTCGTGTTGAGTTGCTGGCTGAGAGTGGTCAGCAATTACTGTTATACCGTATCGAGGCGGGGCAGTCTTGCGTTATGACTACGTCGTGCCTATTAGGCGCCAGTGATTACTTTGCGCAAGCTTTTACAGAAACAGAAGTTAATTTACTGATGATTCCCCAGTCTGTTTTTCAATTACAACTAACGCAGTCTGAATCATTCCGGGACTTTGTTTTTAACGGCTTTGCCGAAAGGCTTGCTTCGCTACTTGGCCGAACAGCTGAACTGGCAACTTCCACTGTAGACCAGAGGTTAGCTGGTGCACTGATTACAAATGCCGCCAGTGGCGAATCTGAATATACTCTTGAATTAACACACAGCCAGCTAGCCATTGAAATCGGCTCCGCAAGAGAAGTTGTTAGCAGACGCTTGGCCGCTTTCGAAAAAAAAGCTCTGATAGAACGGCACCGTGGCCACATTAAATTACTCGATGTAGAGAAACTGTCTCTAATGAGTAGCTATCCATAGTTCATCCTGTTTTAAGTACCTTCCTATTTTGTGCCCACGTAGGTGACTTAGTCACCGACCTGAGGCGGTATTTTTGCTAAATTTGCGCCCTGTTCATGGGAAAACTGCAGGTATACGATCATGGCATTAGTAAAAAATGTCGGTTCAGTGTATAAAATTGCTAGTTTGGTATCTTTGGGAAACAAATCCGCGATTGGTAGTCGAAACGGTATGGCTCTGGTATGGCTAATAAAAGGGCGAACGGGCGCTGGGCATGGTACCTTAAGGATCGAATAGACTGTCAGTTTATGGATTCGTTTCGGTGGGTTTAAAATTTACGCGTTGAGTATTGATGTGAGTTCAATTATGTCTGAATCTAAAATGATGTCGACAAAAACATTTTTCGTCGCTGTAGTTCTTATGCTTGCGGTTCAATTGCTGGGTACTGGCAAGATTAACGCTCAAGAGGCAACCATAGACACGATTGGAAAAGTCTCCAAAAATGGTGTTCGACATGTCAATGCCGCTGAAGCTCAACAAATCCTGGACATCAAATCGGATGTCGTGATTCTTGATGTGCGAACGCCCGTGGAATACAAGCTGGGGCATCTGGAAGATGCCGTTAATATAAATTACTACTCATTTTCTTTTAAAAAGAAGCTGGGTAAACTGGACCGCGATAAAACCTATCTGCTGCATTGCCAAACAGGTGTTCGCAGTGGACGTTCTATACCGATCATGCTCGCAGCTGGCTTCAAAAATATCATCCATATGGATGGCGGATACAAGTCCTGGAAGGACCAGGGCCTGCCCTTGGCTGAGAAGTAGTCAGGCAGCCGATCAGGTCACCCTCTGGCTACAGGTACACAACGCCGTACGTCACTTTCACTAAACTTTGCTTCACACAAAGCTGTTCATTTTTTTCTCTCGTGATACAGTAAATGCCTGATTTTGGCATCGGAATTTAGTGAGTCAATGAAAAAGTACGCGCTCGTTGAAATAGGCAAGCCTCTTGAAGAACTTGATTTCCCGGAACCCGTTCCTACAGGCACTCAGGTGTTGGTCAGGATACGGCGTAGTGGTGTGTGCCATTCCGATCTACACATCGCCGATGGCTATTTTGATATGGGCGAAGGCAATAAAATGGAGCTTGCAGGGCGTATGCAGCTACCGATGGCGCTCGGCCATGAAATTCTTGGCGAGGTGATTTCCGCCGGCCCCGATGCAGTGGACGCCCCGATTGGTAAAACCATGCTCGTGCACCCTTGGATTGGATGTGGTGATTGCGCTGCATGCGAAGAAGGGCGGGAAAACGATTGTCTGGATATGAATGCATTGGGTATCAGGCGTGATGGCGGCTATGCTACTCATGTACTAGTTGATCACCCGAAGTTTCTGGTTGATATTGATGGTCTGGATCTGGATAACGTGACACATCTGGCCTGCAGCGGTGTAACAGTTTACAACGCACTTCGAAAAGCTCTGCCACTACTGGAATCCGAATGGCTTTGCGTCATGGGTGCGGGTGGTTTAGGGCTAAACGCTGTAGCCATTGCGAAAGCTATGGGTGTTAGTAATATAGTGTCCGTTGACATGGATACTGACGCACTGTCAGCTGCTCGTGATATGGGAGTCAGTGAGATTATCAATGCGGCGGAAACACCTGATGTGATCCGTGCCTTGCGTAAACTCACGAATAACCAGTTACTGGCTGTAGTCGATACCGTAGGTAATGAGATCACTTCTCGTAATTCAGTCGAGGCGTTGCTTAAAATGGGACGTTATATTGTAGTTGGACTTCATGGCGGAACATTTAAGATGCCGCTACCTATGCTGCCGCAAAAGGCGTTAACAGTGCGTGGTTCCTTTGTTGGATCATGTAAAGATTTACGTGAGCTTATCGAGCTTGTGCGTAAAGGCAACGTCAAGAGTATTCCTGTCACCACCCGGCCGCTGGATCAGGCAGATGCAACACTGCAGGATTTACGAGACGGCAAAATCACTGGCCGTGTAGTGTTATCTACCGACGTTTAAATCTGCAAAGCCGTGGCTCGGGAACTTTACCCACCTTGCGGGTAATTGGTAGGCATATCACCCTGGATGAACCCGGTGGGCTATTTGCAAATCGTGTTCAATCAATAATAAAGGACCGCGTAATTGCTTTGTGAATTCCAGTCTTCTTATCTTCTTATAAATGCGGAAGCATAAACGCCTGCAACCCAGTTTAGATTCAACCGGATAATCCGAACTCATCAATAACCGTGAAGCCATACAGAATTTTCTGAATTCAGAACAATCAACGGTTGCAAGAGTATCTGTCTACTATTTCTTGCTGTTTATGTCCGTTGGTAGCGGGTTGCCTTATGTAGGGTTGTGGTTGAAATCCCAGGCAATGACAGACCTCGAAGTAGGTTTTATTCTGGCTTGCCCTTCATTTGCCATGGTTGCTACAACCCTACTGATCGGACGTTTTGCCGATCGTGCCAAAGATTGGCGCAGCTCTATCATCCTATGTAACTGGACGATCGTACTGCTGGTTGGCGTTTTGATATTCGCCAGCGGATTTGTTCAGATACTTATCATCTGGACGCTATGGGGATTAGTCATCATGGCCAAGTTTCCCATTCTTGATGCGGCGGCAGTGAGAATGTCACGCCACCGCAATATAGAATTCCACAAAATTCGGGCCTTCGGTTCTATTGGTTTTGTGGTTGGAACTTTGTTGGCAGGTCCGTTCTTCGAATGGGCAGGAATTGAGAGCTTTACTTTGCTTATTTTTGCACTCGCTGTGTTGCGAGCTATTGCGTCTCATGCCTTGCCTTTTTTTCGTCATGGTATGCAGCAATCAAAGCACTCCGGGTCCGGTGACGAATACGGCAAAAACAACTCATCTGGTCATCCCTCTTTATCAACTGGCGATAACACCAAGAAATTGTGGTTTTTACTCGTTCTGACAGGCTCGGCATTGCTCAATGCTTCACATGCCTTTTACTACACGTTTAGTACTATCGTTTGGACTGATGATGGATTTAGTAAAACAACGATATCGTTACTTTGGTCGGTAGGTGTTGTTTGTGAAATAGTGCTGATGTGGAAATTCGCAGCGATTCAAAAAAATTATAGCGCGCGTGTCTTGCTCATTGCGGCAGCAATAGCAGCATTCATCCGTTGGTTGTGTTTCGGCTTCGAACCGGGACTGGCCATGCTGTTTGGTTTGCAGTTGCTGCACGGTGTTACGTTTGCCTTGATGTTTTTAGCAACTGTCAACTTCATTGCCAACTGGACGCCAGTTGAAGTATCCGCCAGGGCGCAGGCGCTGTCCGCTACAATGAATACATTTCTGATGGCTAGCGCTACCGTTTTTTCCGGTTTCGTGTACGGTGCTATTCAATTAAAGGGTTACTGGGTAATGGCTGCACTTTGTTTATTAGCCGTGCTGATGATCAGTTTTAGCTGGCGGCTGGCGGTGAAGAAATAGGTCAGGGCCAATACAAACGCATCGGGTTATCTACCAGTAGTTTTTGCCTTTTTGATTCTGTATCTGCAATTAAAGGGATGAGCTCAACTAACTGGCCATCATCAGGCATGTGAGACTTCATATTCGGGTGCGGCCAGTCTGTTCCCCAGAGAACCCTGTCTGGATAAGTGTCTACCAGGCATTTCATAAAAGGAATAACATCGGAATAGTTTTCATGGCTACCACCTTGTTGGGTGAGGCGTTCAGGGCATGATACTTTCGACCAGAATTTTTCGTCTTCCAGGAGTTGCATGAACGTAGTAAAATCCACGTGATCAATGCCTTTGCTGACATCAGGGCGGGCCATATGATCAAAAACAACCGTGACTGGCAGGCTCTTCAAAAACGGTAATTGTTCTGCGAAATCGTCTGCCTCTATGTAGACAATAATGTGCCAGCCAAGTGGTGCTATTTTTTCAATAATTTGCTCATAGTACTGACGCGGTTTAGGGTCTACCAGGCGGCGCACAAAGTTGAATCTTACGCCCCGGACACCGGCATCATGCATTCTGGCCAGTTCGTCAACAGAAATGTCATTGTCTACCACAGCAATACCGCGCGCCATATTGTCCGAGCACTTTAAACCATCGATCAGAGCCTCATTGTTGGGTCCATGACAAGAGGCTTGCACGATCACATTACGTGAGAAACCCAGATAATCACGTAAGGCAAAAAGGTCTTCCTTGGAGCCAGTGCAGGGCGTGTACTTACGCTCAGGCGCGTAAGGATAAACCTCTTCGGGACCAAAAATGTGGCAGTGGGAGTCTACAGCACCTGCTGGAGGTTGGTAACCCGGTTTCCGTGGGTTACGGTGCCAGACTATCCAGTCGGGGTCCATAGGCATTTTGGTTATCTCCCGGTAGAAACAATGATGGATTTCGTGAACGCTGTAATTGCAGAACTGGATGTTTACGAGCTGGCTAAAAAATACGCTAAGCCACTCTCCAGGTTCCATTATCTCATGGGCTTGGGAAAGATTCATTATCTTCTGGAAGCGGGTGGTGTAGCTGATACTACGCCATTTTTACTTTAGGCAGCGTTCGCGATACTATCGAGAAATGTACATTTTTACATGCTCAGGCAGCAAAAACGCACTTTGCGCACTTTGCGCACTTTACGCACTTTGTGGTCCCTCGTAGTAAATACACTGACTAGCTATTCTTGCAATGAACTGCAGTTGGTAATTAAAAGACAATGCTTTCTGAATAGCTGCTAACGGTAATCTAATGAAAATCCAAAATTCACTATTCATATTTTTCTTTTCTTGTTTTAGTCTGGCTTGCGATGGAAGCGGGTCTGCCACCGAATCTGCACCCGGCACTGAAGACAATTCAGGGAACGATCTAGCGGTAGTCAGTGCTGTCTCCATTAGCGGCGAACCGGGTAATTACAGTTTTTCAGTCACGGTTGAAAGCCCGGATACGGGCTGTAACCAATATGCCGACTGGTGGGAGGTAATCAGCCTGGAAGGTGATCTCTTGTATCGAAGAATACTGACACACAGTCATGTTGACGAGCAGCCATTTACGCGCAGTGGTGGTCCGGTAGCAGTTTCCTCAGATCGCGAGATTACGATTCGTGCGCATATGAATAGCAGCGGTTATGGCGAGCAGGTTTTTACAGGCAGTGTTGATCAAGGGCTGCTTCAGCAAACTATCAGTTCTTCTTTTGCGGGACAATTGGAAATAGTTGATCCTTTACCGACGGGTTGTGCATTTTAGCTATGCAATATCATCTGAGCGGTTACCGATCCGGTGATCCGCACACTCGTGAAAAATCAAAACACCTTGAGCATGAATCCAGTGACATACTAGACGTCTTGGTCATCGGCTGTGGCCCCGCTGGCCTGACTCTCGCGGCTCAAATGTCCGCCTTTGAAGACATCAAGACAAGAATTATTGAGCGTGAGGAAAAGCCACTCGAGCTGGGGCAGGCAGATGGATTGGCTTGTCGAACTCTGGAGATGTTTGAAGCCTTTGGTTTTAGCCATCATGTGATCAAAGAAGCTTATAACGTGGTCGAAACCGTATTTTGGGGCCCAAGCGAAAAACAATCTGGCCACATAACACGTACCGGCCGCATTCAGGATGTAGAAGACGACTTGTCTGAAATGCCGCACCTTATTCTCAATCAGGCTCGCGTGCACGATCGGTTTATACAATTCATGAGGCAATCATCGCGCCGGCTCCAACCGGAGTACGGCTGTAGTTGTGTTGGCCTGGATGACAAATCAAACAAAGAGTTTGTGGCTGTAAACCTGGTAAAACACGACGGAAGCAAGGAAACGATTAAAGCTCGTTATGTTGTCGGTTGTGACGGCGCAAGAAGTACGATCAGAAAGAAACTGGGGCTGACTCTTCAAGGAGACTCTGCAAACCAGTCCTGGGGTGTTATGGACGTTTTACTGGTAACCGATTTTCCTGACATACGGTTCAAGTCCGTAGTGCGATCATCCAGTCAAGGCAATGCCTTGATCATTCCCCGCGAGGGAGGTTATTTAGTACGGTTTTATATAGAACTGAATGCTCTGCAACCGGGTGAGCGAGTTGTAGCAGGACAGTTCGAAGCTGATGATTTGATCAAAGCAGCGCAACGCATATTTCGGCCCTTTACATTGGATATCAAGCAAGTGGTGTGGTGGTCTGTTTACGAGATTGGCCAGAGGCTATGCGATAGGTTTGATAACAATCAACGTGTGAAAACCAGCAATACAGATTCTGCGAATTTCCCTAGAGTCTTCATAGCAGGTGATGCCTGCCACACGCACAGTCCGAAGGCTGGGCAAGGCATGAATGTGGGTATGGCAGACAGTTTTAATCTGGGCTGGAAACTTGCTGTGGTGCTGCGTGGCAACGCGAAGAAGGACTTATTAAATACCTATTCAAGCGAAAGACACTTTGTTGCACGGGAACTCATTGAGTTTGATCGTCATTGGGCGGCCCGGTTCAGTGAGGCTGCTGACAAATCACGCGATCATTCTACCGAGTTTCAAGACTATTTCAGTAAGCATGGGAAATATACGGCTGGTGTCGCCGTCAAGTATCCACAGTCGATGCTGGTTGCTGACGGTAAATATCAGGCACTTTCTTCCGGATGGCCTCTTGGCATGAGATTCCACTCTGCAATGGTTACACGAGTAGCAGATGCGCTGCCATTGCAGCTCGCGCACACCTTGAAAGCTGATGGCCGCTGGAGACTATTTATCTTTGCAAGCCAACACGACCCGGATGATCGCCATTCTCCTGTGTGGCAGCTTTGCGACTATCTCTCCACAGACTCACAATCACCCATGCGTCGATATCAAGGAGTAGAAGACGATCCGGATGCAGTCATAGATTTGAGAGTCATATTTCAGAAGAGTCACCGGAATATTGACTTGCTTGGCGTCCATCCTTTTTTAAAACCGGCAAAAGGTGCTTTTAAACTGGTAGATCATGAAAAGGTGTTCAGTTCAGAAACAAAAAACGGGGTAGATATATTTGATAAACGGAAGGTGAGTCGGCAGGGGTGCATGGTGCTGGTGAGGCCGGACCAATACGTTGCAGATATAATGCCTCTGGATGCGACAAGCAGGTTGTGCGGATTCCTTGAAAGAATTTTTCTTCCAAAAGAGTTCCGCAATTAAGCCAAGCCACTTTCTTAAAAATACAGATCACGTCGTGTCGCTATCTGTCATGCACCTTTATGCCATGATAATCGCCGTTACTGTTTCCAATTTGCAGAGTGCCCGATCATTCAGAAAGGTAAGCCGGCTATTGGTGTCGACTATACTTTTGTATAGTCCGATGAGGATATAGGTTGACACAAGTTTCAGTATCATTGGTATACTCCGAGCTGTTGCTTCATGCCACAATCAAGAAACAGTCTGACCTGTATGATGTGATGCGTTCAGTGTTTGGTTTATCTACCTGTTCCGCAAAATCTACCTGAAACATTAGTTTTCTTGGTGTAGCTATTTTGGTGTAGCTACAAACGAAATTTTCGCTACAGTTGTTAAGCGGTCCCCAAGTTTAAGCACATTGTTAAACATAATCGGTATGCATACGCAGCAATTGGATTAGTTATGCATTGCCATCGGAAAGGCTAAGGAGGTTCTAGATGGAACGGCCAACGTTCAGGCCATCATTACATGGTTTCCTGTTAATCCTGTTAGTAGCCTTGTTGGCGATGGTTGGGCCTGCAACTTCATTCGCTGCAAATTCGTCATTTGGTGGTACGGCTGGTTCTGCAGGGATCGGGATAGAGTTCACCACTCGGTTGCATCAGAAGTTACGACTCAGAGCCCTGCTGAGTGGCCTGACAATCCCTGTGGATGGTGCGCAGGATGATATTGACTATGAAATTGATGTCAGTACATTCTATGCAGGTGTCTTACTCGATTTTCATCCTGCAGCCAATGCTTTCCGATTAAGTGCCGGTCTCGCATTAGTTGAGCCCGAACTCGATTTGCAATCAGTCGCGATGCAGGACAACTACCAGATCGGAAATAGCAGTTTCTCCGGAACCATAGCCATTAGTGGAACTGCAAACTTCAATCCCATGGCCCCTTGGATTTCAATCGGTTGGTCAACTAACCAGAATGGCTCAGGGTTCTACTGGTCAGGCGACCTTGGTTTCGCCTTTATCGGTGAACCAAAGCTGTCTGTTTCAGCGACAGGTACAGCTATTGACAACAATAACCCGGCGGCCGGCGAATTTGATGTTACAAACAGCGCGGACTTTCTTGACGAATTGGAGCGCGAACGCAGAGCACTCGAAGACGATTTTTCGAGTTTCCAGATAGCTCCCATATTTAACATCGGCATAGGTTACCGCTTTTAGGCGTACGGACATGAGTATGGAACGGAAACTACCGCACAATACCGCTCTCTCTATAAATTTAGAGTTGCTATCCCTAAACAAAACAGGCTCCTTATTAAGCCTCTCGCTGATGCTGGCGCTTTGTTTTCTCACTTTATTTCCAGCGCAGAAAGCAGCTGCTGCTCAAGTCATCGTGACCTGTTCTGACTTGAATGACGGGAATAGTTGCAGAATAGATACTCAGGGTGCTTTTTCTCAAAACACTTTCGATGTCTTCAGTGATGTACTGACTACGATCAATAATAATTCAGCATCGGGTATCTGCACCCAAAGCCCGGTTCAAGGTAACATCTTTGATTGCAACGTTTCGGCTAGTAACGCGCAACCGGTTTTGCTCACCTGCGATGTGCAGGGAAATACCGCTAGTTGTGAATTCCAGAGCAACCCGTCCCTGCTTGATATCAACTGTGAAGAGAATGGCGCTGGCGGGCAGTGTGTCGTGAGCACTGATCAGGATGCGTTCTCATCAACACTGGATGACGGTAGCTTTACGAATCTAGTTGATTTCAGCGGTAATCTTTTTTCGGGGTGTGCATCACTGGCTGGTACAGCTCAGTTCCAGGAAGATTGTTCGTTCCTGTTAAATGGAATTAACAACAGTGATCCCCTCATCAGCAATACTGCACGCGCAATAGCGCCTCTTAATTCGGATGCCCCCATTTACAGTGCGACTAACTTTGTTTCTACAGGTCTGAGTCATTTGCATAGGCGCCTTGTTTATTTGCGCCAAAGCAGGACCAGCAACCCGATCCAGCAAACTGTCGCACGTTTTCAGAATCCTGTACCTGTGGGTTACGACTATCACCGGTCTGACTATGCTGGATTTCAGGGTGCGTATGCGCTTGGTGCTCTGCATAGTAATACATCGCAATCAACGGGGGTTGATCCGGTGTTTAACGCCGTTGAAACGCCGTTGGCTAATTCAGGCCTGTCCTCGCGTCTAGGCGTTTTTCTGGATGGGTCGGTTCTGGCAAGTGAAACACTTGACCAATCCTTCGAAAATGGCTCTGACCAAGGCAGTGGCATTCTCACTTGGGGTGTAGATTACCGTTACACAAATAATTTCACTGCGGGCATGGCTTTCAGCACGTCCAGCTCATCATCTGATTTCAGTGGTAATCGGGGCGACTTGTCTGACCTTGGCTATCTTATGCTTGCCTTCGGTAGTTATTACAATGGAAGTTGGTATGTTGATAGTTCCTTAGGCATAGGTGGCAACAGTTACGATCAATCGCGGCTATTGCAATGTGAAACGAATGCTACTTGCCTGGCAGATTTTAATCAGGTAGTTACAGCCAATTTTGGAGGCCGACAGTTCTCGTTCGGTCTTGCTGCCGGATATGATTTTAGATTCCTTCGTGGTATTACTGTTAGCCCCTTTGCGAGTTTTAATGGAACCAGTGTCTCGATTGATGCCTACAGAGAGAGGCCTAGCAATCCGGATGCTCCGGGTGCAGGATTTGCACTGGAGCTGGATAGTCAATCCAGGACTACAACGTTGGTGTCAGTCGGTGTTCGTGGCAGCTATCCAATAAGTACTTCGTCATTTGTGGCAGTGCCACATCTATCGCTTGAAGTCATTTCAGCACCAAACGATGAAGCGCTCACCGTTTCGGGCAGTTTTGCAGGAAATCCAAACGAT
>CALLOA010000039.1 GCA_938005265.1 uncultured Granulosicoccaceae bacterium
CTGTTCTTCCTGTCAGGTTACCCCATTTGTAATTCCCTGATTTTACGGGTCAGGGTATTACGCCCCCAACCAAGTAGCCTGGCCGCATCCTGGCGGCGGTTGCCGGTTTTTCTCAACGCACATTCAATCAGTATTCTTTCAATTCTGGGAATGGCGTTGCCCAGCAGATCTTCACCATTATTGGCAAGTTCTCGCGTGGCCCATTTTCTCAGGCCGTGCTCCCAGTCGTCAGAGCTATCATCATTACCATCACTTTCAGACGCTATGCTGGTGTCATCGACTGATTCGGGCAGATCCCCAATTTCCAGAGTATCGCCGCTCGCCATCACAGTTAGCCAATGTGCCGTATTTTGTAGTTGCCGAACATTGCCTGGCCAGTGCAAGGTCGAGACGTAGGATTCAAAGTCCCTCGTGGTTTTTTTTGCGGGTACACCCAGTTCGCGTGCTGCCTGCTGTAAAAATGTATTGAGCAACAAAGGGATGTCTTCACGTCGCTCACGCAGCGAAGGGGCATTGATACGGATTACGTTGAGTCGGTGGAAGAGATCTTCGCGAAAGGTTTTCTGACGAACCTGTTCTTCCAGATTCTGATGCGTGGCTGCAACAATTCTTACGTCAACCCGTAAGGCTGTCGTGCCTCCAACACGATAGAACTGGCCATCGGCCAGCACACGTAGCAGTCGCGTTTGCAGGTTGGCCGGCATGTCCCCGATTTCATCCAGAAACAACGTGCCACCATTAGCCTGTTCGAATCGCCCCAGGCGGCGGCTATCGGCACCCGTAAATGCTCCTTTTTCGTGGCCGAACAACTCCGATTCCATCAGGTTATGGGGAATCGCGGCCATGTTTAAAGCGACAAACGGATAATCGGAGCGCGGGCTGTGTTTGTGCAGTGCATGGGCGATAAGTTCTTTACCGGAACCGGATTCGCCGTTGATTAGTACTGTGATTTTGGTGCGCGAGAGCCGGCCAATAGCCTTGAATACTTCCTGCATGGCGGGAGCTTCACCCAATAGTTCGCTGGGTTTGCGGTTTTGCTCAACTGCGATATCTGCGGGATTTCCCGGAGTATTGCTTCCAGCCTTGTTTTTTCGGTTCCTATTCTCCTGTTTCAAAGCACAGGCTTTACGGGTTAGTTCAATAACATTCTCGACATCGAACGGTTTCGGTATATATTCAAAAGCGCCGTTTTCAAAGCTGTTGACGGTCGTCTCCAGATCGGAATAGGCTGTCATGATTAATACAGGTACGTCGGGATGAGTGCTGTGAAACGATGACAGAAAAGACAAGCCGTCAGAGCCCGGCATGCGGATATCGCTGATTACGGCATCCGGTGGCAAAGCATTTGCCCTTACAACCTCCAGGGCTTCGTCGGCGTTCTCAAAGGTGGTGACTGACATCTCTGATTTCTTCAGGGCCTTTTCCAGTACCCATCGAATCGATTCGTCGTCATCTATTACCCAGATATTTTTTTCGCTCATAAAACTAGCCAACACATGGTTAAAACAGGTTACGGCTCAGGTGTAGACAGTGCCGGAATTTAGCGGTGTGCTTGTTCGCATTGGTAAGTAAACCGAAAAAACTGTCTGTTTCGGCTCGCTACGGCACTCAATCAAACCGCCCAGTTGGTTCACCGTAGTTTGTGCAATCGATAGCCCCAGGCCCGTGCCATTGTCCCGGCCGGTTACCAGTGGATAGAAGATCTGGTCTCTCAATTCGTCGGAAATACCTTTTCCATTGTCGACTATTTCAACGCACACCACATGTTTATGGCGGGCGCTGCCCAAGGTGAAATTGCCCATGACCCGGGTTTTGAAAATGATTCTGCCGTGATTGTCCACAGCCTGAATTGCGTTGCCGGCAATATTCAGAAAAATCTGCACCAGTCGATCGTAATCTGAAACAAGATCGGGGATGCTGGGGTCATAGTCGATGTCCAGGGCTACTCCGTTTGCAGCCTCCACGGATATAATCTTGCGCACGTGTTCCAGCACGGCGTGAATATTCAAAGACTGCAGCTCAAGCTGATTGGCAGGCCCAAGCATGCGGTCTATCAAGTGCCGTAGGCGATCAGATTCCCTGATAATGATGTCGGTGTATTCGCTCAGCGATTTGTTTTCGAGTTCCTGTCCCAGCAGTTGTGCCGCTCCGCGTATACCACCGAGAGGGTTTTTGATTTCATGGGCTAAACCGCGCAGTAACGAACGAGTGTTCTGCTGCTGTGACAGCAATGCTTCTTCGCGTGCAATGCGCAGTTGGCGGTTCAGTGGTACCAGCTCCAGCACAATCCCGACTGTTTTGCCTTTGCGGTTCCACGGCGATAGCGTGCAGTCCACCAGAATCTGACTGTTGTTGGAAAGATTGATGGTGACTTCACGGTCGGTGTAAGGTTGGCCGGATTGCAGCGTCTGCTGCATGCGCATCAACAGTGAATCCGGAACCTCCACCAGATCCAGCAGGTTGTCACCTAGAGCCTTGGTTGAGCTGACGGATAGCAGGGCTTCAGCTGAGGAGTTGATCAGGCTGATATCAAGTGCATCATCAATGCACACAATGCTGATTGACAGATTGCCAGCCAGTTCCAGGTCAGATGTCGTTTCAATCATTGATTCGGCGAGCATAAGATGGATAGTGCAATTTCAACGCCGTTAAATCAGCTGTTTTATATTTGACTAGTACAGGTAAAAATATCAATATATTCAATAATTTATTGGGTATTTCGAATTTCCTGGCGGAAATTCAGTAAAAAATTAAGTTCTATCTTGGTGCATGTTACGACATTTTTGCACCACGCTGGTGCGTTAAAAAGATGTCCCCGCCACTTATCTTGAGAATTATGCGATCGCCAAAAAAAAGCCCCTGAATGGGGCTTTTAGGGCAATCCTTATTGGGCTTATGGAATAAGTCGGGCAACCTGTTTTTCGAGCCAGCTGGCAGGTTTTCTGCCAGCTTTGCAACTCGGTAGCTGTTGCGTGGCCCGGGGTCAGGCCGAGTAATACAGGTCAAATTCAAGCGGATGAGTGGCCATGCGCATAGCGGTCACTTCTTCCATCTTCAGGTCGATATACCCGTCGATTGCGTCATCGGTAAACACGCCACCTGCGGTGAGGAAGTCCCGATCGTTATCCAGACCTTCAAGTGCCTGCTCGAGTGAGAAAGCAACCTTCGGGATGTTCTTTTCTTCTTCAGGTGGCAGGTCGTACAGATCCTTGTCCATTGCATCACCCGGGTGGATTTTGTTCTGGATGCCGTCGAGGCCCGCCATCATCAGTGCAGCAAAAGTGAAGTAGGGGTTTCCGGTTGGATCAGGGAAGCGAACTTCAATGCGACGTGCCTTTGGATTGGTCACGTAGGGAATTCGTACAGAGGCAGAGCGGTTGCGCGCTGAGTATGCCAGCATGACCGGTGCTTCAAAACCAGGTACGAGGCGCTTGTAGCTGTTGGTTGATGCGTTGGCAAACGCGTTAATCGCGTGAGCGTGCTTGATAACGCCACCGATGTAATGCAATGCCATTTCCGAAAGCCCGCCGTACTCATTACCACTGAACAGGTTCTTGGAGCCTTTGGCCAGTGACTGGTGAACGTGCATGCCGCTACCGTTGTCGCCTACCAGTGGCTTGGGCATAAATGTCGCAGTTCTACCGTAGTGATGGGCGACGTTGTGAACCACGTACTTAACAATTTGTACGGTGTCGGCGCGTTTTACAAGGGTGTCGAATTGTGTGCCGATTTCGCACTGGCCTGCTGTGCCGACTTCATGGTGGTGGACTTCAGGAATCACACCCATTTGCTCCATGGTCAGGCACATGGCGGCACGAATGTCATTCAGTGAATCAACAGGAGGTACCGGAAAGTATCCACCTTTGACGCCAGGGCGATGACCGGTGTTGCCACCTTCGAATTTCTTGCCGGTATTCCAGGCCGCTTCTTCCGAGTCTATGCGGTAGCCGGTGTTGCCCATCTCATTGGACCAGCGAACGTCATCAAAAATAAAAAATTCCGGCTCAGGGCCAAAGTAGGCGGTATCTGCTATTTTTGTCGACTTGAGGTAGGCCTCAGCCCTTTTGGCAATAGAGCGAGGGTCGCGTTCATAGCCTTCCATCGTATCCGGTTCGATAACATCGCAACGAATATTCAGTGTTTTGTGCTCGGTAAACGGGTCAAGAACCGCTGTATCGGTATCCGGCATCAAAATCATGTCAGAGGCGTCGATACCCTTCCAGCCAGCGATAGAAGAGCCGTCGAACATCTTGCCTTCTTCCAGGGCATCTTCGTCTATCTGATTAACCGGCGTAGAGACATGCTGTTCTTTGCCGCGCGTGTCGGTAAAGCGAAAATCGACGAACTCGACGTCTTCGCTTTTAATGGTTTTCAACACTGAGCTGGTGGACATAGGATTGGTTCTCCCCTGAATCTGATTGGTTTAGTCGTTGTTAGTTAACAGGATGTCTGCTTAATAATGCGTCGTTTGATCGAATAAGCATGTATTGTGCCAGATAAAAATATCAATAATATCAACTATTTGTATTATTGTGGTGAGCATGATTGAGCTATAATGGTGCGTTGTGCACCAATGTTGTGAATTCAGGTCCGCTAGTATTGATTAGTTCCGCATGCGTCCGGCCCGGCAGCTGCCATACAGCGTCATGCCAAGCCATTCGCGCTTCCTTGGCAACGCTGTTCCAGGATATTTTTCCCGGGATATTAATTGTAAGCAAAGGAAATCGCTGGTGTGCGAGCTGCCGCTGGGACTGCCAGTTTTAACGACCGCCAGTTTTAACGTGACGGATGTGGTCGTGATTGTGTTGCCGCGAAATCGCAAATATGTTGTTATCACTGATCGTTGGCTTACGCTATTGCGAAAACCCGGTGGAAACCGGTATCAGCACAAGCGGTTGCGATCAAACTTTCGGTGTCTGTAATTACCGCTGCAATTATACTCTCCCCAACAGTGGGTTGCTGTGGTTTTTGCCGGGCCAAACAGGTAGCGTGCTTAGCGGCAGTTAAACTAGACTTGGTATCTGATAACCGGCCTCTATCTTTTCACCGTAATTTCTCTAACGGGAATGTGGGTAATCTGGGCATTTCCGCACCTCTGAAGGCAAATGTGGCAACCAGTCGAAAGTGGCAACTAAGCGAAAAATGTTGAGGAAAAACCTTTGGTAACCCCGTCGAACACAATTGAGTCTGCAGCAACAGAAACGTCGGTTTTCGATGTCCGTTCATTTCAGGGCATGATTTCCGTGCTGCAGCAATACTGGGCAGAGCAGGGCTGCATCGTTCAGCAACCTTACGATATGGAGATGGGCGCGGGGACTTTTCATAGTTCGACTTTTTTGCATGCGATAGGTCCGGAACCCTGGTATGCCTGTCACACGCAAGGCTCGAGGCGACCGACTGATGGTCGCTACGGCGACAATCCCAATCGCCTTCAACACTACTACCAGTTCCAGGTTGCGATGAAGCCATCGCCGCAAAATATGCAGGAGCTGTATCTTGGGTCACTGGAAGCACTGGGTTTTGATCTGCTGGAGCATGACGTTCGCTTTGTTGAAGATAACTGGGAGTCGCCTACCCTGGGCGCCTGGGGACTCGGTTGGGAGGTCTGGCTTAACGGCATGGAAGTCACTCAATATACCTACTTCCAGCAATGTGGCGGCATAGCCTGCAAACCAGTACTTGGTGAGCTGGCTTATGGTATTGAACGTTTGGCTATGTATATTCAGGGCGTTGAAAGTGTGTATGACTTATTGTGGGGGCACACGCCGTCGGGCCCGGTAAGCTACGGTGATGTTTTTCACCAGAATGAGGTTGAGCAGTCAGCTTATAATTTCGAGCATGCAGACACAGCGGAAATGTTTCGTGTGTTTGATATTTGTGAACGTGAATGCCAGCGCCTGGTTGAGCTGAAATTACCATTGCCCGCCTATGAGCAGGTTTTACGTGGTTCGCACACTTTTAATCTGCTGGACGCCAGGCATGCAATTTCTGTTACCGAACGGCAGCGTTTCATACTGCGTGTACGTGGTATGTCACGGGCGGTTGCTGAAGCATATCTGCAGTCTCGCGAGGAACTTGGTTTCCCCCTGCTTGCTGCAACTGCCGCTGGCCTGTGAAGTTAGTGCTGGCTAAATTCCTATCAAACTTTCTGGCAATATTTTGGGACTTCAATTGAACGCTGCCGATCTGTTATTTGAAATTGCTGTAGAAGAGCTGCCTGCAACGGCATTACAGCCCATGGTAGGGCATATTGCCGAACACCTGAAAAAGGAGTTGGTGGCTGCGGATTTTGCACCCGGCAACTGTCTGGTAAGGGAATTTGCAACGCCACGGCGATTGGCAGTGATTGTCAGTGATGTGGTGAGTCGTCAGCAGCAGCAGTCCGTCGAAAGACGCGGGCCTGCGCTTGCGGCGGCGTTCGATTCAGATGGCAACCCGACCAAGGCCTTGCAGGGTTTTGCACGCTCCTGTGGTGTTGAACCTGTCGCACTTGAGCGAATGAAAACAGATAAGGGTGAATGGTTGGTGTTCCGCTCGGTTGCTGAAGGGCAAACCCTGTCTGGCTTTCTGGAATCAGTGCTGAATACCATAGTAAAGCAAATTCCGTCACCGAGGCGTATGCGTTGGTCAGATGGTGATACAGAATTTCTACGCCCTGTGCGAGCTGTCAATCTGCTTCATGGCGACGAAGTATTGCCTCTGCAAGTGCTCGGCGTTACGGCTGGAAACAGTTTGGCGGGTCATCGTTTCCATGCGCCCGGGCCTTTTGAACTTGCGTCGGCATCTGAATATGAAGAAGTGTTGTTGAACCAAGGGCGTGTGATTGCAGATTTCAACAAGCGTCGGCAACGCGTGGTCGAGCTGGTTGAAGCCTGCGCATCACGGGCTGGTGCGTCGGTCGTTATGGATCCGGCTCTGGTGGATGAAGTGACCGCGCTGGTTGAGTGGCCAGTAGCTGTGTCAGGTGCATTTGATCAACACTTTCTTGAGCTTCCGAAAGAAGCGCTTATCCAGACAATGGAGGTCAACCAGAAATACTTTGCACTGGTTGATGCGCAGGGAAACTTGCAACCCGGATTTGTTACGGTTTCCAATATCGAGTCCACTAATGCTGACTCGGTCAAGTCGGGTAACGAGCGGGTCATTCGACCACGTTTTGCCGATACGCTATTTTTCTGGGAGAAGGATGCTGCCACTGAATTACACACGCGTGCAGAGTCACTGGATAAAGTGCTGTTTCAGGAAAAACTGGGCTCCTTGCTCGACAAAACCGAACGCCTTTCGTCATTGTGTGAATATCTGGCAGGTGAATTTTCTGCTGATGCCTCCAGCGCATCCCGCGCTGCGCAATTGAGCAAATGTGATCTTGTTACTGATACGGTTGGTGAATTGCCTAAAATGCAGGGTATTGCTGGCGAGTATATGGCGGCGGCAGGTGGCGAATCCGCCGAGGTCTGCGTTGCCCTGCGCGAGCAGTACTATCCCTTGAAAGCTGGTGGTGCGCTGCCTGAGTCTACGCTGGGTCGAATACTGTCTATCGCTGATAAAACCGACACGCTGGTGGGCATCTTCGGGATTGGCGAGAAGCCCAGTGGTGCGAAAGATCCTTTTGCACTGCGTCGTTCAGCTGTTGGGCTACTCAGAATATTAATCGAAAGTGAGCAGCCGCTGGATTTGCAGTCACTTTTTGCTCACTCGGCATCATGTTTCGGTAACCGCCTCAACAAAGATTACGAAAGCGCTGATACGGTTTCCTTTGTGATGGAGCGGTTGCGAAGCTATTACCAGGATAGGGGAGAGCCACATGATGTTATTGATGCAGTCATGGCCAAAGGTATCAGTGACCCGCTGGATTTTCATCGCCGTGTTCTGGCCATTGGTAGTTTTCGCAAGACTGAAGCTGCCGAATCCCTGGCAGCTGCCAACAAACGTATACAGAATATTCTGAAGAAAATTGAGGGGCGTGTCCCGGATACACTGGATGAAAAACGCCTGTCCGAAACCGCAGAAATTTCTCTTGCGGCTGACTTGCGTGAGGTGAGCGCTGAGCTGACACCAAAATTCGACCAGGGTGATTATATGAATGCTATGCGATCAACCGCTAAATTGCGTGATTCGGTCGATGCATTTTTTGACAATGTGATGGTTATGGTTGATGACGAAGAGGTGCGCAATAACCGACTTGCTCTGTTAAAGCAGGTAGGGGAGCTTTGTTCACGCACAGCTGATTTGTCGCGGTTGCAGCCTGAAGCCTCGTGATGTCGTTTGCGCCTTGTTTGGACGATTTGCCAACTTGCCCTGTGTAGCAAAACGGACCTTGAGATGTCATCAATAAAACTGGTTATCCTTGACCGGGATGGTGTTATTAACGTCGACGGCGATCCGATCATCAAAACACCTGATGAATGGCAACCCCTGCCTGGCAGCCTTGAAGCTATCGCGCGATTGACACAAGCCGGCTATCACATTGCGGTGGCAACCAATCAATCGGGTATCGCCCGCAATATATTAAGCCTTGAAACGTTACACGCCATTCACCAGCGCATGCACGAAGCGGTACGCGAGGCCGGTGGACATATTGACGTGGTCGTGTTTTGTCCTCACAGCGATGCTAATGAATGTGGTTGCCGGAAACCGATGCCGGGCATGCTGTATACCGTAAATGAACGCCTTGATCTCGATCTCACAAAGGTGCCTGTGGTGGGTGATTCGTTGCGCGATGTGCAGGCAGCTATGGCCGCCAATGCCCGGCCGATTCTGGTTCGAACCGGAAAAGGCGAACGAACTCTGGAGCAGCACAGTCTGGAACATGTGCCTTGCTATGATGATCTGCAGGCATTTGTTGATGACTATCTGAGTGATGAGGCGGCAGCAAGCAATAACAAAGGGGGTACGTCTTGAGTAACGTCACCGACGATAGTGATTTTGGCGATCTTCCCTCGAAGCCGGTGTTGTATGCAAGGGCCATGCTGTGGTGGCTGGTGTTTATTATCAGCACCATTGTTATGACCATTCCGGTGTTAATCGCTCAGTTGATCTCCTATAAGCATGGGTTTGCAACGATCCGCTTCTGGCTGAAGATTCACATGACAGCGCTACGGCTCATCTGTCGAATCGATTGGCAAATTCAAGGTGTTGAATATTTGTCGACGACACCGTTGATTGTAATGAGCAAGCATCAATCAACCTTCGAAACCATGATGCTGCCCATGATTATCCCGGACCCCGTGTTTGTAGCAAAACGGGAGCTGGCACTGGTGCCCTGTTTTGGCTGGTGTCTGGCATTGGCCGATACTGTTTTGATAAAACGTGGCGCCGGGCGTTCCGCCATACGTCAACTCAAGTTGCTTGCCGCTGAACGTTTTGCACGTAAGCGTAATCTGGTCATATTTCCTGAAGGTACCCGTCGCGCACCCGGTGATCCGCCTGCATACAAAATCGGGGGAGCGGTGGTTGCTGCTGAGACAGGTGTTGCGGTCTTGCCTATCGCACACAATGCCGGAGAGTTCTGGCCTCGTCACAGTTTTATCAAGTGGCCAGGCACTATCGATGTCCGTATCGGACCGCCGATCGCAACACAGGACAAAGAGGCTGGCGAAATCCTGAAGGAAACTGTTGATTGGATAGAGAATGAGCAGAAAAAGATTTCGAAACCGGGACGTTTCCCTTACTGAATCGCGAAGTGTGAATTGCGAAATAAATGTTCTGATTGCCAGACTGCTCTGGTGGTCGCGGCAAGACATTGGTCTTTAATCTCTTTTTTGTCAGGTATCGTGGTTACAGCTCCAGTGAAAAGATTTCCACAGCCGTAGCCGTTGTAATTTGGGCGACCTCTTCTGCGGGTTGTTGTCTGATTTCAGCCACGGTCTCCAATACTTCAAGCAGCCAGGCTGGCTGGTTGGTTTCCCCGCTGTGTGTGAAGCCAGTCTGAAATGGTGCATCAGTCTCCAGCACGATCGATTGTAGCGGTAATTGTTTTACCAGTTGCCGTAAACGAGTGGCACGTGGATAGGTAATTGCGCCGCCAAAACCGAGCGAGTAACCCAGCTCGATAAGCCGCTGTGCCTGCTGCAAGCTACCATTGAAACTGTGCACGATGCCCCGTGCAGCCGGATATTTCTGTACTGTCAAGAGCACATCTTCTACAGCTTTGTTGGCATGGATTAGCAGCGGTTTGTCGAACTCGGCTGCTAAAGCGACATGGCGGGTAAACAATGACTGCTGCGCGATTTTGTCAGAATGTTTGTCGGTGTAATCAAGGCCACACTCTCCGATCGCACAGATCGTGTCAGTCGCTGCCAGGCCCGCTACTCGTTCGAAATCACCTTCACAGTGATGTTTCAGATAAAGCGGGTGCAATCCGCAGCCGGCAAGCAGCCTGCTGTCAGTGTGCGCGACCGCCAACAGGGAGTCGAAGTCAGCAGCATTGATGGCCGGGATTACTATTGCCTTGATGCCCGTTTGCCAGGCAGAACCCAGCAGTTGTTCGCGGTTCTGCTCGAACACGGCGAGATCGATGTGGCAATGGGTGTCTATTAAAGGCAGCACAATGGTGATCTGTTATGCATTTTTCACGGTTTCATTGGTTTTTTAATGCAGGTTTTACCGCTTTGTAAATATCTGGAAGTCGTTTGTTTTGGGCCAAAGGCAAATTCGTGCGAAAATAATATACTGCAAGTTTTTGTCAGGTAGTCAAATATGCGCTGGAGAGATCTAAGGCGGAGCCGAAATATCGAGGATCGTCGTGGTGGTCGTTCTATGGGACGCACCCGCGGGGCCAGCCATAGCGGCAGTCTGGGTGGCACCGGAATGAAAGTGGGAGGTGGTGGAATTCTGCTGTTGCTGCTGGCCTCAATGTTCCTCGGTACGGATCTTACCGGCTTGGCGGGCGGTGGCAGTGCGTCAGGTATTGGCAACACCGCGCAAGCACCCCGAAGCGGCAGTAGTAATTTACCGGCGAATGACGATACAGCGCAGTTCGTCTCGTCGATCATGGCAACTACAGAGGATGTCTGGGGGCCGTTGTTCCGTCAGGCTGGCAGGACTTACACGCCGCCGAAACTGGTGCTTTTCAGTGATGGTGTGCGTTCGGCCTGTGGTTACACCTCGTCTGCGGCCGGGCCATTTTATTGTCCGGGAGATAATCAGGCTTATATCGATCTGGATTTTTTCGATGAACTCAGGCGCATGGGCGCGGGTGGAGATTTTGCCGGCGCTTATGTGTTGGCCCATGAGGTCGGGCATCATATTCAAAACCAGCTGGGCCTATCCATGCAAGTACAACGGCGCCAGCGTAGCGTAAGCAAAACTGAAGCGAATGCGTTGTCGGTCAGAACAGAGCTGCAGGCAGATTGTTACGCCGGAGTCTGGGCCCATCATGCACACAAGCAGTTTCAACTGCTTGAGCCGGGTGACCTGGAAGAAGGTATGAATGCCGCTGCGAAGATTGGCGATGATGCAATGATGCGAAGTGCCGGGCGCCGCGTGCGACCGGAGTCATTTACACACGGTTCTTCAAAACAACGTCAAACCTGGCTGTACAAGGGATTGCAAACCGGTGATGCCAATCAATGTGATACATTCAGGCCCAACTCCTGATTCACCGATACTCCTTTAGATTCCTGCTGTCTCACGATTTCATACTGACAGGATTTACTTCCTGAAGGTGCCACGTGGTGGTAAAAAAACGCACTGAAGATGCGTCAAATGTGAGGCAGATTGACTTGGGTTTTTGCGAATGAGTCCAGTGAATAGATGAAGCTAACAGCAGAACAATTCAGGCAAAATCCCAACAAGCGTCTCACCCTGATGGGTATGTCAGGTGTCGGTAAAACCCGGCTGGCTAATATTCTTCGTGCGAGTGAATGGTTTCACTACTCAGTGGATTATCGTATTGGTACGCGCTATCTTGACGAAGCCATACTCGACAATCTGAAGAGCCAGATGATGCAGGTACCATTTCTGCGAGATCTGTTGCGTACTGACTCGATCTATATCAGTAACAATATAACCTTTGATAATCTTGCGCCTTTGTCGACTTGGCTGGGCAAGATAGGCGATCCTGATTCGGGTGGACTGCCGATGGAGGAATTCAAACGCCGGCAGCAACTGCATCATCAGGCTGAGGTGGAAGCTGTGCGTGACACGGTAGGTTTTATCCGCAAGTCGAGCGATATTTATGGTTATGATCATTTCCTTAATGATGTCAGCGGTAGTCTGTGCGAGTTAGCCGATCCTGATCTGTTTCGTCTGCTCGCAGATCACACCGTGATCCTGTACTTGCAAGCCGATAAGGAAGATGAACAGTTTCTTATTGACAGGGCAGCCAGTCACCCGAAGCCTCTGTATTATCGTGAAGAATTTCTTGATGAACAGATTAGTTTGTATCTGGCGGAAAAGGGTCTTGAGTTTGTGACGTTGGTGGAGCCGGATGATTTTGTTCGCTGGGTATTTCCAAAGCTATTTTATGCGCGTGTACCGCGTTATGAGTCAATTGCAAGGGAATACGGCTATGCCGTGCCGGCACGGGACGCACTGCAGGTGAACACCGAGGCTGATTTTCTGGAACTTGTTGACTCGGTGTTGCGCCAGGCAGACAGGAAATAGAACATGCCACTGGTCGCTCATACAGATCTTCCTACTTTCGAACGTTTACGTGCTGAAGGCCATGTTGTACTAACGCCCGAACGCGCAGTCAGTCAGGATATCCGCCCATTGCATATTGGCTTACTCAATATGATGCCTGATGCCGCACTGGCCGCAACTGAACGGCAATTTTTCCGTTTGATCAGCTCGAGTAATTCGGTTTCACAGTTTGTTGTGCATCCGTTTACGCTACCTGAGATAGAACGTTCCGAACGCGCACAACAGCACATCAATCGTTACTACGAGTCGGTGGATGAAATTCGTGAACAAGGTCTGGATGCGTTAATTATCAGTGGTGCCAATGTGACTCGGCCAAACCTGTCTGAGGAGATTTTCTGGGAACCTCTAATCAAAATTATTGATTGGGCTGCGACCCACGTTACTTCTACTTTGTGCTCCTGTCTGGCCAGTCATGCTGTGTTGCAGTTTCGTTTCGAACAACGGCGTCGGCTGTTGTCGGAAAAAAAATGGGGTGTTTTCACCCATGAAGTAACCAATCCGACTCATCCTCTGGTGAGTAACATCAATACGCGTTTTGATGTGCCACATTCGCGCTTTAATGAAGTTCGTCCAGAGCAATTTCGAGAGGCTGGTTTGCACGTACTGGTAGAAGGAGATGAGCCGGGTGTGCAATTGGCCGTAAGTCCGGACGGTTTTCGCATGGTGTTTTTTCAGGGGCATCCTGAGTATGATCGCATCAGCCTGCTAAAAGAGTACAAGCGTGAAATAGGGCTGTATCTGGATGGTATGCGGCCCGATTACCCACCGGTGCCTGACCATTATTTCGATCGGCACTGTGTCGCTTTGTTGGAAGAGTACAGGGTTAGTGTTGAGAAAAACGGTTCCGAAACCGGCGATAACAAGCTGCCAACTTTTCCGGAAGATCGTTTGCTGGCCCGGCTTCATAACACTTGGCACGACAGCGGTGAGGCAATTGTCGGAACCTGGATAGGGCACGTTTATCAACTCACTCACAGTGACAGGTTGCTGCCCTTCATGGATGGCGTTGATCCGCAGGATCCTTTAGGTTGGTTAAAGAGGGTTAGCCAAACAGCTGGTGACAAAGATGCCGTGCCCTCAGCGAATGCTTCTTCAGTAACTGCTGCGAGTCAGTTGGCAGGTCGCTTTTGATCGAGTCCATTACGACACTGGTTACAAGCCTGGGAAGTGGCTTCTATCTCTTGCTGCCGGTCAATTTACTTCTTTTAGTCTTCGCACCTGTAATCGTTGATTATCTGGCGGGTGAGGAACTGGAAGAGCCGGGGCGTGACTTTCGCATAAACACTTTGAGAGTGTTGAACTTACTGGTTGCGCTGATTTTAATTATCGGGCTATTGAGTGGTAATAGCTTGTCAGCCAATAATCTTGTGCTGAAGTTATTGCTTGCACTGATGATTGTTTATTTCAGTATCCTGCTGACACACTTTGGCAGCAAACTTATACGCAAGCGTTACGGTAGGCGCGTACAGAGCCAGGATGCAGAGCGTATTGCCGATACCTATGCGTCCCGTGCCTTGTCGATTTCTGCCGGTGTCTTCATCAGTATCGTTGCACTGATTTCCATCATAAGACTCTTCGGTTTTGAAAATCTGCTGGAGGCGGGTGGCGTCATTGGTTTTATAGGCGTTTTTCTGGCTTTGACACAAGCTGCCTGGGCACCGGATATTATTGGTGGCCTGGTGATTCTCAACACACGAATGTTTGAAGAACGCGATGTTATTCGTCTGGATATTGGTAATCAGGAAATGATAGCCCGTGTCTACCGCACCCGTGCTTTCCATACTGAGCTGTTAAATCTGATCGATAATCACCG
Organism: uncultured Granulosicoccaceae bacterium; assembly: GCA_938005265.1. Lineage (GTDB taxonomy): Bacteria > Pseudomonadota > Gammaproteobacteria > Granulosicoccales > Granulosicoccaceae > CALFCE01. Next base: position 14,459 of record CALLOA010000039.1, read on the forward strand.
TGTCATGATCCGTAACTCGAAGATGAGAGATTACGCAGTCCATAATCTTTCAAAATTTGCAACAGCGAAGGGGTTACGTGAGAGCCTGCATTTTAACATCGGGTACAACGTTGAGCCCGGCAGAGTCAGGGCGATGTTTGAAGAGGTGTTCCAACGAGCAACAACACGTAGTGAATTGAAATTTGAGCATCAGCATGAGCCGGAAGTTCGTATGCAGGATGCAGGAGATCATGCGGTTGCCTGGTCATTTCATTATTACACCAAGGATGCTGATTCCATTACTGCGCTGCGACAGGGGTTTCGGGAAATTATTCTTGAAACCTGTATTGAATGGGGTATTGACCTGTCTACACCACTGACGCTGTCGCACAATCCTGGTAGCGCGGCTCGCAGCTTTGAAAGCATGGCCGATGAATCCGGGTTGTACTCGGCAACGAGTGCTTTCCCGGGAAGTGAAAAAAAGGAGTAAAACAAAAGGCTGCGCGTGAATCGTGCAGCCTTTTTTGGAAAACCAGGGGGAAATCAGGCAGCTTCTGTTTGCTGCGTTGCAGTCTGAAGCAGCTGTTCGGCCTGTTTTACCCAGTCCTGTCGTACTATGCGCCCGGAGTATTTGCCTAGCTGTTTGTCCAGTCGCCTGACATCCTCCGTTTGCAGTGATGCCATTTGCTGTAAGTTCATAATACCCAGTTCTTTCAGCGCTGACTCAATAGCAGGGCCGATGCCTGTAATGCGTCTCAGGCCTGCATCGGTAGTTGTTTTTGCATGGCTTTGAGTTTCTGGCGTTTTTTCAACATTCGAAATCACTTTTGCGATCTGTTTTTCATCAACTTGCGCTGGCATCTGTGGCTGATTTGTATTTGCCTCAGATTGATCGCCTGGTGTAACACTGTTGCTTGCGGCTTGTGGTTTGCTTATTGTCAGCGACACCTGCGGTTTTTGTTTTGCGGCAACGGGTGCTACCGGTTTCGTTTTTACACTTGAGCCCTTCGCGGGTTTTAGCTGGAACGTCGCCGCTGCTGCGGTGTTTCCGGCTATAACAACCTTGGCGTTTTCCTGTTTAGTGTTTCCCGACTGGGTCACGTGATTTCTGAGGCTGGTGTTGGCAGCAGCCAGTACTGAGCATTTTTGTTTCCATTGGTCCAGTGATGCATTAGCTCTATCGAGGCGTTTTTCAAGCGCCAGTGCACTCTCCCGCTCTTTGCCTAAAGTTGTTCTGGTTTTTTCCAGCAACTTTTTCTGTTGCATCTGGCGTCGTATAAAGTTTTTCAGTAAACGATCTTTCTTTTTGTTGAGGGAGCTCAGGGCCGCACTGTCACCTGTTGTACCAGTCTGGTTCTCTTGGCTCTCGTGGTTTTCATTAATAGCGGTGAGGCTGATCTGAACCTCTTTCAGTTCACTCTTCAGTTGGCTGATTTCTCTGGCTCGGAGGTAGTTGGTAACTGCCCAGCCTATCAAGCTGCCGATCAATAGAAACAGGACTGCGGTTAGTAGCAAGGCATATTGTGTAAAGACAATAGTCGGTTCGATCATGGCGTTCACAACTCTCTCGTACGCAAAACGTAATTTTGTGAACTGTTACCGCAAAAATAATGCCAGTGGTGGAAAACCTTGTTCTACCTGAAATAGTCCCGGGAGGCGAGCGTGCTTTAAGTTTTTGATTGCAGCGACTGATGTGCTGTGGGGCAGAGCAGGCTAGAAAACCAGGTTGATCATGGACAGGCTGACTATCAGAAAGATAAGTGTCATCAAACCGCCTGCTCGCATAAAATCTGCTACCGAGTAGCCACCTGGCCCCATCAGTAGAGCGTTTACCTGATGTGTTGGTATAAGAAAGGAGTTAGATGTTGAGATAGCCACGGTTAAAGCAAAGATTGCCGGATCTGCGCCGACAGCCAGAGCGATGTTTATGGCAAGCGGCACCAACAGCACTGTTGCACCAATATTCGACATGACCAGCGTAAAAAAAGTTGCCAGTCCAGCTACTACTGTTTGCAGTACCCAAATCGGAACGTCACCAACAATGGCTAGAATACCTTGTGCAATCCATGCAGCAGTACCGCTCTGGTCAACAGCTATTCCTAAAGGTATGAGGCTTGCCAGCAGAAATACAGTTTGCCAGCTGACCGCTTCATAGGCTTCATCGATAGTCAGAACCCCGGATAACACCATGCCCAGTGCGCCGGCAAACAATGAGATTGATAGTTTGTCGGTGAGAAAAAACAGAATCAGGGCCAAGGCAAAGAAAATGGTTGCGTAGCGAACTTTATCGCTCCTGACTTCTTCGTATTTGTGTTCTGTAGCAACTACTACGTCACGGTTGCGTGAAAGCTTGGCTAAATCACGCCAACTCGCATGCACAACCAGCGTGTCACCGGCCTTTAATACCACATCGCGAAAGTTTCTCTGTATGACCTGCTCGGAGCGGTAGATCTGCAGGATGTTGGTGCCAAAACTGCGACGTGGCTTTACATCAACGATTTGCTTGCCGATCAAACTTGAGCCGGGCGGGATAACCACTTCACCGATACCACTGTGTTGGGAGTTCAGAACGTCGGCAAAACGGTCCGGTTCACCTTTCAGTTCCCAGCCGTATTCTTCACAGAATTGTTCAATTTGCTCGGGTTCACCCATCAACCCAACAACCGTATTAACCCATATCATTTCTTCCCTGTCGGGTGGTACTTTGACTACATCACCGCTGAACAGGGAAAGAATCATAGGCGTATCTTCATAGGTTGATTCAACCTGGTGGATAGACATGCCTGCCATGGGTGAATCAACAGTGACACGGGCTTCACGCAGTTCTCCCTGAATGCCATAGACGCGCTCGAAATAATCTGACGCCCTTGAAGTGCGCTGGGCTGCAGTTTCGGAAACCGCTGGCAGTATGAATCTGCCCGCAAAAATAAAGTAGAGGATCCCGGCCGCCACGAGAGCAATGCCGATAGGGGTTACCGAGAATAGCCCGAAGGTTTCCATCTTCTGACCCTCCGGCATGGTCTGGTTTGCCGATATGACGAGGTCATTGAGCAGAATCAGCGGGCTGGAACCGATCATGGTAGCGGTGCCGCCCAGAATTGCGCAAAAGCCCATGGGCATGAGCAAACGTGACATTGGAATATTGGTACGCCCCGAAATTCGGCTGACTACTGGAAGGAACAGGGCGGCGGCACCAATGTTCTGCATGAAACTTGAGATAAAAGCGACAGTCCCCGATACCATCGGAATGATACGGTTCTCTGTCTTTCCGCCTTTTTTTAATATCAGCGCAGCGAGGCGCGACATCAGGCCTGTCTTGTCCAGGCCAGCACCTATGATCATGACAGCCATCACTGATATGACAGCGTTACTGGAGAATCCGCTGAAAAGTTTCTCGGAGGATATGAGTGAATCCAGACCGGGAATCAATGTCGTCAGGCCCAGTACTACCATGACTGAGACAGCTGCTACGTCAACTCTCACCACTTCGGACACGAACAGGTAAATCGTGAACGCCAGTATGCCCAGCACCACAATTATCTCGGTAGTCAGTGTCAATGATTCGGTCATGATCCCCGGCGGTCAGCCTGGAGCTTTAAGGTTAGTGCTTACTTACTATTACCAATAACTGCGGCCGATAACTACGCTTGCCAAGCGCGAGTGTGTATCGAACCCAGTTTATCGACCATACGTTAGTCAAATTGTAGTTGACCTACAAGAGGCAAGTAGCAGTTTCTACTGGTTCCAGATGATTTTACGCAGATACTTTTTCAAACAACAGGTCGAACACATCGTGACCCAGCCTGCGTCCGCGATTTTCAAACCTTGTTGCTGGTCTGTAATCCGGAGGTTCAGAATATTGACCTTGGGGCGCGAGGCTTTTCAATCGCTTACGTGCCTGCAGTAATTCCAGCATCCATTCCGCATACTCCTGCCAGTCAGTCGCACAATGCAGGACCCCGGAACTTTGCAATGCATCTTCGATTACAGAAACGAATTCTGCTTGTACTATGCGGCGTTTGTGATGCCTTTTTTTCGGCCAGGGATCAGGGAAAAACACAAGAACCCGTTCTACTGAGCCGGCCGCAAGCATATTGTCGAACACCTCGTGAGCATCATGACGGATGACACGAATATTTTCGAGATCACTGTTCTTGATTCCCTGAAGCAGATGCCCGACGCCAGGAGCATGTACTTCTATACCGAGAAAATTTTTTTCAGGGTAACGCTTAGCCATCGATAATAGCGCGTCACCATTGCCAAAACCGGTTTCCACCCAAAGTGGTGCTTGCCGGCGAAATATTTTCTGTAAATCGATAGCTGCTGCTTGATATTCCAGGCCGTAAACCGGCATGAGCTCGTCCAGGGCTCGCTGTTGAGCCGGGGTCATGCGCCCGTTTCGAACGACAAAACTACGAATCGAACGGGAAGTCATGCGACTGTCTGTTGGATCTAAGGCAACGAATGGGGTGGTTTGATCTGGAGTTTTACAATTCACGGCGCGCAGAATAGCCTAATCGCCGAAATGAGGCCAGAGGTACACAAGATCAATTGCCTGCTGTGAGATTCACAGCAGACTTTGTGGGCAGGTTTTGATTGCAAACCACACTGGTTCGAGCATTCCTTAGGAAGTTCTGGACTTAGGAATATCTGGAACTCGGATACCGCAAACGCCGGGTACCTTTGGCTAAGTACCTTTAAAACTTCTTTTTCCTGAAGTTGGCGGCTCGTGGAGCTTGTTCAAACCAGATTGAATCAAAAGGCAAACTCTGTGTTCCGGTTTACCTGAAGATTTTTTCTGCGGTTGAATCTCAGGTTAGCAAGCCCAGCACACTTTGGCCAATCGCACCAGCGCCTGCACCACCTGCAAGGCCACCTAAAATCTGCTTTAGGTTGATGCCACCACCAGCAGCAGCGTTTCCAGCCGCAGCAGCGTCTCCGCCACGGCCCATCAAACCGCCTATGGCGCCACCACCTAAAATACCGGATATGGGGCCGATCAGAGTACCAAGCATGCCTCCGCTTGCAAGGCCTGTGAGGGCTTCAACGCCCATTCCACCTAGAAAACCACCACCGCCGCCGATGAGTGCCGAAATAATTGTGCCCAACATAATCTCTTCCTGTAGCTCGCGTTAAGTCATATAGAGTGAGCTGCCAGTCAGTTCGATCAGTGACAGCCCGTTGCTACGTTAGTATAAACCAATAGCCGGCTACATTTCTGCGTGGAACGATTTAGAGTGCAAAAAGTTGTTTCAGTATTGTTGCTGTTTTTACATTTCTGTGTTTTAAAATTACTGCGTGAAAGTGCAGTGAATTTCAGGCCATGCAATATAGTTTCGTTTGTTCAGCGGCGAGCCCGGCGTCCTCCTCCTCCTTTGCCTTTAGGGTTTTCGAATTGGACCCGTAAAGACTTCTCACCAACAACTTTTCCGTCAAGAGCGGCAATCGCCTTGCGGGCTTCATGTCCTTCCATTTCAACAAAACCGAACCCTTTGCACTTTCCACTAAACACATCTGAAGCGAGTTTGATTGAACGAACCCGACCGAATTCAGAGAATAGTTCGGTGACGCTTTCTTCAGTTGATTCAACCGGCAAACCGCCTACAAACATTTTTTTCACTTAGTATCCCCTTGTAGATTTGGTGACCAACAGTATTTTCCGGTTGGTCTAAAGCTGACGGCTGGTCAATTCCAGTGTACCCGCAGTCATTATAATCGTGTTTTAGTCACTGTCCGCTTCTGTCGCCCCGGGACCTTGGTGCCGGGGTGGTTGCTCAAGCATGGCATGCCGGAGGCTACGTGGACCTCATCGACAAACTGGTATACACCGGCAAACGGGCATCATACGCTGCTAGAAGCACCGTCCAGAAGATACCGCAATTGGAACTCACAAATAGCCGGATGTGCTGCAGGTACTTAAAGAACTGCCGGAGTCGCCGCTGGCCAAGTGTATGGACGCCAAGTGTATGGATGCCATCTCTTTTGACTTTTAATCGGCCCGTTGGTTCTTCGAACGCTGCAACCGGATGCGGCTTGGCACGAAAGCAAAAATAGAGGGAATTCACACATTAGTAAAAGCCCACTGACGCCAAGCCCCCTAATAGTACTCGAAATGGCCATAGTGGTGCTAGGGACAAGCGACGATTGCTTTAATACAAGTTCGTTATTGTGGTGTAATCGGTACTCCGTTACAGGCTTTTCCGGCCTCCATTACGCCATTAAAAAAATTTTTATCCAGTGCAAAATATTCCTCGAAATGACCGTTTTTCGGGCCTGCAGCGTGTTTACGGACGTGAAGCAACTGCATTAATCCCGGATTTGAAAATTTGTATCGTTGGCATTGGCGGGGTGGGTTCCTGGGCGGCTGAAGTGCTTGCCAGAAGTGCAGTTGGAGAATTGCTGCTGATAGACCCCGACGATATAGTCGAAAGCAATACCAATCGGCAGGTGCATGCATTGCAGTCCAGCTTTGGCGATTCCAAGGTCTTGACGATGCAGCAACGAATCAGCCATATCAACCCTGACTGCCATTGTCGTGTTGTTGACGATATGTTGGTAGAAAGCAATATGGAGCGTTATATCACCGAAGACCTGGATTATGTGATCGATGCAATCGACAGTATCCGCTTTAAGGCCGCGCTAATCAATTTCTGTCGTCGACGCAAGATTCGCCTGATTACAACCGGCGGAGCAGGGGGGCGCATTGATCCGGGCGCTGTTACTACGGCAGACCTGTCTCGAACATGGAACGATGCTCTGGCAGCCAAGGTACGGGCAAGATTGAGAGCGAATTATGGGTACAGTCGAAATCCCAAACGGCGATTCGGGGTTGAATGTGTGTTTTCCAGCGAACAACCTGTTTATCCGGGCCAAAACGGAGATATCACCCAATCCAAGCCGGGTGTGCCCGGTGCCACGCTTGATTGTGACTCGGGTTATGGCTCCTGTGCGCCGGTAACTGCAACATTTGGCATGCTCGCAGCTGCGCGGGCATTGAACAAGTCTTTAGCCCAGCGTATGGGAGTTACTTCACTGCGATCGGGCAAAGGTTAATTTTAAATGTAGGCAAATGTAAACTGCCAAAAGAAATTAGTGAATCGACCGCTATCAATTCAACAAAGGAATAAAAATTCGAAAAAATCAGGAATTGTCCCTTTTGCCCGGTTACCTCTATGACAAATAAACCCCCGGCGTTGAGTAGCATTATAGTTCTAGGGCTATCCCTTCTGATGTTGTCTGCCTGCGGTGGTGAGGGCAATGTCAATCCTGATTCAATCCAGCTTGATAGCGCGAGGGACCTGGGCGAAAGCGTGGCGGCAGAGAATGCAGCTCAATCTCCGACATTGCTCTCCGACCCGGTCACTTTCGACCCCTTCGAGTTGTATCCCGCAATAGTGGAGCTTGAACAGCATGAATCCAGTGGGCTCTTGCTGGGTTACACCGATGCCAGCCAGTTAGATAATCCGGATTTGGAATATATCAATGAAGCCTGGGTCAGTATGCAGGACTGTCTCGGTGTAAGCGCGGATGCTCCGTTGGTCGTGATACAGCAGAGTTCTGTTGAGCCGTTGGCGAGTACCGATGACATTGTTTTCGACTTCCAGGGGCGAATTTCGGCCAGCGCTCATGATGGTGAAACAGGTGCTTCACTACAGGTATTAGCCAGTGAGGTAGCAGAGACTTTTGTTGACCAGGGTTTCAGCCTGCGCTCAATTATGGGTCGCTATTTATGGCGTAACAACAGCCTGCCCGAGCGCGACTACCCTTTCAGTTGTGCAGCCACGAGCTTCTAGCGCCCAGACTGTTACCCGCACACCCGATTAACCGCAATCGGTTGACAAGGCGGGTGGCCTGTTTGTGCCGCATGCTGGACAGGCAGGCTATAGACTGAGTACTCTGCACGATCAATCTTGAGAAGGAACCTTCGTGACAGTAACCAGCACTTGCGCAACGTCCGATCAACTACTGACAGCTGCGGTGATTGTGATCGGCAATGAAATCCTTAGTGGTCGCACACACGATATCAACCTGCCTGCCATTGCAACTGCTTTGGGGGAACGTGGTATTGCGGTCGCCGAAGCCCGGGTCATCGCAGACGTTCCGCAAACAATCCGCAACACAGTCAACGAGCTTCGAGCAGCCCATGATTTTGTGTTTACCACGGGTGGTATTGGCCCTACCCATGATGACATTACGGCAGAAAATGTTGCAGCTGCTTTTCAAGTGCCGTTAATCACTCATCCTGAAGCGCAGACGCGCCTGCTGGACTACTTTGAAGGCCGCGGTGTAGAACCCAATGAAGCGCGTATGCGCATGGCGCGCGTTCCCGACGGCGCGACTCTTGTTGATAACCCGGTATCTGTGGCCCCCGGTTTCTGCATGGATAATGTCTATGTTATGGCCGGTGTGCCAAAAATCATGAATGCGATGCTGGCCAATATTCTGCCAACACTGCCGCAGGCCGCGATGCTGGTTAGCCGCACGGTTATTTGTGATTTGCCGGAAGGTACGATCGCGGCACCCTTAAGCGCCTTGCAGGAAAAGAATCCGGATGTTGATCTGGGTAGTTATCCCGGTAAAACCATGGATACTTTTCGCGTTTCGCTGGTTGTCAGGGGGCGAGATGAA
>CALLOA010000040.1 GCA_938005265.1 uncultured Granulosicoccaceae bacterium
TACCTAGGCAGGATGGCGGTGAGGCTGCAGTTTTTCCCAATCAAATTCCACCCCGCTACCGGGAATATCCGGCGCTACTGCCAGGCCGTTTTCAACCTGGAGCGGCCGATGCGTGTAAGTGTCGATCGGGAAAGAATGCACTTCAAGCCATCCCACTGAAGCATGTTGGCCCGGTGCCACCGGGATTGAGCCCTCACCAAGACTAACTCCACCACGAGCTGCTACAAGACTCACATGCAACTCCTGCATGCCGTGACTGCAAACAGTCACCCCTTGTTCTTCGGCGAGTCGGGCCGCCTGCAGCCACCCGCTAATGCCGCCGCAATTGGATGCATCAGGCTGAATGAAAGCCAGTCGGGACTGCTGCAATGCCATTTCAAATTCATGGATAGTATGAAGGTTTTCCCCCATCGCCAGGGGAATACCGGTACGACTGGTAATTTCAGCGTACCCTGTATAGTCGTCGGGTATAGTCGGCTCTTCAAACCAGAGTAAATTGAACGGTTTAAATGCATTAGCCGCTGCAACCGACTGTTCGCGATCAAGAGCATAATTGGCGTCCACCATGAAGGCTCGATCCGGGCCGAGAAAATTCCTGACAGCTGCAACACGTTGAACGTCATATTCAAGGTCCGGTTGACCTACTTTGATTTTGACAGCCTCAAATCCCAGGTCCAGGTAATTTTGGCAATTTTGCAATAATCGCTCTGTCGAGAAATTCAGATCAATACCACCACAGTAGGCGTGGCAACGATCCCCGCTGACTGAACTGGCGTCAACTTCGGAAGCAGCCATTTTGTGGAGTGGCAGGCCCAGACGTTTACCACGTAAATCCCATAGAGCTATATCAATGGCCGAAATCGCAAACGAGGCAATGCCTCCTCTACCGACATAATGCACATGCCATTGCATATCCTCATACCGTTGTTCGACATCCTCACTATCCTGACTGGTTAGAAACGGACCGAGATCGTTTTCCAGCATTGCCAATACAGCGCTGCCACCCCTTCCACCCGTATAGGTGTAACCGGTGCCGATAAGGCCATCTTCAGTTTCAATCTGCGCCGTGATCAGTTCAAAGTGGGTGTGATCTCCATGTTTGGCATCAGACAGAACTTCTCTCAGTGGCACACGATAGAGCGCAGATTTAATCGAAACAATTTTTGTCATTAGCTTTACCAGTACGCTCGTTAATCTGGAAATCGGATCCGTAAGCCTGCCAGAATGATCCGGCTAACCGGATCATTCATGAGCCCAATCCGAGGCCACCGAAGCCACCGAGGCCGCTTCATAGCCAGTGCGTTTCGCCGGCTCAACAAAACCAATCAGCTCAATTTCATGCAAGAGCTTATTGACGTCATCCTTGCGCCCCAGCCGGGCAGCAGCGTCTACCAAAAGCTGGAAGAAAATATCCTGTTGCGCGTGACTTCCACCCATTTGCCACAAGGCATGCCGCACGGGCATCAGGATCTTCAACACTTCGGTGAAGTTACCTCTACGATGTTCAACTGCCGCTCTGGCAGCGGGTATACCAGCATCGGCATAACGGCTGGCCAGCGCATGCCCGGTTTCCTTCTCGGCAAACGCTTGCATATTTTCAATCAGTTGATCGCATAATTCATAACTGCCAACAGCTGCCAGGATCATCGCAAAGTGAGCGCTGGTAAACGGACTGGAATTATCATCGATACGGGCATTGACCACCTCAGCCATTTCCACCCAGCGATCGCCTACATCTACACCGGCATGCTCAAGTCGCCACAGCAGGGATGCACCATTTTGTAAATCGATATATAGATCAGGCATCGCCAACAGTAATTCGTTTTCTCGATTACGCACCTGCCTGTCATAGGCTTCCAGCGCAGCTTCAAGCTGCTTGTTTTCAATATAAAAAAGGCATTTGTGCCACCAGACATGGAATTTAATCTGGTTGCAATCATCCCAGTACTGTTCCTGAGGTGCTATCCAGTCAACACCTTCTGCAGATCGTCCCTGCATTAGCAGCACATGCGCAACAGCATGTGTTGCCCAGACACTAGCCGGATTCAAATCCACAGATTGTCTGCCACAATTTTCTGCTTCATCAAAACGATTAGCCTCCTCAAGATCAAAGGCTCGCGACGCCAGAAACTCTGCATAGCCGTCCACTGACTCATTCCAATGCGGTAATACCCGCTCGGAAATCTGAAGAGAACGATCCATACATCCAGTCCAGAAAAGCTCTGACTGCGCGATCGACAAGCCAAAAATGTCGGTAGGTTGCAGTGCCAGAGCATGCTCCATATGCTTTGTGAAAGAAGCCAAATCACCCTTCGTGTTAGCAGCCAATGCGTCGATATAAGCGGATTCATGCTCAGTCGCACCGTCTCTATAGGCTTCTGCCTGCTGCAAGCAAGCAACTGTTTTGGAATTGAAAGCAGAGTTACGCGCGCCATATAACATCAAGCCTAGCGCAGCATGTGCGAACGCACATTCCGGATCGTGTTTAATTGCCGTTTGCAAATCCGCAACAACACTGGTTTTTCGTTGTGCGTAACCAAGCATAGCGCTATGGCAAGCAGCCACAGCTGCCGGCTGCTTGCTGCTGATACTAAATGAGGTATTGCCGGGATTCATATTCCTGACTCCAGGATCAGGCGACCAGACGGTCGCTACAATTCAAGCTGCTATTTTTGAAGCTGAAACAATGCATCACGTAGTGAACCATGATGAGATTCAAGCACGGCTTCGGCCTCGTTGCGACTGGCACCTTTTGCCAGCAAGCAGGCCAGTTTGACATTGCCTTCGGCCTGTGCAAGAAACTTTCGGGCGTGGTCACTTTCAAGCGGGCCCACAATGGCCTGCAACATGGACAAACGCCTGCCATCCAGCTTGGAATTCACCGCTGCCATGTCAACCATCAGGTTTCCATAGGTACGGTTAAGCCGCACCATTAAAGCTGTACTGAATAGATTCAACGCGGCTTTTTGCGCGGTTCCCGCTGCCATGCGCGTTGACCCGGCTAACACTTCTGCACCACTATCCAGATAAAGCCCGATCTCGGCAAGCGCAAGGAGTGGCGCATCCTGATTATTCGATAACCCGATTGCCAAGGCCCCGACGCGGACAGCCTGCTCAAGCCAATAGCAAGTCCAGGGCGTGCGCCCGCTTGCAGCCACAGCCACAACCACATCATTCTGATTAAGACCGATTCGTTTTACACATCGCGCGGCATCTGCCTGATCATCTTCTATTCCGTCCATACTACTTAGCAACGCTGCCGGACCACCGGCAATCTCCAGAATAAGGCGCTCTGCAGGCCATCCGTAAGTTGGCCACAATTCAGCCCCATCCTGCACAGCAATTCGTCCTGATGCACCGGCACCTACCATGACCAATCTCGATTGCTGGTCGGCAAGCTTTAGTGCGGCTGCATCAACTGCACGAGCCAACTCATCAATACAGCTGGCAATCGAATCAACTGCCCGCACCTGACTTTCATGCAAATGCCCCAGAATATCCTGCGTCGACTGCAGATCGAGCCCGGCATATCGCTCATCCATTAGTTCAGTGGTCATTGAATCGGCGCCTGTAACTGGGGAGCTTAAACCGGGTAAAGTCAAATCCGGCTCAAGCACCAGGTTTCTGGTCAGGTAAAGCAGCTGTTACTTCAATCTCTATTTTCATTCGCGCATCTGCCAGGTCTGCTACAAACATTGTGGCCGCAGGCCGCGCCTGCCCAAGATGCTTTTGCAAAACAGGCCAACAAGGTTCGAAATCTTCCCTGCGTGGCAGAATGTAGTGTACGCGCAGTGCGTGTTGCAGCGAGGAACCTGCAGCTTGAAGCGCGGCTTCAATATTGAGCAGACACTGCTCAGCCTGCTCGGCAACATCGCTGGAAATCACCATGCTGTCGTAGTTAAAGCCTGTAGTTCCGGCAACAAAAACCTGATTGCCAAAAACCACGGCACGGGAGTAACCAATTTTCTGCTCAAACTCAGAGCCACCTGAAATCAGTGTGCGCCCCATAAATGATTTCTTTTGCATTGTCATCAGAGTGAATCCCCGGAAACATGAGTCCCCTTGACAGTTCGGGAGAGGCCGCGAAACTCGGCAACCACCAAACCATCGTCCAGCGATACGACCACATCATAGATTCCTGATCGCTCGAGGCGCGAGCGCTCCGTAGCTGTCGCAGTCAAACGCTGTCCTGCTTTGACCGGTTGCAGGAAACTGACACTGCAGTGCTGGGCAACACAGTTCTGGTTGTAGGAATTGCAAGCAAAAGCAAAGGCGGAATCGGCCAGTGTGAACATGATGCCGCCATGACAAGTGCCATGGCCATTCAGCATATCGTTACGTACTACCAGTTGCAGAACGGCGCGCCCCGGGTTTACAGAGTGCAGTGTAAAACCCAGTGCCCTACTACAAGCATCATTTTCCCACATGGTTTTCGCACAAGCCTCTGCAAGTGCTTGTTCAGCGTTGTCGGTATCAGGCATACCGACGAGTCTAAGATTCTGTCACTCAGAAGTCTATGCTTTTAATGTCACTGGCAACTGCGCGTTAATCAAGCCGCCGTGCTGTTTTTCGAAAGTGTTTCCCATTCGGACGAAACAGCGCGATCCCAGTCAATCACCCATTCTTCGGGCCGGGTGGCAGGTTCCAGCAAACACCCCGGCTCTAGCCTCGGGTACAGTTCTTCATAGGTTTTGACTTCGGTTCCATGCACACGTCTGTTGATATGCCTGGGCTCTAACTGATCCAGGCTGTCGAGCCCCGCAGCACCCATGAGTTCAACCAGTTGTTCAACAGTATCACGATGAAAATTCGCTACACGCTCGGATTTGTCGGTGACAACCAAGGCTTTGTTGCGGCTCGGGTTTTGTGTGGCGATACCCGTAGGACAATGATCCGTATTGCAAGCACGGCTCTGAATACAACCCAGCGCAAGCATCATTCCTCTTGCCGAATTGACAATATCGGCGCCCAGTGCCAACGAGCGCAGGATATGAAATGCTGAAAACATCTTGCCTGACGCAATAATCGTAATTTGTTCACGCAAGCCAATCCCTGTCAGAGCACGATCTACAAAAATCAGCGCGTCACGCAATGGCGTGCCCACTGAGTTGGTCATCTCAACCGGAGCTGCCCCGGTGCCGCCTTCACCGCCATCAACAGTGATAAAATCAGGTGTGATACCCGTTTCAACCATCGCTTTGCAAACAGCCAGAAACTGATCACGCCTGCCGATACATAGTTTGAATCCAACAGGCTTGCCTCCACTTAACTGGCGCAACTGATCAACAAAGTGCAACAATCCTGTGGGTGAATCAAAAGCCGTATGTGCAGCCGGAGATATCACATCCTTGCCCATAGGCACTTCTCGTATGACTGCAATTTCCTCTGTCAATTTCGCAGCGGGTAGAATTCCCCCGTGACCAGGCTTGGCGCCTTGAGACAACTTGATTTCAATCATCTTGACGACATCCAGTGCCGCTTTCGCAGCAAACGCGTCAGCATCGAAGTTACCGTCACTGTCACGACAACCAAAGTAGCCAGTGCCAATTTGCCAGACAATATCTCCGCCAGGCTCTAAATGATAAGGGCTCAGACCGCCTTCACCGGTATTGTGATAAAAATTACCTTTTTTAGCACCGCGATTCAGCGCCAGAATGGCATTCTTGCTTAGCGAACCAAAACTCATCGCCGAGATATTCAGAGGCGAAGCATCATAGGGTTTGTTGCAATGTGGCCCACCTACTCTTACGCGAGGTGACATATCGCTGGGATGAGTTGGAGCCAGAGAATGATTGAGCCACTCATATCCATCACGATTAACTTCGAATATGGTCCCGAAGGGTCGCGTATCCTTCGCACCCTTGGCGCGCTGATAGACAAGTGAACGGAATTCACGCGGTATTGGTGTTCCACTGGTATCGGATTCAACAAAATACTGTTGTATCTCAGGTCGTACAGCTTCCAGCATGTAACGGAATCTACCCAGAAACGGATAAAGTCGGCGCACACTGTGGCGAGTTTGAAACAGGTCGTATACACCCAGCAATATCACGGGGACGACAACGAGAAACAAACATAAAATCGGCGCCCAGAACAAGCTGGCAAGCAGTATCAGCAGTGTTACTACCACCGATGCTATTACAAAATGATGACGCATAGTCATGGAATTATCGCCTCTGGACACAAAATTCAGTTGCACGATCAGGTGATTACACGGTTATATGATCTAACGACAGATCTATTAAGAGTTTAATACAGTGAACTGCGAAATAATAAGAAATCACAAGATACCAAATGTGCAGTTACGAACAATTATAACCGCGTGTTGCTTACCGGAGTTGACGGCTTTTCCCCGATGCTTCGTACCCAAACCTGGTACAAAATGCTAAAACC
>CALLOA010000041.1 GCA_938005265.1 uncultured Granulosicoccaceae bacterium
TGCGCAATCTTGAGGCGATGCAATGTGACATGTTTATTGTGCGTCATGGAGATTCGGGTGCCGCCAATTTCATCGCATCACATGTGGCCGATCACATCAGCGTTATTAATGGTGGTGACGGGCAGCACTCCCACCCGACCCAGGGTATGCTCGATATGTTTACCATTCGCCGAGTCAAAGGTGACTTCAGTAACCTTAGGGTGGTGATTATCGGTGACATTCTGCACTCTCGGGTGGCGCGTTCTGATATCGCAGCATTACGCATTTTAGGCGCCGGTGAAATCCGCGTCGCGGCTCCGCGCACACTACTACCCAGTGACGTCGAATCACTGGGCGTCAGCGTGTTCAACAAAGTTGAAGATGCACTGCATGATGCGGATGTTGTGATCGGGCTGAGACTGCAGAATGAACGCATGCAAGGAGCAACGATACCGAGTGCGGACGAATTTTATTTTACCTACGGTTTGACGCCGGAACGCTTGAGTCTTGCCAAACCGGATGCGATCGTCATGCACCCGGGGCCAACCAATCGAGGCGTGGAGATAGAAGCGGGTGTTGCCGATGGTGCGCAATCAGTCATACTGCAACAGGTGACCTATGGCATCGCCGTGCGCATGGCTGTCATGGCAATCACTATGGGCAACACCGCGAACAGCAATGCAGCTCCAGGTGAAAAATCATGACATCGATTGATTCCCGGGCAGCAAGAGACTCAGCAACAGACACTGCACCAAATTCTAAAAAATCGGCCTTCACGATTACTAACGCCACCGACGTTGCCGGTGATGCGACTCTGATTTCAGTAAAAATTGACGACGGAATCATTACATCAATTGAAGCCGCAGGGACAGCCTCCAGCGATCCGGGCGACGGCACGGAAATAGATGCCAAAGGCCAGGCAATCAGTGCAGGCTTTATTGATTGCTATGCGCGCATGAGGGACCCCGGTTATGAGAAAAAGGGCAACATAGCCAGTGAATCACGCGCTGCAGCTTTAAACGGATTCACCACTGTGTTGTGCTCACCGGATACCGACCCGGTTATTGATGAGGCAGCTACCGTGGAGCTTATTAACCGCAAGGCACGCGATACCGCACACGCCAAGATCCTGCCTTTGGCAGCACTGACCCGCGGGCTGGACGGTGAGTTGCTATCTGAATTAGCCACTCTGATGGCAGCAGGCTGTATTGCCGCCAGCAATGCAGATCGCCCCATAACCGATCTGCAGGTACTGCGCAGTTGTATGGACTACGCGAGAACCTTCGGTATCGTTTTAGTAGTTAATCCAGTTGACGTCTGGCTGGCCGGCAATGGCTGTGCGCATGAAGGTGCCACAGCTACCCGTCTTGGACTGCCAGCCATTCCGGTTGCCGCGGAAACAGTGGCTTTATCCATGATGATTGAACTGGCCTGGCAGACAGGCGCAAGAATTCATTTCTCCAGAATCACATCAGCACGTGGCGCTGAGATGATTGGCGCGGCAAAACGTGAAGGTCTTTTAATCAGTGCTGATACCTCGATCAACCACCTGCACTACGACGACACGTCGGTTGCGACTTTCAATAGCCAATACCGATCGGTAGCAACATTTCGCGATATCAATGATCGTGACGGGTTACGAGAAGCCATCGGTGACGGTACGATTGATTGTATCTGCACTGACCATGCGCCCCATGAACGCGACGCTAAACTTGCACCCTTCCCAAGTGCCGAACCGGGTATTTCAGGTTTTGACACGTTTTTACCGCTATTGCTGAAACTGCAAAATGAATCCGGTATCCCGCTGAGTCGATTACTGCATTGCGTCAGTAGCGCGCCCGCTGAAGTATTTGGTTTGAACCAAGGGCAGTTGAAAGTGGGCAGCCCCGCCGATCTGATTATTTTCGATAGCGACGTTGAGTATGAATTAGAGGCGGGAGATATGATTAGTGTGGGCAAGAATACGCCCTTACTTGGAACCCGGCTGAAAGGCCGCGTTAACCACACCCTGGTTTCCGGATGCTGGCTTGAGCGTTAATAACTGTTTTTAAACACCGAAATCCACCCGATGACGGCCTTGCAGCCGGCAATCGGGTGGTTCATTTCATTCAGTGAAGGCCAGGCTTTCGCTAGCCGATCAGCTGATTTTTATCGTCCTCATCGTCATCAGCCACTTCGAGACTCATCGATTCGGATAGCAGGCTGTCGACAGCACTGGTGTCACCATCCGCAAGCTTGATCTTGAGTCTTAAATCGTTGACGGAGTCAGCGTTACGCATTGCCTCTTCTATCGTGATCGAGCCTTGCTGCAACAATTCAAACAAAGCATGATCGAAGGTTTGCATGCCATGCTCCTGTGATTTGGTCATCAGTGCCTTAATCTCGTGCACATCACCTTTCATTATCAGGTCAGACATGAGCGGCGTATTCAGCATAACCTCGATCGCTGCCCGACGGCCTTCACCATCCGGTGTTGGCAGCAGACGCTGCGATATGATGGCCTTCATATTCAGCGACATATCAAGCAACAACTGCTTATGACGCGTTTCAGGGAAAAAGTTGATAATCCGATCCAGAGCCTGATTGGTATTGTTTGCGTGCAGTGTAGCCAGGCAGAGGTGACCGGTTTCCGCAAACGCTATTGCATGCTCCATGGTTTCCTGATCACGTATCTCCCCGATCAGAATAACGTCAGGTGCTTGCCGCAATGTGTTCTTCAATGCGATATCAAACGAGTCAGTATCGGTACCCACTTCACGTTGGGTGATAATACAACCCTTGTGCTGGTGTACGAATTCCACCGGATCTTCGATAGTAATGATATGGCCATTACTGTTTTCGTTACGAAAATCGATCAATGCCGCCAGACTGGTTGACTTACCGGAACCGGTACCACCTACGAAAATCACCAGACCTCGCTTGGTCATCGCAACCTGCTGCAATACATCCGGCAGATGCAAGTCAGCAAATTTCGGGATATCGTTGGGAATAACACGAATTACCAGTCCTGCACTACCACGCTGAACCAGCGCATTTACACGAAATCGGCTGATTTCGGGTAACGCTATCGCGAAATTGCATTCTTTAGAAACGCGGAACTCTTCACGCTCCTTTTCATTCATGATGCTCTGAGTCAGCGCAAGCGTATGCTCCGGTGCCAGCTTTTTGTCCATAACCGGCTGTATTTTACCGTGGATACGCATCGCAGGTGCAGCACCGGCGATAAGAAACAAATCCGATCCACCCTTTTTGTAGAGGCTGACGAGTAACTCGTCCATAAACTTCTTGGCGACTTTCAGATCCATTTACTTTCTCTTGTTTATTAGTAGTTCCCTTTTTCCGCTGATGCGGAAAAAGGGATTACGACTTTTTTTAAATTAAATTTGATCAGGTGATTGCGCTTTCTTGCGTGCTTCAGCTATATCACATACGCCACGGTTAACCAGTTCTTTCAGATTTTGATCAAGCGTCTGCATACCGTGCTGCTGTCCTGTCTGGATAGCAGAGTACATTTGTGCAACCTTGTCTTCGCGAATCAGGTTTCTGATTGCAGGTGTTCCGATCAGGATTTCATGTGCAGCAACACGACCACCGCCATTCTTTTTCAATAGTGTTTGAGAAATAACAGCGCGCAGGGACTCCGACAACATCGAACGTACCATCGGTTTTTCACCTGCAGGGAACACGTCAACAATACGGTCAACGGTTTTTGCAGCAGAACTGGTGT
Source organism: uncultured Granulosicoccaceae bacterium (assembly GCA_938005265.1). GTDB lineage: Bacteria > Pseudomonadota > Gammaproteobacteria > Granulosicoccales > Granulosicoccaceae > CALFCE01. The sequence continues at coordinate 3,707 of CALLOA010000041.1, forward strand.
GCAATGTACCGAATACCAGGTGACCGGTTTCAGCGGCGGTCAATGCCAGTGAAATGGTTTCCTGGTCACGCATTTCCCCAACCAGAATGACGTCAGGATCTTCACGTAGAGCTGAACGCAGTGATGCTTCAAAGCCAAGCGTGTCGCGATGGACTTCGCGTTGGTTAACCAGGCACTTCTTACTTTCGTGTACAAATTCAATAGGGTCTTCTATGGTCAGTATGTGGCCTAGCTCATTATTGTTCTTCCAGTCAATCATACCTGCCAGAGTCGTTGACTTACCTGACCCGGTTGGCCCGGTTACCAGAACAATGCCACGCGGAAAAGCCGAAATTTCTTCAAATATTTTCGGTGCTCCCAACTGCTCCAGTGTCAGTATCTCTGTCGGAATCGTCCTGAAAACAGCGCCACAACCACGGTTCTGGTTAAACGCGTTAACACGAAAACGTGCGACATTGGGTATTTCGAATGAAAAGTCAGTTTCAAGAAACTCCTCAAAATCCTTACGCTGCTTGTCATTCATGATGTCATACACCATGGCTTGCACGGCCGACTGGTCGAGCGCAGGAATGTTTACACGGCGAATATCGCCGTCAACGCGAATCATCGGCGGCAATCCCGCAGACAAGTGCATATCAGAGGCACCGTTTTGGGTTCCGAAGGTGAGAAGTTGGGTAATATCCATTTGCTGACCTTTTAAAAATAATGTTGGCTGTTAAATCAGGTTGATTGGTATTGTTTCTTTTGCCGCAGCAAAAGATGTAAACAACCTGCAATGGTCTACCTATCGGCCAATGGCGAAAATTGCTTAAAATTGACTGCTGCGTTGTGACGACTCCTATGTGATGGCGTTATACGCGACAAAAAATGTAAAATATTGCCCATCTCTGGTGGAGAACAGCAAAATCAACACTCAGGCTAAAGACAATGTTGCAACAGCATTGCAAGACACTTTGCATCAGCTGGAACAGCTGCAAGAAAAGTACGGGCGTGAACCAGGCAGTGTTGCTCTGCTGGCCGTAAGTAAAACCAAACCAGTCACTGCAATTCGTGAGGCCATGGCCGTCGGTCAGCGCGATTTCGGCGAAAATTATGTGGATGAGGCAGTCGCAAAGATCGACGAGCTACGAAAGGAATCGTCATCTTGTTGCTGGCACTATATTGGTCAAATCCAGTCCAACAAGACACGCCTTATTGCCAACTACTTTGACTGGGTACATGGTATTGATCGAGCAAAAATTGCTACAAGATTGTCGCAACAACGTGATGCCGGGCTACCTCCGCTTAATTGCTGCATCCAGTTAAATCTTGACCGTGAAGCCAGCAAGGCTGGTGTTCAGCCACATGAACTGCCTGAACTGTGCCGGCATTTCAGCAGTCTGGCGAACCTGCGTTTGCGCGGCCTGATGTGCATACCGGCACCTCGTACAGAACTTGAGGAGCAACGTGAATTGTTCCGTCAGGTGGCATCCGAGTTACATACCCTGCAAGCAGAATTTCCCGATCTCGATACATTATCGATGGGCATGAGTGCTGATATTGAGGCTGCGGTAGCCGAAGGATCCACTATGGTCAGGGTCGGAACAGCAATTTTTGGTGCCCGTACCTGATAATATCAACGCTATCGGGTCGCGGCGGGCTCAGTTCAGGCCTGAGCCGCATGCTCACTACGCGGCAAACACGGCAATCCAGCTGGTGATTTACCCAGTCCAGACCCCTAACGCTATTAAACAAAAGGAAATTCCATGGCAGATACAAACCCATTGGTAGCAGCAAACCGGCTTGGCCAGAGCATCTGGATCGACTATATCCAGCGCAGCATGCTGGAATCCGGCGAGCTCACCCAACTAATCACCAATGATGCGATTACCGGGCTGACATCCAATCCGAGTATTTTTGAGGCTGCCATTGCCAAGACCAATGAATATGACGCGAGTCTCGCGGAATTCGTCAAAGCCAACCCTGAAAGCTCGAATCTTGAAATTTTCAACCATCTGGCGGTGGCTGATATTCAAGCAGCAGCGGACGAGTTCGCACAGGTTTATGCCGATAGTGACGGGCAGGACGGTATGGTAAGCCTGGAGGTAGCCCCGGAACTTGCACATAACGCCAGTGAAACTATCGAGCGAGGCCTGCAGCTAAATGCTGCAGTTGACCGACCCAATGTCATGATCAAGGTACCTGGAACCAAAGCCGGGGTTGAGGCGTTTGAAGCACTCACGGAAGCTGGGGTTAATGTCAATGTCACACTACTTTTCTCGGTCTCACGCTACCGCGAGATCGCACAAGCCTATATTCGTGCATTGGCAAAACGCGCAGTGCAGGGAAAGGACGTCAGCCGCATAGCATCCGTTGCGAGCTTTTTTGTCAGTCGTGTTGATACAGCGGTGGACAGCGCTCTGGAGAATATGGATGCGGAAGTTGCCAAGCCACTCGCTGGCAAGATCGGTATTGCCAACGCGAAAGTCGCCTATGGCCACTTTGCCAACCTGTTCGGCAGCGATCAGTGGGCTATGCTGGCTAAAGGTGGTGCCAAGCCACAACGATTGCTATGGGCCAGCACCGGAGTTAAAAACCCGGATTTTCGGGATACGTATTACCTGGAAGAATTACTGGGGCCACAGACCGTAAACACAGTGCCACCGAAAACCCTGGACGCGTTTCGCGATCACGGGGTCGCGGAAAACCGTCTCGCCAAAGAGCTCGGCGCCGCCCACGAACAGCTCTCCAGTCTGGAACAACAGGGTGTCAATCTTGACCAGATTACCGGCAAACTCGAAGAAGATGGCTTGCAGTCTTTTGCAGAATCATTTGATCGCCTGATGCTGTCAATCGATGAAAAGCGTAAACAGATTGCTGCGTGAATCTGGCTGAAATCGGTCAGTTCACACTTATCCAGCGCTTGAAATGCAAGGCAACTCCCAATGGACATTTCGTAAATGAGCAAAAAGCCTGATAACAGCGAAAAGCAAACTGGTGCAGCAACGCTGGCCTTTATCGGTGCTGGCAACATGGCGAGCAGCCTTATTGGAGGCTGGCTTGAAGCTGGCAGGCAAGCTGGCGAGCAACGCCATGTCAGGGTTGCCGATCTCGATGATGGCCAGCTGCAAAAACTCACCAGCCAGTTTGAAGCTTTCCCGATTACAACAACAAACAGCAACGCAGAAGCCGCAGAGGGCGCTGATCTTGTTGTGATCGCTGTTAAGCCACATATAGTAAAAGACGTTTGCCAGAGCATTGGTGCTCACCTGGAGCGCACAGCAAGGACCATGACGCCCGTGGTTTCAGTGGCAGCCGGTGTGCGTTGTGCCGATATGGCTCGATGGCTAAACGATGCGACGGGCAAGCAGGACCCAAGTGCTTCACCGGAGGTTATTCGCTGTATGCCGAATACCCCTGCACTGCTCGGTGCTGGTATTACCGGTTTGTATGCCAATGATTCCTGCCCTGCAGATATCAAGGCACTCGCTGGCTCGGTGCTACAAGCAGTCGGTGGAGTCGTCTGGGTTACAGAAGAGTCGCAATTGGATGCAGTGACAGCGGTGTCCGGCAGCGGACCTGCTTATTTCTTTTACATGATGGAATGCATGAGCAAAGCAGGCGTTGAATTAGGCTTGGATTCTGATGCTTCCATGAAACTTGCAATAGACACCGCTTATGGGGCTGCGCTAATGGCGCGTGACGGACAATTACCACCAGCCACTCTGCGAAAAAATGTCACTTCCAAGGGTGGCACGACGGCAGCGGCCCTGTCGTCTTTCGAAAACGAAGGCTTCAGCGAGGTAGTTGCACGAGGCATGCAGGCCGCCAGGGATCGGGCGGTTGCCATGGCAGATGAATCTGGTAAAGCATGACTGCTCAAATAAACGCTATATATAGGCTGTGATTGTCGCTGTAGCTGTAGCTGTCGCTGTGGCTATCAATCGCTGACCGACACACTGGTACAACATAATTTTTTTCAAGATCCGGAGAGTTATATGGCAAACCCTGCCATTTCATCATTGAGTTTTATCATCGGCACGCTGTTTGACCTCTATGCCCTGGTAGTCGCTGTGCGTTTTATAATGGAAGCTGTTGGTGCCAGCAGCTCAGGCCCCATCACGCAATTCCTGGTGACAGCAACGCAGCCGGTAATCTCTCCCCTGCAGCGCCTTATCCCGCGATTCCGTAACTTCAATCTTGCTGCTTTGTTACTGTGTTTCCTGGTACTTTTACTTAAAGGACTGATCCTTAAAGTATTATCCCAGCATGGATTTGTGGGTGGTTTTCGTTTTGGCCTGGCTGATATGAGTATCGCCGGAGTCGTCTACTATGCGCTGCTTTCGGTGGTTAGCCTGCTATTCAATGTATTTATCTTCGCCATCGTTATTCTGGCTTTATTAAGCTGGATCTCACCCGATCCGCGTAGCCCGATCTTCGATATTCTCAACCCTATTGCCTACCCGGTGCTGTCTCGTGTCAGGCGCTTTGTACCACCTATGGGAGGGCTGGATCTGTCCGCGCTGGTGTCCATTATCGGCCTCTATGCCTTGAAAATTTTTGTTATCGGCACACTAGCCTCGATTGCCGTCTAGAAAATGCCACGCCGGAATTGTTTTTGCCGACCTTGCTAGAGCAACTGCTAGAGCATTTGCTTGAACAACTGCTTGCGCAAAAACAATTTCGCAACTACTTCAGGCTTGCCTGATACAGTCTTTAACTTTTAATTACGCCTCAAGACAAGAATCGGTAGATCAGAAACCGGCGTCCACCACTGGCTTGCAGCCACATTTTTTTGTCACCTACACTGCCGTAAAACTCTACAAATATAGTATTTTTTGACACTTCAAAGCCTGAAACACTGGAATTTCAGGGTTTTTTGTACATTTTTTGTGCAGAAATTTTGCATATACATGTTTGTGTGTTAGTTTTCACGCGCGTTAAAGCTACTGTTGTTTTTCAGTTTTAGTCTATATATGCAGTGGCAAATGCGTTATTAGCAGTTGCGTACGCTTAAAAGTTTCGTTGCCTGAATCAGGAGCAACCGGGGTAGCTACTGCAAGTGATCAGTGATCGCAGAGTGTTTTGCTCAACAATTAATCTTCATTCAAATTTCAGAGGGTATGTACATGGCAGCAAAAAAGAAGGCCAAGAAAAAGCCGGCAGCTAAGAAAAAGGCAGCCGCCGCGGTAAAGAAGCCGCCTACTAAGTCGGAAATTCTGACTCGCATTGCGGATGAAACAGAGCTAAGCAAGCGCGATGTGGCTGCAGTGTTCGATTCTCTTGCAGGCGTCATCGAAAGCAACTTGAAGCCTCGCGGACCACAAGTGTTTAACATGCCTGGCCTTTTTAAAGTTAAGGTTATCAAGAAGAAAGCGCGTCCTGCGCGCAAGGGCATCAACCCGTTTACCGGTGAAGAACAGATGTTCAAGGCGAAACCTGCCAGCAAGGCTGTAAAGATACTGCCTCTAAAAGCAATGAAAGAAATGGTCTGACAGACCAGCGCCCGGCAAGAAGCCGGGCCTTTTGGAGTCCTGCAGGCATTCTTCAGGACTGCAGTCAGGGGTCCAGCCAATCAGGCTGGCCTCCAGCGCAAGATTTCCAGCATCACGGAACGATGCAGCCGGCGTCAGGCACTCCCGGGCTCCAGGCGAAGCACCGCAAGCCCTCCTTCCATTCCACCCTGTCATGAACGCAGACGGGACTTTTTCTGCTGCAGACCGTCTACACTCTACTAGATGGGGGAGAAGCACCTGCAAAAAAATGCTATTTATTGCATTGAGCAAGGGCGACAGCATGACGTCAATATTTAAACGGATTTTTTAGTGACTTACGTGATCCTCTTAACCATCTACCTGAATTTAAAGTAGTTATTAAAGCGTCAAGAAATCACCAAAGGTAAGACGCGAAAGTTACTAATATTTATACCATTTTTTATTTTTTTTAGGTCTATAATGATCGCCCCGCTTAACAACGGGCCGGTGATTGGTATAGCGAGCATGGTTACTCAAACAGCTGACAAAACCAGTTTTAATACAGTGGCACCGAAGTGGGTCAACAGCTTGCTGGTCATCGGTATCGGCTACGCATTGGCCACTGTGTCCCTGAAAGTACTGCCCGCACCGGAAATACAGCTAAGCCGCGTTGACCCGTCTACAATCAGTAATGCAGGGCAAAGATCCGTTGTAGACAAAATGCAGCTTAGCCGGCAAATCGCCGCGGTTCACTTGTTCGGCAATATCAAGGAAGTTCCCAAGGAAGAACCAAAGCGTGAACAACCTATTGCGAAAACCAAACTCAATCTGAAACTCACGGGTGTTGCTGCCTATGAACCTCAGGAAAGAGCCATCGCTATTATCAATACGGGCGGATCAGACGAATCTGCTTTTGGCGTCGGTGACAAGGTAATAGGACAAACTACTCTGAAAGCTGTTTATCCGGATCGAGTCATCCTTGATAACAACGGGCGAGAAGAGGTGCTGGAACTACCCGAAAACGTCACACCGATTGCTGTGCGGCAACCAACAGTTCAGCCGCAACGTAGCACTGGCAGCTCGGCGCAGCCCACCGCAGCTGTAGAAGATCTACCGCAAACCCCGGGGGCACTGCGCGATACGCTAGCCAAGAATCCGTCGCTGCTAGGGCGCATTGTCTCAGCCGAACCCTATCAGGAAAACGGCAAATTGCGGGGCTACCGAATTACTCCAAAGCAAAACCCTGAAATTCTTGAAGCTCAGGGTATTGTTGCAGGTGATGTGATCACCCGCGTTAATAACATTGATTTAAACAGCCAGAAACAGGGTGTACGTGCCTTACGTAATGCCGTGAAGGCTCAAAGTCTTGAAGTAACAATACTTCGCGATGGAGTGGAAATTCCGATTTCCATCTCTCTTGCTCAGTAGTTTCCATTGAACAATAGTTTCAAAAAACACAACAGATAGCTGGTAACAAACGCCACTGTTACCGGAGAGTGTTTTAAATGCCACAACCTGTGAACAACACCGTTGTGGATTGTATGAAGAATTTTTGTCGGTACCGGACAGGTTGATCAATATGACAAACCACACTGCGGCAGTTGAATCCGCACATAATGGCAGTGCAGCCCGCTTACTGGGAAAAAGTGCAATGTTCGCCATGGTGGCGAGCCTGCCGGTTCTGCTGGGAGTTCTCGACATCCCTTTGGCCGAAGCACAACAAACACAAAATCCGGTTCAGCAAAGTAGTAACCCGGACGGTACTTTCACGTTAAACCTGAAAAATGCCGACATTCATTCACTCATTTCCACCGTTTCAAAACAATCCGGTAGAAATTTCGTCGTCGACCCGAGAGTAAAAGCCAAAATAACCGTCATTTCGGCAAAGCCGCTTGATGGCAATGAGCTTTACGAAACCTTCCTTTCTGTCTTACAAGTGCATGGCTATTCGGCAGTACCCTCAGGCGACCTGATAAAAATCGTCCCTGATGTCAACGCCAAACAGGGCCCGGTACCGAGCTACGATCCATTGACACCGGAATCAGATCAGTTAGTCACACAGGTTATTAAAGTGGTCAATGTGCCAGCCGCTCAGCTGGTTCCGATTCTTCGGCCACTGGTACCGCAACAGGGGCACCTTGCCGCCTATGCAGCAACTAACGCCCTGATTGTGACAGACCGCGCCAACAACATTAACCGATTGCTGCAGATCATCAAGGACGTTGACCGGCCAGATCAGGAGGAAGTTGAAATTGTTCGCGTACAACATGCTTCGGCGAGCGAAATAATCCGCATACTCAGCAGCCTTCAAACAGGCCAGGGCCAACCGGGTGTATCACCGGGTGCTGTCCGATTTGCGGCTGATGAACGCACCAACAGCATTCTATTGAGCGGTGATTCGGCAGGCAGGCTGCGCATGCGAGGTTTAATTTCAAATCTGGACACGCCGATTGATTCCGGTGGCAACACCCGGGTTATTTACCTGCGCTATGCCAATGCGGCTGACCTGCTACAGATTTTGACCGGTGTTTCGCAAGGCCAAACCCGAATTGGCACAAGCAGTGACGATACAGCGGCGGCCCCTGCAGCACCTGTCACTCAGGTAGTTCAGAACGCCAACGGCCAGCAGGTAACACGCCAGGCAACCCCTACTGCGTCCATTATTCGCCGTAACAACCAGCAAAACGACCAACCCAGTGTGGACATCCAGGCTGATGAAGACACTAACGCTCTCATTATCACCGCACCACCAGGTGAAATGAGAAACATTCTGGCAGTAGTCGAACAGCTGGATATACGCCGTGCCCAGGTTCTGGTTGAAGCCATCATTGCCGAACTATCCGAAAATAACAGCCAGGCTCTCGGCGTTAACTTTGCGGTAGACGGCTCTGATTCAAATCGCCCCGCCGCCTACACAAATCTGGGCGGCCAAACACAGGCGCTAGCCGGGCAGATACTTTCAGAGGGTGCAAGCGGCCTTTCCAGCGGCCTGTCTCTGGCGGTTGGCAGATTTGGCACCGGAAATATTGATTTTGGTTTTTTACTTTCGGCTATCGCATCTGATTCGGATAACAATATCCTTTCCACACCGACCCTGGTGACCATGGACAATCAGGAGGCAGAGATCGTTGTCGGACAGAACGTACCTTTCGTGACCGGCACACAACTTTCAGCATCCAACAACAACCCTTTCCAGACCATTGAAAGGCAGGACATCGGCATCAGTCTGAAGGTACGGCCGCAGATCAACGAAGGCGACAATATCAAGATGGAAATCGAGCAGGAAGTCTCGGATGTCAGCCAGACTTCAGTGACCGGTGCTTCGGACATCACGACTAACAAACGATCAATTAAAACCACTGTACTGGTGGAAGATGGCCAGACGCTGGTGCTGGGCGGCTTATTGGACGACCAACACAGTGGTACGCGGGAGAAAGTGCCGCTACTGGGTGATATTCCAGTTGTTGGCAATCTGTTCCGCTATCAAACTACAAACAAAGCCAAGCGCAATCTGATGGTGTTCCTGCACCCTACTATCCTTCGTGATGTTGAAACGGCTGACTACTACAGTCGCAATAAATATGACGACATGCGGGATGCCCATCTTCGCCGCTTTGGCAGTTCACTGCGTGATGGTGAAGTCACGTCACCACTGCTGCCGGAATTGGAATTATTTTTCCAGGGCCAGCCTGTGACAGACCCTTCGGCACTTAACACGCTTGTCCCAGCAACCAGCGGGCTTGCGATCGGCACGCAAGATACCCTCGCGGTGGCGCAGGAAGATAATTCAGCGGAAGGAATTCCGCTAATTGCCGAAACTAACAACAATACTCCAGTGGTTGGCCCGTTTGACATCGAAAAGGAATGATCCCGTGAACAAGATGGTTGTCTCGTCAGACAACTTTATCGATGTTGGTGAGCCTGATACACAAGGCCATCAACAAGGGGATGAAGTGATACAACAACCGCACCTGTCTGTGGCCACCGATGGCGGCCATCGGGTTAATAGTGCGCAATCTGAAGCTGTGCCAGCGGACAACATGGACGTTGATTCTGTGCCAGACACAACGCAGACGAATACAGCGCACGCGAATGAACTAAAGCCTTACACAGACCTACCCTACTCTTTCGCCAAGCGTCACGGCGTTCTGCTCGAACCCAACAGCAAGGGCGAGCTTGTCATGGTGCAGCGCGGTAACGTTAGCATGATGGCATTGGCTGAAGCGAGCCGCAAAGCCGGCCAGAAAATCACTGCTGAAAAAGTTTCTGACGATGAATTTGATGCTCGCCTGACACGCCATTACGAAGGCGATACCGGTCAGGCCATCGACATCATGGACGATCTGGGTGATGGCATGGATCTGGCGCAGCTTGCTGACGCCCTGCCCGAACCGGAAGATCTTCTTGAGTCCACGGACGACGCACCGGTTATCAGACTGATCAACGCCATGCTCTCAGAAGCCGTACGCAAGCAAGCTTCGGATATCCATATAGAGCCCTTCGAAAAGCGATTGTCGATACGCTACCGTGTTGATGGCGTGATGCAAAAGTTATTGGAACCACCCCGCGCAATAGCACCTCTGGTTATCTCGCGGATAAAAGTAATGGCCAAACTCGATATATCAGAGCGCCGCCTGCCGCTGGACGGTCGCATGGCCTTACTCGTGGCCGGGCGCCCTGTTGATGTGCGTGTTTCTACTTTGCCATCAGAACACGGCGAGCGAGTGGTACTGCGACTACTGGACAAACAGGCTGGCAGGCTTAATCTGGAAAGCCTTGGCATGCCTCAAGGGGCATTCAACAATCTGGTGCAAACCTTATCGATGTCGCACGGCATTATTCTGGTAACAGGCCCGACCGGTTCAGGTAAAACCACGACACTTTATGCTGCCCTGTCCAGACTGAACACCACAAAATCATCAATCCTGACGGTTGAAGACCCGGTTGAATACGACCTTGACGGCATCGGCCAGACTCAGGTCAATAATAAGGTGGACATGGACTTTGCCACCGGTTTGCGCGCTATATTGCGGCAAGATCCGGATATCGTAATGGTTGGCGAGATTCGCGACGTGGAAACAGCAGAAATTGCGGTTCAGGCCAGTTTGACCGGTCACCTCGTACTTTCAACACTACATACAAACACGGCCATTGGCGCAGTAACACGTTTACGTGACATGGGCATTGAACCCTTCCTGCTTTCGTCATCATTGGTCGGCCTGGTAGCACAACGCCTGGTCCGCTTGCTATGTAATAACTGCAAAAAGGTTTATGCCCCGACCGACCTTGAACTGAAAACCCTCGGTATCACTCGCGAAGAGGCCGTCAACGTCTCGCAATCGCATGGCTGCAGCGATTGCAATCACAGCGGTTATATTGGCCGTAGCGGTATTTACGAGGTGGTCTCCATAGACAACACACTGCGCACCATGATTCATGATGGCGGCGCTGAACAGGACATGGAAGCCTATGCACGCACGACCTCACCTGGCATCACTGATGATGGTATGAGGCTGGTGTGTGAAGGCAAAACATCTCTCGAAGAAGTTCTTCGCGTAGTACGCAAGAGCTAACCCCTGAGCCATGGCAGCGTTTGATTTTGTTGCACTCGATGGCAACGGACGGGAGAAAAAAGGTGTTCTGGAAGCTGATACCGCGCGCATGGCCCGTAGCCAGCTACGCGCACAGCAGCTGACACCACTTGAAATATCCGAGAGCAGCGCAAAAGCCAAGCTCACCAGCTCCAGCAATTCAAAAGGTAATTTTCGCGGTAGTATTTCAACCACAGAACTGTCTTTGATCACCCGTCAGATAGCCACTCTGACCGGGTCAGGCACACCTCTGGACGAGGCATTGGCAGCGGTAGGCAAGCAGACAGACAAGCAGAAGATCAAATCACTGGTATTGTCGGTTCGCTCTAAAGTCGTAGAAGGGCATTCTTTTGCTGCCGCACTTAGCGATTACCCAAAGGTTTTCCCGGAGATCTATCGTGCAACGGTTGCCGCAGGTGAACAATCCGGGCACTTGGACGGCGTGCTTGAGCGTTTGGCCGAGTACCTTGAAAACCGGCAGGCGACACAGGCTACGGTTAAAAAAGCGCTGATCTACCCCAGTATGCTGGTTATTGCGTCCATCGGGATTGTGGCATTTCTTCTTGGCTATGTTGTGCCGCAGGTTGTTCAGGTTTTTGACAGCATGAACCAGGAATTACCTGTATTAACTACAACCATGCTGGCACTTTCGGCGTTTGTACGCGAATGGGGCCTGATCGTTCTGTTAACCCTGGTGGTGCTGTTCGTGGTTTACAAAAGAGCCATGGTTAATGAAGGTTTCAAGACCCGCGTACATGCATTTATGCTGCGGCTGCCCATAATAGGCAAACTGGTTCGTGGGTTTAACGCTTCCCAGTTCGCTCGCACACTAAGCATTCTGTCAGCCAGTGGCGTACCCGTACTGGAAGCCTTGGATATTGCCTCACAAGTTATCACTAATCGCCCCATGCGCAAGGCTGTAAATACTGCAGCAGCTCAGGTTCGTGAGGGGGCCAAACTTAGCGGTTCACTGGAAAAAACCGGCTATTTTCCACCGATGATGTTGCATTTGCTGGCTAGTGGTGAGGAATCAGGAAAGCAGGACACAATGCTTGAAAAGGCAGCTACTCACCAGGAACGCGAAGTGGATTCGCTGATTTCGATATTTCTGGGGTTGTTTGAGCCCGTTATCATTTTGATTATGGGTGGTGCGGTTCTCGCTATCGTTCTGGCAATCCTGTTACCGATATTCCAGATGAACCAACTGGTTGGCTAGTAGTTCAGAAGTTCAAACAACCATCTGCCAACGACCCGCTTTGAATCTCCCTTTTTCAAATCATAAAGGGGAATCTAATTCACTAACAGGGACACAGACCCTCATCCCTTTTTAGCTTAGCTCCGGAACAACCCTGGACTGTCGGAGCCTATGGCGTTTCTGCCCGGCTGCAGGAATTGCTCCTCATCCAGATGCAATACAATTTCCTGATATTCATCTTCGTAAATCGGTTTTTCCACATAAAATGACGCGCCATTTTGCAACAATCTAGCACTGGCTTCATCGCTCATACCATCAGCCATCAGTACAACCCTGATGTAGGGATAGTGCAACTGCACCAGCTGCAATACCTGATCACCGGAAATGTCAGCATTAAAAACCGGATCGCAAAATATGACGTCAATATTATTTGCCGCCAACTGCACTAGTGCAGCGGCCCAGGAACCTGCAACAAAGATCTGATAACCAGATCGCTCAGCCATTTCTTTCAGGTCAGCCAACGCATCCCCATCATCGTCAATGATAAGTACGCTGTTTATTTCCGGATAAAACAGATTCATGGATAATCTTCATTCCTGATGGTCGAACTACCGGGTTACCAAAAAAATCGCATATTGATGGAAACCCTATCCAGAACACAATTGCATTTAAGGCCAGTACTTCCAGCTGGGCCTGTGTCCGCCACTTTTTCCTCAATGGCTCATGGATTAACCAAACAACGAATACAATAAAGATCAGGTGCTGGACAAGAATCTCTCTTGCCAGTCAGCCTCTGCTTCATATGTAAAAGTTTGTGTAACGGAGACTGTAGCGGCCGAACCATTCTATTGCTGACTCTATATAACCGCGCCACTGCACACTATGGAGTTACCAAATCATTTATGTAGAGCAACCGCAATACGAACTGAGACAAGAAGCACAGCTGAGATGTGGCAGGATACAAATCTGGTAGCGTCTGGCAGGATTGTCAGTATTGGTTACTGTAGAATTTGCACAATAAATCCGAAAACAATACAACCCTGTTGCGCCGGAGAGCGGCAATAACACTTACTAAGCAATTCAAGCTCAAAGCACTTTCCACATGACATCTGAATCAGCCAGTTTTTTAGCCGCGGAAGTACTGCAGACCTTCAATAAAATATTTATGGTCTCCAGTAGTCGCCATTACTGGTTTTTCATGTTGTGTTATCTGTGCATAGCGCTGGCTGTTTACCTGCATGTTGAAAAAAAGCAATATGGCTCGTTTACCAGCTATTTATTTCCTGCAGAGATCTATAAACACGCATCTGCCCGGACTGATCTGAAAATCTGGTTGATGTTAATACTCGTTTTAAAGCTCGGTATATTTCCGTTCATCTTCAGCATCATCAGCTCGGCAATGGGAGTGTTGGAGACAGTTACGGATTTTCTCGCACCGCAGTGGCAAGTACCCAGAACTTCAAAAACGCCAACATTTTTTGACCGCGCGTTATACACCATTATATTCACGCTCTGTACAGATTTCGGATTCTTTATCATTCACTACTGCCAACATAAGATTTCCTGGTTATGGGCATTCCATAAGGTGCATCATTCAGCAGAAGTCTTGACGCCTTTCACTGCCAATCGACATCATCCGGTTGATTACATCATGCATGCAACAGTAGCTTTCTCGATTCAGGGCCTTGGTTATTTCGCATTCACGCGTTTTTACGGCACGGATATCGACAGACTCCTGATTATCCAGACTTCAGCAATTCACTTCTTCTACTACATGTCCGCCAACTGTCGCCATTCACACATTTGGCTTGGCTTCGGCCCCAGAATCAGTTGTTTATTCATAAGCCCGGCTATGCATCAAATCCACCACAGCACAGCGTCGCAGCACTACGACAAAAACTTCGGTTATGTGTTGTCAATTTGGGATTGGATATTCAAAACACGACTGATCGCTCTGGAAAAAGAGAGCCTAACAGTAGGGCTGCGGGCGAATGAGCGACGTTACACAGGATTTTTCGACATGATGTGGCGCCCCTTTGCCGATAGCCTGTACGGCTTCAAAAGTATCGGCCGCTGGAGAAGGCGGCCAGACTAGGCAACTAGGCAACTAGGCAGGGCGTTCTACCGAGATCAGCTCCCCGGCACCAAAGTACTCCCCGCCACCCAGGCGCCCCAGCGGATCAACATCTACCGCATTGACACACATCCGACCCTTCGCATCTTTACCAATGACGCTTTCCGCTGCGTAAAAGTGTTTTAACGTGGCAAACAGGATTGCCTGGTCTTTGATTTTATGGATTGAGTCATACTCGCAGGCATAGGCTATACGACAATCGGCAAGCCGGGGCAATGAGGAACCGGGCATCTCGGCGAGCTCAAGCTCAAGCATTTCAACCTCTGACTGATTGGGCGGCAAAGTGGCAGATGATTGTGTCATGGCTTCTGCCATTTCCCGGTGTGCAATATGTACGATGAATTCCTTACGCGCTTCAATATTGCTGCGAGTATCTTTCAGCGCACCGTCCGGTGCAAGCCCGAATGAAACCATAATCATCGGTGGATCACTGGAGAGTCCGTTAAAATAAGAAAATGGTGCAAGGTTGTAGCTGTTGTTAGTGTTTTCGGTCAGTATCCACGCAACGGGACGCGGAATGACCGTCTGCGTCATCAGAGCATAAGCTTCTACCGGAGAAAGGCTTGACATATCAATATGCATAGTAGACCTTGGTTGGGTACAGTTTTCAGGGCACGCCTGGTGAACTCACGATGTACAAACCACATATTTACATCTCGCCAGAGTTGTACGCTATGCGTACAGATACCCTGGTTGGATTCGGCGTGGGCGTTTGTGATTATCGCACACTCAAACGATACCAATAAAAAGCAGGTACTTTCAGATAAAACTATCATTCAGGTGCATAAATAGATGACAACCTTATTCTCTGAACTGGCACTTGGCTCTCTGAACTTAAGTAACCGTATCATTGTGTCGCCGATGTGCCAGTACAGTGCCAGGGACGGTCTTATGCAACCCTGGCACCAGACGCATCTGGGCACTATGGCACTATCCGGTGCCGGCTTGCTTATGGTCGAAGCCACCGCAGTCGAACCACGTGGAAGGATTACTCCGGCCTGTGTGGGCCTGTTTAACGACGCCACTGAAGACGCAATGCGTCATACCATTCACCATGTCAGACAAATCTCCACGATGCCTATTGGTCTGCAACTCGGACATGCTGGGCGTAAAGCTTCAAGCGATGTGCCATGGCGCAAGGGGGTTGCACTGCTACCAGACGAAGGAGGTTGGCAAACAGTTGCCCCATCCGCCATAGCGCATCGAGAAGCAGAGCCTGTTCCCAATGAACTGGATGATTCCGGTTTGGCAAAAATATCCGAGAGTTTTCGGCTCGCTACCCAACGTGCCTGTTCAATAGGATTCGACCTGATTGAAATACATATGGCACATGGTTATCTGATGCACCAGTTTCTGTCACCGGTAGCTAATCAGAGAACTGATCAATTCGGCGGTACGCTGGAAAACCGAATGCGGTTTCCACTTAGCGTGTTTGACGAAGTTAAAAACGCTATTGCCGCAAGTGGTCGAACCATACCCATCGGTGTGCGGCTTTCAGCAAGCGATTGGCTGGAAAACGTTTCAACGGCGACAGACAGTTGGACTATCGAGCAAAGCGTGGTCTTCTGCCAACAATTACAGGCTAAAGGTTGTGACTTTATTGATGTGTCCTCTGCCGGTATTTCTCCACTACAAGAAATCGAAATCAAACCCGGGTACCAGGTACCCTTTGCAGAACAGTTGAAACAATCAGTGGATATCCCGGTTACGGCGGTTGGCTTGATTACCGACCCCGCGCATGCGAATCAGATTATCAGCGAGAACAAAGCGGATGCCGTCATGCTGGGACGTGGATTCCTGGCCGATCCACGCTGGCCATGGCGAGCCGCAGCCGCACTGGGCGCAACTCTGGATGCTCCTGCCCCTTACTGGAGATGCATACCATCAGACATGCCTAATCCGTTTAGCGAAACCACTTATGGGACTCGTTAAATCAGGAACCAGTTGAAGCGGGAACTCGTTAGAACCAAAACTGGTTAGAGCACTTCACATATAGTTTTTACAAGACTGCCCGCGAACATCTTTCCTTATTCGCTATAAGCAACCATCATTCGTCGGGATCAGGTGTTTTTTACCGGGTAAATAAATATTTTTTTTCGCATTTCGATTGAATTTTTTTATTGTATTCATAAAAAATATTTACTCGATCGATTTGATATAGAAATCATACATATAGCTGCTTTAACTTAGAATGCATCACATTGATTTTTGATTCAGATACCACCGGACAAATGTAATCTGAATTTGTTCCACGGACTGGATTCCTTGCTCTTCGAAAAAAGTCATTCACGTTGTACAAGGAGCACTTCTTTTGATTTTCGAATCGTCGCTGTCAGAAACTCGTTAGAAATACGTCAGAATTACTCACCGGATACATACCTCGATTTAGCATGGCCGCAAGACTCGATTTAGCATGGCCGCAAGACAAAAGCTAAATAGCGCGACACACCAATTCACCATCCGATAAGTTGCTGCAGTAACTACTCAGAGCCAGACAACTTATTCTCCATTAGTAGATGTCATTTCACTATCACCCGACAAGTAGAATTCATACCTTGTCAGAAACTACATGTATCTTCCTTTTTGTTAGAAACAAAGAAGAAAATTTTTTTAATCATAAAAAGAAATATTTTTTTTCAATTTATTCCCGACTGGCAATTTCAAAAAAGTTCATGTGCTTTTTTCAATTTATTCAAGCGATGAACTAACCCCGCAGAGCTTCATCTCAAGCAGCGTTACCTGATGTTTAGGTTACCGCATTGTTATGTTACGACATTCGACCTCAAATATTGAGAAAGAAAACAAAGTCACGACACCGACTTATTTTCTGCATAAACCACCGGAGATGAAAATGCAATTACTTAACAAAAAATTCAACAGAAAAAACAACGTACATAAAAAGTCTATGCGTCCATTGCTGGCCTGCAGTCTGCCGGTATTGTTTGCCGTTGCAGCATGTGACTCAAACCCTACTCTGTCTGCCATCGAATCGGACCTGGCAGCCGGTGAAGAAGTAGCCATCAATATTTCCACCAATGATGACGGCAGCCTCGTTATCAGTTCAGATGCAACCGGTAATTCAGCAGCCGCAGGTGGCGTATTCGTTATGAGCAACATTCTCGACGAGAACACAATCGTCGCCTACAGCCGTGATGATGACGGAACACTTGAACTTGTTGGTGAATTTCCAACAGGTGGATCGGGCGGCGATTTTGACGGACCCGAAGGTCTTGACCCGTTAATATCCGCCTACTCGATAATAAACACACCCGACAATGAATACCTGATGGCAGTTAATGCCGGAAGCAACACCATTTCGGTTATGCAAATCAACGACGACATGAGTCTTGAACTGGTTGATACTGAAAGCACAGCAGGTGTAGGCCCGAACAGCCTGGCCTATAACAACGGCATAGTGTACGTAACTAATATTGATGCTGACGGCGAATTCCAGGGCGAACCTGATCAGGAAGGCTCGATCTACGGTTATACCTTTGAAAACGGCAACCTGACATCGATACCCGGTTCACTGCGTGAGCTAGATAACCGTCCATCAGCAGTACGGTTCTCACCCGATGGCAGCACCCTTCTGGTTGCCAGTATCAATGCAGGTTCTAACCAACTTGCTAGTGCAAACGAAGATTCTATGGTCGCATTCACGATCAATGCGGATGGAATCCCTTCAGAGACTGCAACCGGTGCAGCGACATCAACGTTGCAAGGCAACGCAGAGAACAGAAATTTACCGTCAGCGATTGGCTTTGAGGTAGTAGAGCGCTCCAATGGCACCTTTGCTCTTGTCACAGAAGCTAGAGAGTTCACTGCTGCCGGTGATCCTCCTAACTTTCCGGGTTTGCAATCAGGCTCTCTTTCCACTTATCTGGTTGGTGGTGACGGCTCCCTCACTGGCGCACAGCTGGATTTAATTGCTGGACAATCTGCCACCCGTGGCGAAGGTCAGATCACGACTTGTTGGATAGTGCTTGATCCAGATGGCGAATATTTCTATGTCAGCAATGCCATCGATTCGACGATCTCCACATTTCGATTCACTGATGCCTCCGGCAACATAGAGCTCGTCAATGAAGTCGCTGCCTCAGGCACGGGTGGTGGGACTATCACCGACGGTGGTCTTGCTTTTTCACAAACTGATGGCTGGATCGATCTCGACATAACTGATGACGGAGACTACCTCTACCAGCTGTTCGGTCTGTCTGGAGCAGTTGGTGTCTTTGCGGTTGCAGACGGCAATCTGTCTTTGGTTGAAGTAGTCAGCGGAAATCTTCCTGCAGAGAACACTCAGGGCATTGTTTCATTCTAATTCTGGATAAACATACCGTAATCAGAATATCTTTTACAAAAAGGTGATTTATGTTTAAACAAGTCAAGACAAAGCCTGCAACACCTGCAGACTTCAAACGAAAAATAACAGGGTTGGCAAGTGCCGCGGTACTGGTCACTGTTGCTGCCTGCACAGACGAACAGGGTCTCTCTCTGGAGAGCCTTGAAACAAGTCTGAACAACGGCGAGTCAGTGGATATCCTGGTTTCAACCAATGACGACGGTTCGCTGGTGGTAAATTTCCCCGGCAATAACCTTAATGATGATGGAGGCAGTGCAAACGGTGCCATGTATGCGCTTACCAACCAACACGACCCATCACAACAGATTTCCAGCTCGGAAGACGCAGCCAGCGAACCTGACCGTGTTAACCAGATAGTTGCCTACTCCAGGGGCGCGGATGGCGTGTTAACTCAAATCGGTGTTTACAACACAGGTGGTGTTGGTGAAAACATACGTAACAGTGGTGCGAACCCGCTGGCTTCACAGGATCCATTAATCGTATCGAAAGATCGGCGATTCGTGTTTGCGGTTAACGCCGGCAGTGAATCGATTAGCTCATTCCGTATCAACGACGACTACTCACTGACTCCAGCTGATCTTAATGTTTCAACAAGTGGCCAGACCGGCGGCCAGAACCCGGTATCACTTACGCAGTTCGAAGACATTCTCTACGTAGTCAACACCGGCAACTTTGTAGACGAAAATGGTGACGAGCTTGGCACCCTGCCATCAGATCGCAATCGCACGAACGCCAGCATTATCGGCTTCAGAGTCGGGGACGACGGTTCACTTACCGAGCTTGAAGGATCCGAGTGGACTGAAGTGGGTGCGAATGCCGGCTCCATAGAGTTCTCTGATGATGGCCGCAACCTCTACGTTACACAACGACGTACCAATGAAATCGTTCATGTACGTTTAGGCGAAGACTACTTACCCCTGCAGTATGATAGTGGCGAAGTTCGTTTAACAGCGATCCCCAGCATTACACCCCAACCGTTTGGCACCGATCTTTACCCATCCGACAACGGCACATTTTTGCTGGTTTCTGAAGGCAACAATGGCGCTGCAGGCTTAAGTGCGTTATCCAGCTACCGTGTAGAAGAAAACGGTTCGTTAACGGGTATTTCGCTGAGTTCGGGTGTTGAAGGTGACCCTCTTGTTACCGGATTTACTTTCGGCTGCTGGGTCGAATTTGTCGAAACACCCAACGGCGACTTCGCTTATGTTAGCAATACACCAGATGGCACGATCACCAGCTACGCAGTGGGTGATGAAGGCGGTTTGACACGACTTGAATCTCTGGCTGGCAGTACCAACATCGAAGGTGATGATAGTCAGAACGGCGTCGGCGTTCTGGACGCCGAGATCGCATACCCCTTTCTGTACCAGGTAGTCAACAATGACGGCCGAATCGCGCAATACGAAATTGGTGAAGACGGCACACTGGAAAGAATGCAGGATGTAGAAGTCTCCGATCCGGACCTCTTCAGAGCCAGAATGTTTGTCGGCATCGCTGGTTTCTAGTTAGTGCCCAGCCAATGAGCACCAAACTCGTGTACTCCTGAATTTGCACGAGTGCAATCGGCCGGCCCTACATAACATGGTAGGGCCGGTTTTAACCTTACTTGACTGCACAGCAAATACAAGTGAAAGCAGAAATCGAAACAAGCATGCTATACGGAAAACTTAGTTCGGTTTTCACAACCTCTTGCCTGGCGCTTTTGCTAAGCGCTTGTGATGCCGGACTAACATTGGGCACCAGAGCAATGACTGAACCATTGCCGGTAGTTACCATTCCGGGGGCACTCCTCCCCGTTGAGCTGAGTCTGTCAGCCGGCTTGGCACTGCCCAGCCCTGAACTGGATTTAGGTTCCGGCTCTGATTTTGTCTCCTTCGTTCGCGTTCGGAATTTACGTTTGAATATCCTTGACACTTCTGATCAGGATCAAATCGAAGACGGTGCGCTCGACAATTTTGATTTTGTCTCGGCACTTAATGTTTCGATTCGTGCCAATTTTAACGGCACGACCAACGAGCTACTCATTGCTACCCTACCTGATGGTGACCCGCAAATCGCCAGCGCAGCAAGAAACCTCAATCTCACCGTAGTCAACAGTGAAACCGATGTACTGGATTTTCTACTCGCACCTGGTGGCTACGATATAGTGCTGGGATTTTCAGGTACGGTGCCTGCAGACAATATTGTGCTATCTGGGGAAATTCGTTACCGCATTGGCGTCGGTATTTAACGAGGTAAACTTTCACTGAATTGTCGGTAGGATTCGCCGTCATCCACATCAGACAAGGTGTTCACAGTCGCAACATGCTCGCGCGTACTGGCGGGCAAGCTTGCAAGAGTATCCGCTAGTGCATGGCTGCTGGACCAACGTACACTTTTCATAAATTCATCATCCTCAGTATCCAGGGCTGAAAACTGTTCAGCGCAACCAATCAACCAGAATCCACCGTCGATTGCCGGACCGAACACCAGCTCATGGTCAGACAAACAGGTAAATGCATGCTCGATGTGTGCACGCTCAATCATGGGTATATCACTACCAATAATTATTCTACGAGACCCTTTGTACTGGTCCAGCGCTGCCTTCATTCGTTGCCCAAGGTCACCGGCAATCTGCGCAGTGGTATCGAAACCCTTGAAAACCGGATGTTCTTCATCGCCGGGATTCGCTACTGATACACTCAATTGCCACGGCCCGTCATTCAACCTGTGTAGTAATGAGGTTAATGTGTCGCGATAGAATTGCAGCGCCCCTTCACAGCCTATATCCCGTGCCAGGCGCTTCTTGACACGACCATACTCAGGCGCGCGCGCAAACACGATCAGTTGATTATTTTTCTGCAGTGACATGATGTTTAACTGAGGAAGGGGAGCTGACAATCAACACAGCCCACATTTTTGGAAACTCAAAATTCGATCAAATAGTGAAACACGGATACCGGACTTCAGAACACTCTATAACTAACGATAATTCACGATGAGCCGTGAAATCAGCTCCATGATACTGTAAAACAATATTTCCGTTCACCCTGGATAAAATCACGCTGGGTAAAATAAGGGGTTATTGAGCAAATTCAATAAACCTTGCGTAGACGGCATATTACAGTGGAACTCATGAATAACTATCGAGTCTAGTTGGAAGACAGGGACGATTTCATACTATTGTTCAGACGATTTAACACGATAACTTTAACCCGATAAAACACGGTAAAAATAAACGGTAAAGTGATTATGAAAAGCATCTACCAGATATCGCTGGCCGCAGTGGCACTAGCAGCCAGCTCGGCTCTGTTTGCATCCAGTGGCGGCGGCTTCAACACAGGCAGTTTTTCCAGC
>CALLOA010000042.1 GCA_938005265.1 uncultured Granulosicoccaceae bacterium
GCAGCATGCTCAACTGAATGGCCGCTTTCGGTAAGTCCCTTGACGAGGTAACTCGCCGCTTCCGTGTCGTCTTCTACTAGTAAAATTCTCATAGTATCCCTATATTAGCCCTGACTCGAGTATCTGGTGGTGACGGATCTGTAATGCAACCCGTGTTGGCGTGCATGTGTCAACAATACTGCGTCAGTTAGTGCCGCAATTGCAAAATAAACCTGAAACTTAATTACGTGATTTTAATCTTTTAGAGTTCTGTTTAAGGGTGCTGCTTCGTATATTAGAGAGCGAAAGATCGGAAAATGCACAATATTTTTAATATCCTGTTGAATCAAAACTGTTTCGTAAACTGCAGTGCCTTTAAATTTGCGCTTTAAACCATTACTAATTCTGCTGTCATTTTTTATATGCAGGCCAATTTTATATGCAGGCCAATACAGGGGCGATTAGATCGCAATTAGTGATGAATAAATTTTTACAGTCCACCAATGGAAATTTAACAATGTCTCTAAAGAAGTTTTCTGCTTACAGTGATGGTAAGCCTAAAAAACACGGCAGGCACATGAGTGCATCTCGTGCTTTTACTTTTTCGGCAGCTGCCGGGTCGGAAAACAGTCTTGCTTCCTCAAATTTTCGATCACGCGTATTGTCACGCGGATTATATCTGTTTTGCGTGGCGCAGGTTTTCTTAGTCACAATTTTGAGCATAAACACAGCTTATGCCGATGGCTTGCCCAATTTTGCAAAACTGGTCGAGGAAGAAGGAGACGCTGTAGTCAAAATAGCGGTCATAACGGGGGAGTCTGCCAACCCCGCCACAGGTCTTTCTCCTGAGCAACTGGAGCAGTTGCCGGAATTCATGCGTCGATTTTATGAACCGCAGCGCGAAAGACGTGGTTCCGGGTTTGGATCGGGCTTCATTATCTCGGATGACGGTTATGTCATAACCAATGCCCATGTCGTAAATAATGCTACGCAGATCAGGGTTTCGCTTGCTGATCAGCGTGAATTTGATGCTGAGCTTATTGGTAGTGACAGGCGCACTGATGTAGCTGTAATTAAAATTGACGGTGAAAATTTACCTGTGGCAAGGCTGGGTGATTCGGACGATCTGAAGGTCGGTGAATGGGTGCTTGCTATAGGCTCACCTTTTGGTTTTGAGCATACAGCAACGCAGGGTATCGTTTCAGCAGTTGCCCGCAATCTGCCCGATGAGACCTACGTGCCGTTTATACAGTCAGACGCAGCTGTGAATCCAGGTAATTCAGGGGGGCCGTTATTTAACATTGAGGGTGAAGTGATCGGTGTGAACTCGCAAATCTATTCACGTTCAGGGGGCTACCAGGGTTTGTCGTTTGCAATCCCGATTAACGTGGCACGTGTCGTTGCTGAACAGCTAAGAGTTAAGGGTTATGCAAGTCGCGGCTGGTTAGGAGTTCAGATACAGGATGTCAATCTGGCTCTTGCAGAATCCTTTGGTCTGGACCGTCCCACAGGTGCATTGGTTGCTGACGTAATCGGTGGTAGTCCGGCAGAGGCAGCGGGTCTTAAAACCGGCGATATCATCCTTAACTTTAACAGCCGGAATGTTGAAAGCTCCAGCAAGTTACCACCAATGGTTGGGGCAGTTTTGCCTGATACATCGGTGCCTGTAAAAGTTTTACGTGATGGCAAAGAACAAGAAATCATGGTGGAGATTGCTGAACTGGAGTCCGACAAGAAGCTTGTCAAGGTAAAGCAAACTGCCGCTGATGCCGGAATTGGCATTATGGTTACCGAGGTTGCAAAAGCCGAGCTTAAAGAACTTGGCCTTGAAAACGGTGTGGTAGTCACTGACGTTGAAAAAGATAGTCCGGCTGCCAAATCAGGTCTGCAGGCAGGTGACGTTATCGTGTCTATAAACCGAGAACCCGTTGAGTCAGCGAAACAGCTGGAAGCAATTTCGGGCAAGTTACCACGTGAAAAATCTATCCCCATGCTTGTGCAACGTGGTGATTCAAGAACGTTTGTTCCCTTGACGATTCCGGAGGGCTAGGCCGGTAACCTACCTCTACGGCTAGATCATTTTTGAGATTAGCGCGCACTGTCTGACAGGCGCGCTTTTTTATTGCACCGGAAATTTATTGCGCTGGAAACGCCGCAACCTACCCGATGTTTCGAAACAGGAATAACTTGTTTTGATATTGTCCTGTTTTATTAGTTATAACTTTAGTCATCGCAGATTTTTGCAATGATTCAGTGTCGTATAAGGTTTCTGCTAATCGATAGATCCACGAGAGAATTTTCTTTCAGGTTGTTGATACTGTTCTTTGTGGCCGGGCTGACAGGAAGCGTTTTGATCTATAGAATGTGAATAACGCGCCATTAATGAACTTCACTTTTGGCTTTTCCGTTCTTATCTTGTAAATAATTCTATTTCTTATGCCTGCATTTGTCTTGGCTGATGTTGACGTTTCCGATATGAACAAATATCGGGAGAGTGGCTACCTTGAAAATACGCCTAAAATCGCTGCAAAATTTGGTGGCCAATATCGTGCGCGTGGTGGCGAGATGAATAGGTTGGAGGGTGATTGGCAACCAGTCCGAATGGTTATTATCGAGTTTCCTGATATGCAGCGATTACTCGAATTCTATCATTGTGACGAGTACCAACCCTGGAAAAAAGTAAGGCAGGAACTGGCAACTTCGAGAATTGTAGCTGTTGATGGCATAGCTGGTGATTCGCTCGCGCTTGAATAGTTATTGTTAATAAATGAAGCCAAGCCTGGATGAGCAATTATATTCGCGTTATGCGAAGTTCCTGGTTGCTAATCCACTCTGGTTTGTATTGGTTCCGTTCTTTTTCTGCCTTGTTGCCATAGCTGGCCTCAAATTTTTAGACTCAACGCCTGATAGCAGGATTTTCTTCAGTGAAGATAATCCCCAGTTAAAGGCCTTGCAGGAGATGGAGGCTACGTTCAGTAAAAATGACAACGCCTTCATCGCTATTTCACCTGATTCCGGCACAGTATTCACGCCTGACATATTCAAACTAATTGTTGAGTTGACAGAAGCATCATGGCAGGTGCCCTTCTCCAATCGTGTGAACTCCTTGTCTAATTTTCAGTACACGCAAGCATCAGGTGATGATATTCGTGTGCAGGACTTGATAGAAACCGGGATTGAGTACGACGATAGCTATGTAAAAAGAGTTGAACATTATGTCATGGGCAAGGCCGCGATGATCAATAGCACGGTGTCTGCGGATGCTCGAGTGACGGCAATCAATATTACGGTCCAAAAGCCTGAGGAAGATCCCAAAGCAGTCTTCACTATTGTTGAATACGTTCGTTCAATGGTTGCTGACTTTGAGCAGCGCTACCCCGGTGTAAATTTTTATTTAACTGGAGGCACGACTTTTGACGCCGCATTTGTGGAAGTTCCTGCCGCTGATAACCGTGTACTTGGCCCGTTGATGTTGTTGCTCATCGTTATAATTCTTGGCCTCTCATTGCAGTCTTTCTGGCTTGTCGTCAGTGCGCTTCTTTTG
This sequence comes from uncultured Granulosicoccaceae bacterium, assembly GCA_938005265.1. GTDB lineage: Bacteria > Pseudomonadota > Gammaproteobacteria > Granulosicoccales > Granulosicoccaceae > CALFCE01. Next base: position 3,524 of record CALLOA010000042.1, read on the forward strand.
ATTGGTCTTGCTACCGGTACGATGTTGGGTATGACTGGTTGGTGGGGCGCTCGCATGAACGCGGGAACCGCAGGTGCGCCGGTAATAGTACTGTCGCTATCTGTTGCCTATTGTGTGCATGTTCTGGCAACCATCAGGCAGCAGATGCAATCGGGGTTCACTCAGACAGCGGCAATTAACGAGTCGGTCAGAGTAAATTTTGCCCCGGTGACAATAACAAGTATTACAACAGCTATCGGTTTTCTCAGTCTTAATTTCTCTGATGCGCCTCCATTCAGGCAGTTGGGTAATATGGTGGCCTTGGGCGTCTTGGCGACCTTGGTGTTAAGTGTGACGTTGTTACCGGGTGTTCTTTGTTTTGTTCGGCTTCGCGTGCAGTCAGGGCCTGGATTTATGTCCGGTGTCATGACATCGCTTGCGGACTGGGTCCTACGTCGGCGCTCTGTGCTCCTGCCTTTAGCAACTGTTGTTGTAGTCGTGTCAAGTCTGGGTTCTTTTCGTATTGTGCTGGATGATGATTTTATCAAGTATTTTGATGATCGTTACCAGCTAAGGCGTGACACTGATTTTGTCGAGAAAAATTTGACGGGCATGAATGCTCTGGAATATCCATTCCCGGCCAGGCAAGAAGGTGGAGTGCTTGAACCGGAATATCTGCAAAAAGTTGTAGCGTTCGAGAATTGGTTGCTACAACAACCCGGCGTCACCAGCACCTCATCAATAATTGAGGTATTGAAGGATTTAAATCAGTCGATGAATGGCGGCGACATTGCTTTTCACGTGCTGCCGGAATCCAGGCCGCTAGCTGCACAGTTGTTGTTGATGTATGAAATGGCATTGCCATATGGACTGGACTTGACTCACCAAATAGATATATCCCGATCATCCAGTAGAGTGGTAGCTTTGGTTCGGGATGCTTCGTCTGCAGAATTAAGAAAGCTTAACGCCAGAGCTGAGCAATGGTTGCAGCAAAATGTGCCTGATCAGGCAGTCAAAGGCAGTGGCCTTTCGTTGATATTTGCGCATATCTCCGGGCGAAATATTAATTCCATGTTGTTCGGATCATTGTTTGCGCTGGCAGCTATTTCCTTCATCCTGATTTTTGCATTGCGCAGCGTACGCGTTGGTCTGCTGAGTCTGGTACCAAATCTGGTGCCTGCTGCTATGGCGTTAGGTGTATGGGGGTATCTCGTTGGTGTTGCTGGTCTTTCAGTAGCGGTAGTAGTTGCAATTACACTGGGTATTGTCGTTGACGATACCGTACATTTTCTCAGCAAATATTTGCGTGCCAAGCGTGAAATGGGGTTAACACCCCCGGAGGCCGTCAGGTTTGCGTTTTCAACGGTTGGCGTGGCTTTGTGGATAACGTCTATTACGTTAATGGCAGGTTTTGCAGTTCTGGCGTTGTCCGGTTTCAGAGTAACCGCGGAAATGGGGTTGCTCAGTGCTGTTACGATTGGTTTAGCTTTGCTTGCCGACTTCTTTTTTCTACCACCCTTGCTGCTGTTCTTTGATAAAGAAGACAAGCATTAGCAGAATTGGCGCATAGTAGGTGCCTCCAGGCTAGCTATGTAGCCGATTCTAGCTGGCGGATTCTATTTTGCAGCCTTGATTCTGTAGGATAAATGAAGTGCGTTTGTTTTCAGGTGCTTTTATTTTTCTTCATCCGGTCTGTTGTTATCTGGCTCATCCTGGTTGACGAGCATATCTTCAAGGCTTAGGCCGGTTAGTTTGTTTGCAGTTTTCCAGATGTAGAAAAAAATGCCAACCATCATAAGCATTGATGGTATGGCAATAACCGGGTAGCTCAGCAAAGTCATGCGCCCAAGCTCTTCGTTGAATGCGGTAGTACCGGTATCGCTTTTAACAATCCACTTTGCCAAAACGAAATTCATTACAGCTGAAAAACCAAATGTGCCTACGAAAAAATAGTTTGCACGATCCAATCTGGTTTCAAACTTTTCAGTGTTACCTTTTTTAAGTAACTCTTCGTCTATTTTTTCTGTATTCATAATGGCGGGATTAAACAGCAACTTGCGTACAAGGGGAAAGCCGAGTTTACTTGCCACCAATACACCTATTCCGATAACTGCCGGGATAGCTGCTTCTTTGACTGCCAGCCATTTGCTATCAATCTCAAGCAGGCCTATGCCACCTGTTAGTAGTACGCTGATAACGCCCAGAACAGCCACCCAGTTTCGCTTGCGATTGACCAGCAATTCATAGATTCCCCAGACTACCGGGAAGGCAAGGGCCACGATCAGACCACCTGTGGCTCCGAGCTTATCGGGGCCGGAAAATTTCATCAGAATCACTGAAGGAATAATGATACTGACGAGCAGATCGATAAACGGGCGTTGTTTTGGTTCAGCCGGTTGCCCGGTAGTGGGTTGGTTTTTGTCCAAGGAACCTGTTCCGGTACAAAAGGGAAAATGAGTATAACTAATGTTAAGCGGTGGTTGCGGATTCAGATAACAGTTGCCGGAACACAGATTCAAATTGCTCGTGTTCAGATGCTGTTCCGACACCTACACGGATGTAACGACTTAGCGGGGCCACTCCCGGCATCCGGATAAAGACGCCGCGATCCGTTAGAGCTTCAAGGAACCAGCGTGTGCGGTCTCCGTCCCCCAAATCCACAGCCACGAAATTAGTTGAGGATTGCAAATATGATAGTCCCAGCTCATCAGCCATACCGTAGATACGTTGCCTTCCAGCTTCAACCCGCTGCTTCACCTGAGGTAGAAATTCATTATCACGCAGTGAGGCCAAAGCGCCGATCTGGGCCAGGCGGTTCACAGCAAAATGATTACGGATTTTGTTAAACCCTGAAATCAGTTCCCGGTTGGCAATAACGTAACCGATTCTCATTCCAGCCATACCGTAAGCTTTGGAGAATGTACGGTAGCGAATGACCTGAGGGTTGCTGGTATCAATGGCGGGTGTGAGTGAATGGTGCGCGAATTCAGCATAGGCTTCGTCTAATGCCAGCACGCAGCCAGGGGGCAGGTCATCGATCAATTGTTGAACGCGTTGAGCTGGGTGGCTGGTGCCCATTGGGTTGTCTGGATTGGAAAAATAGATTATCCGGGCATCGCAATCGCTAGCTTGCGCAAGCAGGGCTTGCGGGTCTTCGTGGTTATCGAGATAGGGTACTGTAATTAGTTTTCCTCCAAAGCCTGCCACATGGTAGGCAAATGTCGGGTAAGCGCCCAGTGACGTAACCACCGCAGCTCCCGGCTCCACCAACATTCTGACGCTCAAGCCCAGTAGTGAATCAATTCCCGCATCGACACAGATCTCGTCATTCTGCACACCGTGCATTTTTGCAAGCTCTTGCCGCAACTCAAAATTTTCCGGATCGCCGTACCAGCTGCAGCCGTTTTGCTGCAGTGCTTGCTGCATTGCCTTCTGTGCTGCTGGTGAAATGCCAAAAGCGCTCTCATTTGCGCCAATGCGCGCATCGAAGGATTTGCCTCGTTTTCGCTCCAGAGTTTCGGGCCCTACAAACGGCACGCTGGCTGGTAAGCTACTCACCAAGTCTGTGAATGTCGGTGTGTTTGAGTTCATGGCGTGATGATAGCGTGAAAATCCTTGCTAATTCAGGATCTGATTGTCAGGGATCTGATTGAATCCGGGTGGGTCGACTTTTAGAGTTCCCAATTGTTATGTCAAAGCGTCACTTGGTTGTGTGTTTGTTATCTTTGGTCTGGTTGAGAGGTATTCCTGATACTCGCAAAGCCTGCAAAAATTGCTATATATTGCATGATATCTGTTGTAAACCTGTTTTGTGTGGCTAAAAAACAACATAACTCACAGATCCGGTTATACTTATGACACACACGGGTCAACCGGTTGGATTCAGGACTGCCCTGCGTAGCCCTTAGTGCCTGTTTTTACTGGACGTTAGATGAATTCCGAACAGTCTCGGTGCTATTTGAAAGGTTGTTGTTTTTGAAGTTATTGAAATATTTCTTGCTACCCGTACGTTATCAGACTATTAAAGTCGTTAAGGTTTTTTTAGAAATGCACTTTGCCACCATATCGCGAGACGAGATATAGTGAGAGAAATTGAAAAGTAACAGGCGGTGGTAACCTGCTGCTTTTCACGAGACAACAAACTGGCCAAATTGAACATTCCCCAGCCGATCGAATAACGACAGATTTGATTTACCGGTTATTGAAAGTTTGCCGACTAATCAGTCGTTTGTAAGTCATGGTCGAAGAGGGTTTTTGATTTTTATTGCAATTAACCTTTTGTGAACATAAACTTTTTTTTCTAGAGGAGAAACACTAATGAAAAATCTCGGAAAACTGTTGCTTGTAGTTGTTGCTGCGGCTGGTCTTACAATTGCTGGTTGTGCGTCTACTGGTGGCGCCCCTTCTGCTCCAGAATCGGCGGACGTTAATGCTGACGTATTGACCGAACGCAAGATTTTGTCTGCAATTGCTGATGACCCAGGCCTTGAAGCTACCACCATCGGTGTTAGCTGCATCAACGGTGTGGTAACGCTGCGTGGCTCAGTCGGTTCTGCAATCGAGCGTGAACTGGCAGAACGTGTCGCGAAAAGCGTATCAGGTGTTACAGCTGTTAATAACCTGTTGACCTTCAGCTAACAGGCTTTATTGCTCAAAGCACAAAGCGTCCGGCCCATGCCTATGGGTTGGGCGCTTATTGCTTTCCCTTCAAGCAATTAGCTTTCTTTCTCCTCTGGCAATCCGTTGCTGTTGTGTTGAATCCGTTGCTGTTGTGTTGAATGATCGCGGCTTTCGTTGCCCGCTGCTAGATCGCAACAATCCCTTTATTTGAATCGGTCGCGCCTGCAATCGGTCGTTCACTTCACTTCGAAGTCTTAAACTATCCGTCGGCCTGATTACGACATGCTCCCATTTGACGCGTTTTCGTTGTCTGGTAGTGTTCTGTGAAAACGTCCTGCTCGGCCTGGCCTCGCAGTCGTGTCTGTTAAAACCCCGCCTTGCCTACCCTGAAGTGGCTGGTTTAACTGTTTCGGCAAGTTTCTTCTTCTCCTAATTCTGTTTTCATTGATCAGACCGAATCGGCTTGAAGATTGATATCAGCTAAGGCTTAATATGACCCTCCCCGTCTGCACGGCGTGAAAGGAATCTTTGAAAAGATTAGTAGCTGATTTTTTGTAGAAACAGAAATTTTCCAGGAAACAGTAGGTGCCGATTGTTGGTCAATATCAGTATAATCAGCAGAAAGGTAGATTCTGAAGCCGTAAAAAAAGCCGTAAATAACAGTGCGACATACAATCACAACTCTGGTTTGCTCCATTTTACTGGTCTCCTGTGCCACAACCAAGGTGCCCGCAACTCCTGAGCAGCGGCAATCTATTCTGGATATTTACCATTGTGTCTGGTACTTCCACCTCGCTGAAAATGAAGAAACCAGCCAACAGCTAATCGATGAAGCCGTCACGCGATCTGAGGAGTTCGGCTATGATGCTGGCGGCATGTTGCAGCTCTATTCGGAGTCCAGGGTCACACAGAGAGAAGAAATATCGTCGTTGGCTATCGAATTGGC